>CAYJUC010000055.1:0-15306 GCA_964372605.1 uncultured bacterium | reverse complement strand
CGGCGTTGATCACCTTGGGCGACTCGTTGTACTTCGTCAGAACTTGAAGACTGATCTCCGGGTGACTGCCCTCCTGCTCGTGGGTGAGGGCCTTGCCGATGTCGTGCAGCAGGCCCATGCGCTTGGCCAGCTTGGCGTCGGCGCCGATCTCGGCGGCCATCATGCCGGCGAGCCAGGCGACCTCCTTGGAGTGCTGCAGGCAGTTCTGGCCGTAGGAGGTCCGGTACTTGAGGCGCCCGACCAGTCGGACCAGCTCCGGGTGGAACCCGTGCACGCCCACCTCGAAGCAGGCCTTCTCCCCCTCCTCCTTGAGCTGCAGCTCCATCTCCTTCTTGACCTTCTCCACCACCTCCTCGATCCGCGTCGGGTGGATCCGGCCGTCGGCGATGAGGCGCTGGAGGGACAGGCGCGCGATCTCCCTGCGGTAAGGATCGTACGCGGAGATGAGCACCGCCTCGGGGGTGTCGTCCACGATGAGGTCCACGCCGGTGTGAAGCTCCAGGGCCCTGATGTTCCGGCCTTCCCGGCCGATGATGCGCCCCTTCATGTCGTCCGAAGGCAGATCCACGATCGAGACCGCGGTCTCGACGGTGTAGTCGGGGGCGAGCCGCTGGATGGTGGTGGCGAGGATTTCCTTCGCCTTCGCGTGGGCCGTCTCGCGGGCTTCTTCCTCGAGGCGCATGCCGATCAGCGCGGCCTCCCGCCGGGCTTCCTCCTCCATCTGCCCCAGGAGCTGCTGCTTGGCCTCCGCCGCGGTGAGACCCGAGATCGTCTCCAGTTTCCGTCGCTGGTCCTCGAGGGCGACGGCGAGCCGGTCCTCCTTCTCCTTGATCGCCTTCTCGCGCTCGCTCTGGCTCCGTTCTTTGGCCTGGGAATCGGTTTCGCGCCGTTCGAGTTGGTCCAGCCGGCGGGTGAGCTGTTCCTCTTTCTGCATGATCCGCCGCTCGATCTGCTGCATCTCCCGCTGGCGGTCCCGGACTTCGTGTTCGAACTCGGTGCGGGCTTTGAGGACTAGCTCCTTGGCTTCAAGATCGGCGGTCTTGCGCGTCGCCTCAGCGTCCTTTTCGACCTCCTCGACGATCCGCCGGGCCTGGACGCGCGCTTCCCCGATCCGCCGATCGGAGATGGCGCGCTGAATGAAGAACCCGACCGCCACCGAAACCAGAGCCACGACTGGTAGGAGCCAGATCATCAGCATGTTGGTGAACATATTCGTCTCCCAAATGGATCACCGCCTCCCCCGGCAGGCTACCCTCGGCGGGATCCCATGGTCCATTCGTTTGTCCGTTCAATAGACTCATCCCCTGGATGATCAAACCGCTGTAAAGTTAACAGATTATAGGGCACCAGCCAGCAAGAGTCAAGAAACGCATCGGAAATGGCGATAGGCGGGGAAGGCCGGACCGGCGATGGAAGGCGGGCGTGACCGACAGGTCCGGGTGCCCGCCCCTGATAGAGGCCGAGACCCAGAAGAGCACAGCGGCGGACCAGATTGGCCCGCCGCCGTCAGATATCCCCGCCTCTGCCGTGTGCCGACGGTGTTTCGAACCTGGTCTCACCAGGTGGGTGCCATATAGGAGGGCTTTAGGCTTCCCCTTCTTCGAAGGGGCATGCACTCCACCCTCACAGTCAAGCCCCCTTTTTCAGAATCGGGTTGAAACTTTCCTCCGGCATCACGCACAGCGCAGGGAAAAAACGCTTGACCAGTATTCTCTTATCCCAGCGCCCCGTGATCGTCAAGGGGAAAGTTTCGCGGGCGGCGCCACTTCGTCGAGGAAGCGGAGGAGACCGTCCATCCGCTCGGCCGTTTCGACCTCCCCCTGGGCGCGGTCGTCGCGGGCGCGGAACAACTCGTCGGCGAGCGCGAGGGCCGCCAGCAGGGCGAGCCTCACCGGCTCCTCGGTCCCGCCCCGGGGCCGGAGCTGCCGGAGGGTGTTTTCCACGTAGGCTGCGAGACCCCGCACGTACTCGGGCGGCGCCGCGCTCCGGAGCACGAGCCGCTGGCCGAGGATCTCGATCTCGACGCGATGAGACTCTTCAGTCGAGCTCAAGACTGTCCAGCTCCTTCAGGATCCCGTCCACCTGCGCCAGGATCTCCCTGCGCTCCTGGCGCAGCCGGCCCAGCTCGGTCCGCTGCTCTTCCATCTCCCGGGCCTGAGCGTCCAGGCGCCCCTGGAGATCACCGCGCTCCGCCTTCAGCCGGGAGATCAGCTCGGCGGCCCGATGAACCGCCGCTTCGAGCTGGCCCAGCCGCAGGGACAGTTCCTCGGGCATCATACGATGACTCGGAGGGGGGCACGCCCCCCTTCCGAAACCTCCCCCCCTTGCAGTTCGAGAGTGACGGGTTCGGCCCTGCCGCGAGGCAGGCCACCCGGAGCGCGAGGCCCGAGTAGATTGCGCGGGCAAAGCCCGCGCTCGAACGCGCTGTGGTCCGTCGGTGAGGTCGGGCATGCTGTGGCCACGTTTTTCATCATCATGCGAGACCCCGGACCTCCGCCGCGAACCGCTGCCTGAGCCTGGCGAGGATCCGCTCGTGCAGGCTCTGGACCTCCTCGTCGGTCAGCGTGCGATCGTCGGCCTGGTAGAGAAGCGTGTAGGCGAGACTCTTCCGGCCGGCGCCGATCTGATCCCCTGAGTAGACGTCGAAGAGGGTCGCCCGCTTGAGAATCGGGTCCGCTCCCTCGAGGATCGCGCGGCTCACCTCGGCGGCCGACAGTTCCGCCGAGACGACCACGGCCAGGTCCCGCTGGACCGCGGGGAAGCGGGGCAGCGCCCGATACGCCAGCGGAGGTAGCGGAAGCGCGCGGAGGCGGTCGAGCCAGAGATCCGCGTAAAACAGCGGCCCGGCCACGTCAAAGGCCTCGCGTACCGGCAGGGCCACTTCGCCGAAGAACCCGAGAGCCTCCCCCGAGACGACCACCTCGCCGGCCCGGCCCTCCTCCAGCAACGGGAGCGCGAACGGCCGGACCAGGACCTCGTCGAGGCCGTGGGCCGCCAGGAGCAGCTCCAGGATCCCCTTTGCGTCGTAGAGGTCGGTCCGCTCGCGGCCGCCGAACCAGCTCCGCGGGCTGCGGAGCCCCGTCAGCGCCAGAGCGACGCGCAGCTCCTCCTGCCCCAGCCCCCCGGCTCCCCCGGAGCGGAACACGCGCCCCACCTCGAAGCAGCGGACGTCTGAGATCTGGCGGTGAATGTTCCCGGCCACGGTCTCCAAGAGGCCGACGGCCAGCGTGGGGCGCAACACCGAGCGCTCCCGGCTCAACGGATTCCGAAGGTTCAGCAGCTCCGGGGAAGCGGGATCCCATCCCATGAGCCTCAGACGATCGGGGTCCACGAAGCTCATGGTGACGACCTCCGAAAGCCCCGCCCCAACGAGAGCGTGGCGGACGACCGCGACCTGCCGCAACGCGGGCGGCCGGCGGGTGAGGGTGAGGGCGCCGCTGGGGAGCGTGGAAGGAATCCGCTCGTAGCCCCAGACCCGGATCACTTCTTCGACGAGGTCGTCCTCCATAACGACATCGCGGCGGAAGCTCGGCACCTCCACCTCCAGCAGCTCCTCCCGGCCGTCGACGGTAAAGCCGAGCCCCTGGAAGATCCGGACCACTTGCGCTCTGGGCGGGCAGGTTCCCACCAGACGCTGGATGCGGGAGAGGCGGAGGGGGATCCGCGGGCGCGGCCGGGGCGACGGGTAGAAATCGAGGACGCCTTTCGCCACGACGCCCCCGCCCAGCTCGGCGATCAGCTGCGCCGCGCGATCCAGGGCGTCCCTGAGCCCCTCGATGTCGGCGCCGCGCTCGAAGCGATATGAGGCCTCGGTGGAGAGCCCCAGGGCGCGGGAGGTCCGGCGGGTGGCGCCCGGATGGAAGTACGCGCTCTCCAGGAGCACGGTGGTGGTCTCGCCCGTGACCTCCGAGTTGGCCCCGCCCATGATCCCGGCGATCCCCACGCCTCGCTCGGCGTCGGCGATCAGGAGCATGGAGTCGGTGAGCGTGCGGTCCTCGCCGTCCAGCGTGGCGATCCGTTCCCCGGCTCTGGCCCGGCGCACGACGATCCGGCGCCCCCGAAGCGCATGATGGTCGAACGCGTGAAGGGGGTGCCCCAGCTCCCAGAGGACGTAGTTGGTGACGTCCACCAGGTTGTTGATGGGACGGAGCCCGACGCTCTGGAGACGCCGGGCGAGCCAGGGCGGCGACGGCCCGACACGGAGGCCGGTGATGACCCGCGCCGCGTATCGGGGGCAGAGGTCCGGAGCCTCCACGGCAACGCTGGCCAGCGCCGCCGCCTCCGTCCTCCCCTCCTTCACCGCCACCGCGGGAGGGCGAAACGGCGCCCCGGTCAGGGCCGCCACCTCCCGGGCCACGCCGACGACCGAGAGGCAGTCCGGCCGGTTCGGGGTGATCTCCACCTCCAGGATCCAATCGTCAAGGCCGAGGTAGGCGACGAGATCCGCCCCCAACGGGGCATCGCGGGGAAGGAGCAGGATGCCGGACACGTCCTCCCCGATCCCCAGCTCCTTCTCCGAGCAGAGCATCCCCTCCGAGCGGTGCCCGCGGATCGAGGCGACGCGGATCGTTCGCCCCCCCGGAAGGGCGGCCCCGGGCACGGCCAGCGGCGCGCGAACCCCGGCGCTCACGTTGGGGGCGCCACAGACCACCGAGTATTTCCGGTCCTCTGTGACGACGCGGCAAACTTTCAGATGATGGCCGTCCGGCGTCCGCCCCAGATCGCGCTCGATGGCCTCCACCTCCCCGACGACCACGCCCGAGAGCCCGGGGACCAGGTGCCTCACCTCGGCTACCTCGATGCCGGCGTTGATCAGCCGGTCGGCGATCGCCTCGGGCCCGAGGTCGGTCTCCACGTACTCCCTGAGCCAGCGATCGCTGATCTTCATGCTGGAAGGAAGTTACTCGGGGAGAGAGAACGTTGTCAAGGAATGCGCGCGCCTTGGGGCAGGATCACGAAGCGGAATCGGGCGTCGGGCCGGGAGTATCGGGCAAACGCCTCGCGAACCTCTTCGGCCGTGTACTGCTGATAGGCCGCCGGCGCGCCGGTGAGATCGTCGAGGCTGAGGCCGCGGTAATCGAGGATCGCGAGCCGACTCTGCCAGAACTCGGGATCCTTCATGAGCTGGTCCTGCAGGTTTGCGATCTGTTTCTTCGCGACGGTCATTTCCTCCGCGGTCGGACCGTCTTTGGCGAAGGCGAGGTACATCTCCTCCACCGCCGCCGCCAGCGCGTGCGCCTTGACCGGATCGGTGGGCGCCCGGGCGACGAAGAGGCCGAAGCCGGGATACTCGCTCGCCGGCTGGGACGAGGCGCCGATACTGTAGACGAGTTGCTTCTCTTCCCGGATGATCCGGTTCATCCGCGTCGAGAGCACGCGCGCCCCGAGCGCCAGGAGCCGGACGTCCCGAACGTTCTGAATGTCGGCGCCGAAGAAGCCGTCCATCACGAAGGCCTGCGGCGTTCTCACGTTGACCTTCTGCTCGACGCTAATCGGCCCCGCGGGACGCGTGATCGTCCTCAAGTGATTGAGAGTCTTGTCGCTCACGCGCGCACGCGGAGGCAGCCCCCCGAGGTATCGCTCAATCAGAGCCAGAGCGGCGGGCCGCGGGAGGTCGCCCACCACGGAGACCTCGATGGGCGCCTCGGCGATGATCTTCCTGAGCCACGCCTGCGCGGCGTCCAGACGAATCTGTTGAACCTGGGAGATCTCCAGGGGCTTGGTCCGCGTCTCATCGGGCGGATAGAATGACCCCGCAACCGTTTCGGCGAGGACGCCCGCGGGCTGCGTCTTCCGTGCGGCGATCCGCTGCGCCTCGGTCTCCTTCCACTGCTCGAGCGCCGCCGGCTCGATGAGGGGATCGGTCAAGAGGAGGTAGGCGAGCTGGAGGCCACCCTCCAGGTCATCGGGGGCCCCCGACACGGTCAGGGTCAAACTGTCCTGGTCCGCCCGGCCGGTCACGTACACCTTCTTGCCCGTCATCAGATCGCGGATCTGAGTGCTGGAGAGCGCGCTCGCGGCCGGGCGGACCCACGCCAGCGCCGCCGCCCCGGTGATCCCGCGGTCCTGTGCCGTCTCCTGGATCTGCCCGCCCGCCAGCGTGATGACGATGCTCGCCTCGTGCTTTCGCTCGCTCATGAATCGGTGGTGGATCCGCACGCCATTGTCGAGCCAGGCCGAGAGGACCCCGCTCACCGCATGCTCGATCTGCTCGACGATCTTCCCACCTGACGGGAGCTTCTCGAGGAGCGAAGCCGCGCGCGCGACCAGGACCTCGGGCGAAGGCGTCACGTTCACCGCCGCGCGACCGAGCGCGATCAAGTCGGCTTCGCCGGGCACGTCGCTCCCCGTGGGAAGTTCAGCGATGAACGTGACATGGGCCGGGTCGAAGTTGGCCGCGAAGGCCCGAGAGACTTCCACCGCCGTGATCCCCGGTAGGAGCCGTTTCAACAGATCGAGGCGCTGCGCCGCGGACATGACGGGCTCCCGCCGGGTCACGGCGCCGTTGATCTGCCGGAGGATCGCCCGAGCGGGAAGCGTGGCTTCACGCTGGAGCGCCTCCCCGCCTTGCGCGATCAACGCCGCGCGCGCGTCCCCGAGCTCGCGATCAGTGATCCCGTGAAGGCGCGCGCGCTGGAGACTCACCCCAAGGTCCCCCAGCATCTTCCGCCAGTCGCCGGGCTTGCCGGAAGCTTCGAGAGAGACCAGTCGGATCGCCCCGGCTTCCTGGCGGATCGAGGCGTGGGCCCTCAGGAATGGCGCCGTCCCCTGCGCCAGCTGCGCCTGGAGCCGTCGGTTGAGAACCCAGACGCCGATCAGCTCCACCAGATCGCGCCGGTGCTGCTCGACCGTCGTCGTCGGGGGACGCGGAGGCTCGACCCGGACGATGGTGACACTCGCCTGCGTCAGCTCGGGGTCCGTGGCGACGATCGCTTGGGTCGTCGTCTGGGGCGTCACCCCCACCGGGCGGTCCGCCGGGCGTGGCGCCTTGGGCCCGGCTCCGAAGTGCTGCCGGATCAGGCTGGCGACGACAGCCGGCTCGATGTCACCCACGACGATGACGGTCATGTTGCTCGGCACGTACCAGCGCGCGTAGTACTCGCGAAAGTCCGTGGCCGTCACCGACTTGATCGTCTCTTCCGCGCCGATCGGCAGCCGGCGTCCGAAGGTCGATTCGGGCGCCAGCCGCTCGTAGATCTGGTCCTGCACCCGCTGCCGAGCCCCGGCCCTCGCGCGCTTCTCCTCGAGGATGATCTGCCGCTCGTTGCCGATCTCGACGGGGAGGAGAGAGAGACGCATCGCGACATCGCTCAAGTACAGGAGCCCCTTGTCGATGGTCTCGGGCTTGGTGTCCGGGAGACCCAGCGTGTAGGTGGTCTCGGCGAAGCTCGTGAAGGCGTTCTGGTCGCGCCCGAAAGAAAGGCCGAGCGACTGAAAGTACGGGATGAGCGAGCCGGGCGGGAAGTTGGCCGAGCCATTGAACGCCATGTGCTCGAGGTAGTGCGCGATGCCGCGGGTCTCGTCGGTCTCATTGAGAGATCCCGACGCCACGTGGAGCCAGAGACTCACGCGCCGTTCCGGATTCCCGTGCTTTCGGATCAGGTAGGTGAGGCCGTTATCGAGCGTTCCTCGGACCAGCGCGGGATCGGTCGGCAGCGGCTCGCCCTGAGCGAGGGCGTTCCCGGCCTCGAACAGAACGATTGCGAGCGCCAGCGCCAAGCGGATGGATTTCGTCATGAGACGCCTCCCACGGACCACTTTGCATCCTATCATAGGTGTCTCCGGCCCGACGGCTACGCTGCCGAGCGGCGCGGAAACCCATATCAAGTTGGCGCATTCCCCCGAGCCTCGCTCCCGTAGTTCACGTCGCCCTCATGCGGCGAGCCGGTCGGGACGTCCAGATCCATGAGTACGCGGGTGCGGGGCACGCCTTCGACGATCGGCGGCACCCCGGAGTCCGGTGGACCCCGCATCCACTCAATCCCTTCCGCTGTCAGTTCCTGGAACAACCCGACGGTCGGTGCGTTGGCCGGGAGGGACGCCCGGCGAGCCAGAGCCACCCGTGCCTGACCCGCGGGTATCCGCGGGGCTATGACGCGCAGGCTCACCGCCAGATGAGCCTGGACGTGCGGGCCTTCCTGTCGGCCGTTTTTGCGAGCGGGGCGCCAGGGGCATCGTCTCAGCTTTCTCCTTGACAGGTTTCCCACCCGTCCGTACCCTACCGCCGTGTTCCGAAAATATTGAAGCTTGATGTGGGAGGCGCGGGCCCGTGTCGTTCCGGCTGAGATTGTGCCTCCTGACGGGTCGGCTGGACGTGAGGGTGGCCGATGGGCCTTTCCGCGCCATGCGGCCAGGTGGCGCGTGGTTCGAGAGCGGAAAGGAACCGGTGCATGCCGTGGCGTCGCGCGAGGAGCCCACCAGCTTCGTCCGCGTGAGCATCCTGCCGCGCGAGATACAGGGCAAAAGCTCCATCTCGTACGTCAACCCGGATGACGCGGCCCGCAGCGAGCCGCGCCGCTACACGGTGCTCGTGGACGATCCGATCGAAATTTAATGGGGAACGCCGAGGCGCTTGAAAGGACGGAAGCCATGGCCAGGGCAACCGCGGCACAACGTAGATCTCCCACGGGCGGAAGGGGTGAGGATCGCTCGCCCGGGCCGCCGACGTTCGATCTCATCCTCCGGGGTGGGCGGGTCATCGACCCCGCGCAGGGGAAGGACGGGTTGCTCGACGTCGCGGTCCGTGACGGGAAGGTCGCGGCCGTCGCGCCGGCGCTCCGGGCCCGGGCTCGCGCCGAGATCGACGTCCGGGATCGCCTCGTCATCCCCGGGATGATCGACACCCACGCGCACGTCTACCAGCACGTGACCGGCACCTTCGGGCTGAATCCCGATCTGGTCGGGGTCCGCTCGGGGGTGACGACCGTCGTCGACCAGGGCGGGGCGAGCCCACTCACCATCCAGGGATTCCGGAAGTTCATCGTCGAGCCGGCCACCACGCGCGTCTACGCGTTCATCTCGAACTACCTCGCCGGCGGCCTCATGGGCCACCGGTACGTCAGGCTGTACGGGCCGGACGGCATCAACGTGCGCGAGACCGTGAAGGCGATCGAGCAGAACAAGGACTTGGTCAAAGGCATCAAGTGCCACGCCGAGGTCGGGGGGTACTCGCGGTGGGGCATCGAGACCGTGAAGCTGGCCAAGGAGGCCTCGCGCGCCGCGCGGGTGCCTGTCTACGTTCACCTCGGCCGGCTCTGGGCGGAGGAGGACGGTACGCTCATCGAGCCCGGCCGGGTGGTCGCCGACATGGTGCCACTGCTCGATCCGGGCGACATCATCGCCCACCCGTTCACGAAGCACCCCGGGGCCTTCGTCTCGCCCGAGGGCGCCGTCCATCCCCTCCTGTTCGAAGCCGTCGCGCGGGGCGTGCGCATCGACGTCGGGCGCGGCGGGCACGCGAGCTTCGCCGCCGCGCGGGCCGTGCTGGACGCGGGTCTCTGCCCGTTCACCGTGGGCGCCGACATCCACGGCTACACGATCAACCGCGGTCAGGGAGGCGAATTCGACCAGAGTTACTGGGACGAGCGGACTGCCGAGCGCAGCGGGCGGCCGGCCCCGCTCGGGGGCGCCGCCGTGTTCAGCCTGGCGCAGGTCCTCAACGAGCTGATCGGCTTGGGGCTACCGCTCGCGGAGGTCGTCAGGATGGTGACGGCGAATGCGGCGACGATGCTCGGCCAGGAGGGTGAGATCGGCACGCTTCTCCCGGGGGCGCCGGCCGACGTCTCGGTGCTGGCTCAGGACACCGGCGAGTGGACGCTGCGCGACGCGCTGGGCGAGGAGCTGACCATCACCCGGCGCCTCCGCCCCGAGCTGGTATTGCGCGCCGGCGTCCGACATCCGGCCGACTCGTCGCTGCTGGTCGAATCCGCGAAGGACGTTGCCTGAGGCGTTCTTCGCCCGGCACCTGAAGCGCAGCACGGCCCCTGATCGGACTGCGCCGTTCTGTTCGAGCGCCGGGGGGCCATCGAGGCCCCCTCCGACTAGCTTAACTACCTCCGGGCTGGGGCCTAAACGCGTGTGCGCGCGGATCGTACATATATATGTTCCCCGGACTCGGCTCCGTACGCCCCACAAGCTTGTCCATCATTTCTTTCGTGAACACCACGAGAGTGTCACGGCGCTGCGCCGATAGCACCTGATGGACTTCGGCTGATGCCACATGTCCGTAGAGCCCAAACTGGTACCAACAATGCGCGAGCAGGTCGGCCGCTTGAAGCCCGATCGCCTCATGACGAGAGGCATATCTGGCGTCGCCCATGCGTAGGGACTCAGGCTCATCCAGCTCGTTCTTTAACCGCTGATAAAGCCTGAGGGCGAGCGGAGCGAGAGTGTGCTGCTGATCAAAGACGAACTGCAACTTCCAGTCGTCTCTGTTCCGTACCTCGATGGCCGACATAACGGCCTTCCAAAACGCCACGTAATACGGCTTCGTTGGCGCGCCAGAGTGTATCCATTTGCCTCTCCCACTGATACT
Source organism: uncultured bacterium (assembly GCA_964372605.1). Taxonomy (GTDB): domain Bacteria; phylum Methylomirabilota; class Methylomirabilia; order Rokubacteriales; family CSP1-6; genus CAYJUC01. The sequence goes on along the minus strand of CAYJUC010000055.1, from coordinate 4,772 downwards.
GCCACCCGTCATGTGCCGTCGCTCAGCTTCGGTGTACTTTTGGAACGCCCGGACATCAACAAGCGCGCCGACTGGCTCCAGTTTAAGACTCGTAATCGAATTCACGAGCCGAGCCAAATAGTCTTGCGCTTGGACATCGCTCCACCCTGCATACGGCTTGACACGTTGGCCCGCACCATCACGACCAAAAAACCGGTTGGCATGAAATTCGGGAGTGTTCGCGTATGGCCCCCACAAGGCGTCGAATCTACACCACTCGTTAAGGCTGCCGACGTATCCGGCAATTACGCAGATATCGGCCCGGTCATGAATCCCGCTCTCGTCGAAATACGCTACCAGGCCACCAGAGCCATAGGCCGCGACCATCAAGAACCCCTTTCTCGTCACCGTGCGGCGGCTATCAGAGTCCGCGCAACTTTTCCGTGACCTCCTGAATCCGCTGCTGGCGCTCCCGCTCCAATCCCTCCTGCCGTTCCTGCTTGCGGCGTAGGGTTTGGAGGTACTCCGTATAGTGCTTGTTCGCGTCACTAATCCATCTGTCGATGAGCCGGACCCAATCAGCAAAGTAGCGTTCCTCGCTAGTGAACACTAATTCGTTCTCCTCAATATCGACCAGCTTGGGATGGGACATGCTTGTGTATTCGGACGGAAACTCGCGGAAGAAGTGGACCCACTCTGGTGACGGCGGGGCGTTCAAGGGGACGCTCACGGTGATCGCGTCACCCTTGGTGTCAATGGCTCGGGGCGATCCGACGCGCTTGATCTCGTCCATGTCACTCCTTGTCATTCTGGCAGCTCCTCGAGCCCCGCACGGAAGGCATGCCGGATGGCGGTATAGATCGAGAGCGGCCAGTTTCTTAGGCGGATCTCCATCGCCTTTGTAGAGACGTAATACCGCTGGGCCAACTGAATCGTGAGCCGCTGGACCAGCTTCCCCTCCTCCAAGCCCTGGCCCCGGAGGGCCCTAAACCGCACCCTGGCATCCTGGTGCACCGCCTCCGTGGGCATGAGGATGCAGCTCGCCAGGCGCTTGGCGTTGCGGTCCAGGATGTCGTAATAGTCCTTGGACTCGTGCAACTCCACCACATCACCGAGGTCCCGAACCTGTTGAAGGATACCGCGGTGGAGCACGAGGTGCGCATACTCCTCGGCCAGCGTGAATCGGTAGAAGGCGGCGTTGCCGTCTGCCACGCCCTCATCGATGAGAATAGTGAAACGGCCCTCGTCGGGGTGGGCAATGACCGCTCCAGCGACCCCGCACCCGTTCAGGAGGCCCGGCGCGACGTCGAGCGAAACGTTGGGTTCTGTGTCCACCAAGTAGTCAACGTCAACGGGGACAGGCGAACCCTCCGGAAACCGCTGCTGGAGGGTACGGGTAGCGATGCGCTCCAGCTCAGCGACCGTGTAGCGTGGGTACGCGCCGGGCACACCTTAGCCCTTGCGCCTAAGCCGATTCACATACTCGGTCAGTTTCTCCAGCTCCGCCCGCTTGAGCCCGCGGTTCTCGATCGTGCGCAGCAGCACGGGGATCCCCGGCGTCTGGGCCGCGAATGCCGCTACGTCGGCCGGGAGACGGTCCCGCCCCGCCACGGCGAGGTCGAAGAGCCGCGCCCGCTCGTCGTCGGCCAGACCTAGCAATTCGGCCAGTCCCTCGAGCGTTGTCCGGTCCTGGGGCGGGGGGATCCGCCCGTGCTCCATGTTGCTGAGGTTCGACGGCTGCATTCCGGCCGCCTCAGCAAACGCCCGCAGGCCAAAGCCCGCCCTCAGACGCTGGGCGCGCAGAAACTCGCCGAATTTCTCCGGCATCGCCATCACCTCCTCCCTGGGAGACTTATATCATGGATATAACACTAGCGCAAGTCAATGAGCCCTTTCATGCCCTTTCATTCATGTGCCCCAGAAAGAAAATAGGGCGATAAAGAGAAATGCAGATGGAAGAAAAAACGGGGAGTTGCGGCCAACTTCCCGTCTTCTCGTAGTTTAGCTATACGCTCTTGCCGCGGAAGCGACTCTCCCAGCGCGGAATCACCTCTTTGTTGTAGACATTGTCGGGAACCTCGCCGCGCAGGGCGTGGAGAACCGATTCCGTCGCCCAAAGGATGCCGGGTCCAAGCCCGCTCCCCACGTTGAAAGAGACCACGTGGGGAGAAATGAGGACCTTATCCCCGAGGTTGCGCAGCGGGCTATCCGCCGATAGCGGCTCCTGCTCGAAGACGTCGAGTGCGGCCCCGGCGATCTGTCCCCGTTGCAGGGCTTCAATGAGGGCAGCTTCCTGCACGCACGGTCCCCGGGAGGTATTGATCAAAATAGCCGTGGGCTTCATCAGCGCCAGCTCTCGCGGGCCGATCATCTGCCGGGTCTCCCGGGTCAGCACGACGTGCAGGCTCACCACGTCAGACTCGCGGAGAAGAGTGGGAAGGTCCACGCGCGTCACGCCGTGCTCGGCGAATTTGGCCTCGGGCACGTAGGGGTCGGTGGCCAGGATTCTCATCTTCCAGGGCCTGAGGAGCGTGGCCACACGGCTCCCGATTCTGCCGAGACCGATCAGGCCGAGAGTGATCCCCGCGTAGCCGTCCGCGCGGGAGCCGACATAGGTCCCCTCGAGCCGCGGGTCTCTCCAACCGCCCTCCTCCTTGAGGTGCCGGTCACGCTCCCGGGCCTTTTTGAGCATGGTGAGCATGGCGGTGAGCGTGCCTTCCGCGACGCCGCCCCAGTTCGATTCGGTCGGGCTATGGGTCACCAGGATTCCCAGCTCCGTCGCCGCATCGACATCCACGTCGTCGACGCCAATCGTGTACTTCGCGATGATGCGGAGTCGGTCCGAGCTCTCCATGATCTTTCGCGTGATGGGCGAGCTCCGGATTGAGGTCCCGATCAGGGCATCGCTTCCCGCCGCAATCCGGACCATCTCGGCTTCGTTGTTTCCCTGGGGTGTATCCCAGGAGGCGTTTCCCAGAATCAGCTCACACCCCTCTGCTTCGAGCTTCTTATGCGTCTCTCCCGCTTTGTCCGCCGGCGCGAAAATGAACACCTTGGCTCGGCTCATCGCCATCACTCCTTTGTGGATTTGAAATCGGGGCTCATGCCAACCACGGGTGATCCCATGACCTGCCCCCTATTTCCCCCGCCAAACCTACTGTATATTCAGCGCGGATTCAAGCGGCTTGGGACTGTCGGCGTCTTATTCCTCCTTGACAGGGGTCTTCATCCGTCCGTACTCTAGCGAAACTCCACGCCGGAGGTGGAGATCGAGTCGCGCCCGTCCTCCCCTTCGATCCTCGGCCGTGGAAGAGCCTCTGAGGCCCGCGGTCGGGCACACAGGAGGTGCCTATGCGTCGCCCGGTGTTCGCTGTCGCCCTGCTGTTCTTCGGTCTGGTGGGAGGGGCTGCCGCCCAGGAGCCGTTTCCCACCCGGCCAGTCACCATCATCGTGCCGTACCCGCCGGGCGGCGTGGCCGATCTGACAGCGCGCCCCTTCGCCCCCGCCCTCGAGCGCGCGCTGAAGCAGCCGGTGATCATCGCCAACAAGCCGGGCGCCGCCGGGGCCGTGGGGATGCAGTCGGTGGCCGTGGCCAAGCCCGACGGCTACACCCTCATGATCACCGTGCTCACCATCTCGACCATCCCGGAGGTGGACACCCTGTTCGGCCGGCCCCCCGCCTTCAAGCGGGACGATTTCGCCCCGCTCGCCCGCCTGGTCGCCGATCCTCCCCTCTACCTGGTGGGCGCGGCCACCCCATGGAAGAGCGTGAAGGAGCTGGTGGAGGACGCCAAGCGGCGGCCGGGCGAGATCATCTTCGCGTCGGCCGGTCTCTACACCCCCTCCCACCTGGCCACTGAGATCTTGGCGCACGCCGCCGGCATCCGACTCCGTCACGTTCCCCACACTGGCGGCGGGCCGGCCATGAACGCCCTCCTGGGGGGCCATGCCGGCCTGTCGGCGTTGTCCACGGCCGCCGCGACACCCCAGATCAAGGGCGGCAAGCTCCGCGCTCTGTCCCATTCGGGGGCGCAGCGGCTCGCCGCCTTTCCGGATGTCCCCACGCTGAAAGAGCTCGGCTACGATGGAGAGCTCTACCTCTGGGCGGGACTCTTCGCGCCCAGGAACTTGCCGGCCCACGTCCAGAAAATCCTCCGGGACGCGACGCGGCAGGCGGTGCAGGACCCGGAATTCAAAGGCGGCATGGAGAAGATGCAGGCTCCCGTCGCCTATCAGGATGCCGAAGAGTTCCGGGCCTGGTGGGACCGGGACACCCAGATGCTCGCCGAGACGATCAAACGCATCGGAAAAGTGGAGGCCAAGTAGGTCCCACCGTGTGGACTACCGATAGACTCGCCGGCGCCGGGCTGGCGCTCTTGGCTCTCGGGGTGATCTGGGAAAACCGGAGGCTCCCCATGGGGACATTCCATGAGCCCGGGCCCGGCTACATGCCGTTGCTGCTGGCGCTCCTCCTCCTCTTCTTCAGCCTCCTGATCTTTGCCGCCGGTGGCGCCCCGCGCATGCAAACGATGATCTGGACCGAGTGGCGTCACGCGGTGGCGATCCTGGGGGTCTGCTTCTTCGCGGGCCTGGCCCTGGAACGCCTCGGGTTTCGCCTGACGATCGTCGTCGCCCTCGCCTTTCTCTTGAAGATCGTGGAGCGAAAGGGGTGGGTGGCCACCGCGGCCTTCTCCCTCGGCATGGCCTTCGGCACCTTCTTCCTGTTCGAGACGGTCCTGAGGGTCCCCCTGCCGCGCGGACCGTTCGGCCTCTAGATCGTCGGAGGGGGCCTC
>CAYJUC010000054.1:0-15385 GCA_964372605.1 uncultured bacterium | reverse complement strand
ATCGTCCCGATGTTCACGTGCGGCTTCGTCCGCTCGTACTTCGCCTTGGCCATGGTGCGTTCCTCCAGTGGGCGCTGCGAACGCTAGCGGGAACCGACGCGGGCGGGCGAGCGACCGGCGCCCTTCGCCACGATCTCATCGGCGATCGCCGGCGGCACTTCCTCGTAGCGGGCGAACTGCATGGTATGCGTGGCTCGCCCCTGCGTCATGGAGCGGAGATCAGTAGCGTAGCCGAACATCTGCGCCAGGGGGACAGTGGCGCGGATGACCTGAGAACCTGCTCGCGCATCTATGGAGCCGATGCGGCCTCGCCGGCCGTTCAGGTCGCCGACGACGGCCCCCAGATACTCCTCCGGCACCACCACCTCCACCTGCATGCTGGGCTCCAGCAGGACCGGCTCGCCCTTTCGGCATGCCTCCCTGAAGCCCATGGAGGCGGCGATCTTGAACGCCATCTCGGAGGAGTCCACGTCGTGATAGCTGCCGTCGGTCAGGGTCACCTTCACATCCACTATCGGGTAGCCGGCGAGGACCCCGGTCTCCATGCCCTCGCGCACGCCCTTCTCGCACGCGGGGATGTACTCCCTGGGAATCGCGCCACTCACGATCTTGTTCTCAATCACGACCCCTGTCCCGTGCGGCGCCGGCTCGACTTCCAGCCAGACATCCCCGTATTGACCGCGGCCTCCCGACTGCTTGACGAAGCGTCCCTGGGCCTCGGCCTTCCGGCGGATGGTCTCCTTGTAGGCCACCTGGGGCCTGCCCACGTTGGCCTCGACCTTGAACTCGCGCAGCAGTCGGTCCACGATGATCTCCAGATGGAGTTCCCCCATCCCCGAGATCAGCGTCTGGGCCGTTTCCGCGTCCGTCGAGACTCTGAAGGTCGGGTCCTCCAAGGCGAGCCGCGCCAGCGACCGCCCCAACTGCTCCTCGTCGGCCTTGGTCTTGGGCTCGATCGCCACAGCGATGACCGGTTCCGGGAAGTCCATGGACTCCAGCACGATGGGGCGATCCGGATCGCAAAGCGTGTCTCCCGTGGTCGTGAACTTCAGCCCGACGGCCGCGGCGATGTCACCGGCCGAGATAGACTCTACCTCCTCCCGCTTGTTGGCATGCATCCGGAGAAGGCGGCCCACCCGCTCCTTTTTCTCCTTCGTGGAGTTGTACACGTAAGAGCCCGAGGCGAGCGTTCCGGAGTAGACCCGGAGGAAGGTGAGCTGGCCCACGTACGGGTCGTTCATCAGCTTGAAGGCCAACGCCGAAAAGGGTTCCGCGTCGTCCGCCAGCCGGACCTCGTTCTCCTGGGTCTCCGGGTTCGCGCCCTGCATGGGGGGGATGTCCAGCGGCGAGGGGAGATAGTCCACCACGGCATCCAGGAGGGGCTGAACCCCCTTGTTCTTGAAGGATGCTCCGCAGAGGACCGGCACCAGCTTCATCGCGATGGTGCCGGTTCGGAGGGCCGCCTTGATGTCGTCGGGGCTGATCTTCTCGTCTCCCAGGTATCTCTCCATCAACGCTTCATCCACCTCGGCGAGTGACTCCACCAGCTTCTCGCGATACTCGCGGACCAGCGCCTGAACGTCGGCCGGGATCTCCTGCCGCCGGAAGTCCTGGCCCAGGCTCTCCTCGCTCCAGACGATGGCCACCTGCTCGATGAGGTCGATCACCCCGATGAAGCCGTCCTCCTTCCCGAGTGGGATCTGGATCGGGACGGGCAGGGCTCCCAAACGTTCCTTGATCATCGTGATCGAACGCTGAAAATCGGCTCCCGTCCGGTCCATCTTGTTCACATAGACGATGCGGGGAACCCGGTACCTGTCGGCCTGACGCCACACCGTTTCCGTCTGGGGCTCGACCCCCGCGACGGCGTCAAGAATCGCGATGGCCCCGTCCAGAACCCGCAGGGAGCGCTCGACCTCCATGGTGAAGTCCACGTGCCCGGGCGTATCGATGATGTTGATCCGGCAGTCGCCCCAGAAGCAGGTGGTGGCGGCGGAGGTGATCGTGATCCCCCGCTCCTGCTCCTGGACCATCCAGTCCATGGTGGCGGTCCCCTCGTCCACCTCGCCGATCTTGTACGAGCGGCCGGTGTAGTACAGGATTCGCTCCGTCGTCGTGGTCTTCCCGGCATCGATGTGCGCCATGATGCCGATGTTCCGGGTTTTCTCCAGAGGGTATTGCCGTTCCACGTCTTTTGCCCTGCTACCAGCGGTAGTGGGCGAAGGCCCTGTTGGCCTCCGCCATTTTGTGCGTGTCTTCCTTTTTCTTCACAGCGGCGCCGCGGCTGTTTGCGGCGTCCAGGAGCTCGGCGGCCAGCTTCTCGGCCATGCTCTTCTCTCCGCGCCGACGGGCGATACCGATCAGCCACCGCATGGAGAGCGAGTTGCGCCGCTCCTGGCGCACTTCCACCGGAACCTGGTAGGTGGACCCCCCAACTCTCCGGGACTTCACCTCCAGGGCGGGCTTGACGTTGTCCACCGCCTGCTTGAAGAGCTTGAGCGGATCCTGCCTGCTCCGCTGCTGCATCATTTCCAGAGCGTCGTACATGATGTGCTCCGCGACACTCTTCTTTCCGCGCTCCATCATCATGTTGACAAACTTTGCCACGAGTCGGCTTCCGAACTTCGGATCCGGAGTGATCTCCCGGTGCGCTGCTCCCGCGCGTCTCATGGTCTTTCCCCTCGGAGGGGGGCTCCGCCCCCCTTCCGAACCTCCCCCACGATTGCGCGGGCTAAGCCCGCGCTCGAACAGCTTCGCCACACCACGCGGAGTCGCATCAGCTCGCGCCCCCGCCCTTGGGCACTTTCGCCCCGTACTTCGAGCGGCTCTGATTGCGGTTCGCGACGCCCGCGGCGTCCAGAACTCCGCGGATGATGTGATACCGAACTCCCGGAAGATCCTTCACGCGGCCGCCGCGAATGAGGACGATGGAGTGTTCCTGGAGGTTGTGGGCGACTCCAGGGATGTACGCGGTCACCTCGAGGCCGTTGGTCAGCCGCACCCTCGCCACTTTCCGAAGAGCGGAGTTCGGCTTCTTGGGCGTGGTGGTGTACACCCGGATGCAGACCCCTCGCTTCTGGGGACACGCCCCCAGGGCCGGGGTCTTGGACTTCTTCTGGACCGCCTCCCGGCCTTCCCGAACGAGCTGATGGATGGTCGGCATGACTCCCTTCACCTTGAAATTCGGACAAACTCTATTTGTTTACCAGGGTTGACGCGCATTGTCAACTGGCCGCGGCAATCGAGGCCTCACCCTCGGCAGGGGCCTCGGCAGCCGGCTCCTCCTCGACGGCCGGCGTGGCCTCCTCCCCGCCGGCGCTCAGGACCTCGGCGCGGGTGTAGTGCGTGAGCCCGGTGCCCGCCGGGATGAGCCGTCCGACGATCACGTTTTCCTTCAGCCCGCGGAGGTTGTCCACCTTGCCGCTGATGGCCGCATCGGTGAGGACGCGGGTGGTCTCCTGGAAGGACGCCGCGGAGATAAAGCTGTCCGTCGAAAGCGACGCTTTCGTGATCCCGAGCAGGACCGGCTTGGCGGTGGCAGGATGCTTGCCCTGGGCCAGGACCTTCTCGTTCTCCTCCTGGAACACGAATTTGTCCACCAGCTCTCCCACCACGAAGTCGGTGTCACCCACATCCTCGATCCGGACCCGGCGAAGCATCTGGCGCACGATGATCTCGATGTGCTTGTCGTTGATGGTGACCCCCTGCAGGCGGTACACCTCCTGCACCTCGTTCACGAGATAACGCTGGAGCTCGCGATCGCCGAGGACGGCCAGATAATCGTGGGGGTTCGGCGAACCATCCATGAGCGCCTCGCCGGCCTTGACGCGGTCTCCCTCGTGAACCGAAATGTGCTTGCCCCGGGGGATCAGGTACTCCCGCGTCTCCTTGTCGGCCCGCACCACGATCTTTCGCATTCCCTTCACGAACCCGGCGAACTCCACCGTCCCGTCGATCTCCGTGATGACGGCCTGCTCCTTGGGCTTTCGGGCCTCGAAGAGCTCTGCCACCCGGGGAAGACCGCCCGTAATGTCCTTGGTCTTGGTCGTTTCCCGCGGAATCTTTGCGATGATATCGCCGGCGAACACGTCGCCCCCGTCGGGGACCAGGATGTGCGCCCCCACCGGGAGGGGGTTCTGGGCCAGCGTCGTGCCGCTCGCGTCTTTGATGGACACGCGGGGCTGGAGCTTCCCTTCCTGGTCCTCGATGATCACCTTCCGGGCCAGGCCAGTCACCTCGTCGAACTCCTCGTGAACTGTCACCCCTTCCACGATATCGCGATAGACCAGTTTCCCGGACACTTCGGTCAGGATCGGCGTGGTGAACGGATCCCACTCGACCAGAATCTGGCCGGGCTGGACCCGCTTGCCTTCCTTGATCTTCACCCGGGCACCGGGCACCACGGGGTAGCGCTCCTTCTCCCGCCCGCGGTCGTCCACCACCACGATCTCGCCGTTCCGGTTCAGCACCACGAGATCCTTCTCGCGGTTCTCGACGGTCCGCATGTTCTGGTACTTGACGATCCCCGGGGCCTTCGCCTCGTGCTTCGAGGCCTCGACCACCCGGCTCGCCGTGCCACCGATGTGGAAGGTCCGCATGGTGAGCTGGGTGCCGGGTTCGCCGATCGACTGGGCGGCGATGATTCCCACCGCGTCACCGAGCTCGGCGAGCCGCCAGTTCCCCAGGTTACGGCCGTAGCACATGACGCAGACGCCGCGTTTCGCCTCACAGGTCAGGGCGGAACGGATCCGGACCCGCTCCAGGCCGGAATCTTCGATCTTCTGAGCCAGCTCCTCGGTAATCTCGGTGTTGGCCTGGACGATGATCTCGCCCGAGAAGGGATCCCGGATATCTTCCGCGGCGACACGGCCAAGCACCCGGTCGCGGAGAGACTGGATGATGTCGCCCCCCTCCACGAGCGGCGTCGCGTCGATGTACTTCACCGTCCCGCAATCGTACTCGCTGACGATTACGTCCTGGGCCACGTCCACCAGCCGGCGGGTCAGGTAACCGGAATCGGCCGTCTTCAGGGCGGTATCGGCCAGACCCTTCCGGGCGCCGTGGGTGGAGGTGAAGTACTCCAACACCGTGAGCCCTTCGCGGAAGTTGGAGGTGATGGGCGTCTCGATGATCTCACCGGACGGCTTGGCCATGAGCCCCCGCATGCCCGCCAGCTGGCGGATCTGCTGCTTGGAGCCTCTGGCCCCGGAGTCGGCCATCATGTAGATGGGGTTGAACTCGCCGCCCCGCTCGCCGCCCTCCAGCTCGCGGAACATCTCGTCGGCGATCTGCTCGGTGACGTGCGCCCAGATGTCCACCACTTTGTTGTAGCGCTCGCCGTTGGTGATGACTCCGTCCTGGTACTGCTGCTCCACCTCGGTGACAAAACCGCGGGCTTCCTCGATGAGCCGCTCCTTGGACGACGGGACGTGCATGTCATCAATGCCGATCGAGAGACCGGAGAGTGTGGCGTATCGGAAACCGATGTCTTTCAGCTCGTCCAGGAACCGGGTCGTGACCTCGTTCCCGAGCTTCTGGTAACACTCGGCTACCAGGGCGGTGACTTCCTTCTTCTTCAGCTCTCGGTTCACGAACCGGAGGGGCTCGGGGATGATCTCGTTCAGGAGGGCGCGTCCCACCGTCGTCTCGATGATCTCGCTGTTCCAGCGGAGACGGATCCGGGCCTGCAGGTCCACGTCCTCGGCGTCGTAGGCGATCCGCACCTCCTCCGTGTCCGCGAACAACCGGCCCTCGCCCTTGACCCCGCTCCGCTCCTTGGTCAGGTAATAGATCCCCAGCACCATGTCCTGCGTGGGCACGGCCAGGGGCGCCCCGTTGGAGGGGGAGAGAATATTGTTGGACGAGAGCATCAGCACCTGGGCCTCGATCTGGGCTTCCAGCGAAAGCGGAATGTGCACCGCCATTTGATCGCCGTCAAAGTCGGCGTTGAAGGCAGTGCAGACCAGCGGGTGGATCTCGATGGCTTTGCCTTCCACCAGGATGGGTTCGAAGGCCTGGATGCCGAGGCGGTGGAGCGTCGGGGCGCGGTTCAAGAGGACCGGGTGCTCCTTGATGACCTCTTCCAGAATGTCCCAGACCTCCGGCCGCTCTTTCTCCACAAACTTCTTGGCGGCCTTGATGGACGAGGCGATGCCGCGCTCCTCCAGCTTTCGCAGGATGAACGGTTTGAACAGCTCCAGGGCCATCTTCTTGGGAAGCCCGCACTGGTGAAGCTTGAGCTGGGGGCCCACGACGATCACCGACCGGCCGGAGTAGTCCACCCGCTTACCCAGAAGATTCTGACGGAACCGCCCCTGTTTGCCCTTGAGCGTGTCGGAGAGCGACTTGAGCGGCCGGTTGTTGGGCCCCGTGATCACGCGGCCCCTCCGGCCGTTGTCGAAGAGGGCGTCGACGGCTTCCTGGAGCATCCGCTTCTCGTTCCGGATGATGATCTCCGGCGCTTTGAGCTCCATGAGCCGTTTCAACCGGTTATTCCGGTTGATGACGCGCCGGTAGAGATCGTTCAAGTCCGATGTTGCGAAGCGCCCCCCGTCCAACGGCACCAGGGGTCTGAGCTCGGGAGGGATGACCGGAATCACCTCGAGGATCATCCACTCCGGCTGGTTTCCGGACTTGATGAAGGCCTCGATGATCTTCAAGCGCTTGACGACCTTCTTCCGCTTCAGCACCGAGGCCTCACCCAGCATCTGGGCGCGGAGCTCCCGCGAGAGCGCCTCCAGGTCCAGCCCGCAGAGGAGCTCCCGGATGGCCTCGGCGCCCATGCCGACCTTGAAGGCATCGGGGCCGTGCTCCTCCGCGAGCTTACGCGCGCGGTCAACGGTGAGGAGGTCCTTCTTTTTGGCGGGCGCCTTGCCCGGATCCAGGACCACGTACTCCTCGAAGTAGAGGATCTTCTCCAGATCGCGGAGGGGCATGTTGAGGAGCTGCCCGATGCAGCTCGGGAGCCCCTTGAAGAACCAGACGTGCGACACGGGCGAGGCCAGCTCGATGTGGCCCATGCGCTCGCGGCGAACGCGCGCGCGGGTGACCTCCACGCCGCACTTGTCGCACACCACGCCCGCAAACTTCATGCGCTTGTACTTGCCGCACGCGCACTCGTAATCCTTGGTCGGGCCAAAGATCCGGGCGCAAAAGAGCCCGTCCCGTTCGGGTTTGAACGTCCGGTAGTTGATCGTCTCCGGTTTCCGAACCTCGCCGTGTGACCAGGAGCGGATCTTCTCCGGAGACGCCAGCCGGATCCTGATTGCGTCGAAGGTGATGGGTTTCGAGTGCCGATCGAGAAAGCCCCACAGGTCCTTGGAAGGCTTGTCTTCTCTGATCAGTCTCCCGAATTGCCGATCCGTCAACATTATCCCCGCCTCCTTGCGTCAGAGGGTTCCCGGGTCGCCCACCACGGGCGGCACGCTTCGCCCTTAGGACTTCCGCCCATCCTTGGAAATGAGCTCCACGTCCAGGGCGAGGCTCTGGAGCTCCTTGACCAGCACGTTAAAGGACTCCGGCGTGCCAGGTTCCAGGAAATTCTCGCCCTTCACGATGGCCTTGTAGATCCGGTTCCGTCCTTCCACGTCGTCAGACTTGACCGTCAGCATCTCCTGCAGCGTATGGGCGGCCCCGTAGGCCTCCAGGGCCCAGACCTCCATCTCGCCGAACCGCTGGCCACCGAACTGGGCCTTGCCGCCCAACGGTTGCTGGGTCACGAGGGAGTAGGGCCCGATGGATCGGGCATGCATTTTGTCGTCCACCAGGTGAGCGAGCTTCAAGATGTAGATGTAGCCCACGGTGACCTCCTGGTGGAATGGCTTGCCCGTCCGGCCGTCGTAGAGGACGGTCTTGCCCGAAACAGGGAGCTTCGCCTGCCCCAGGAGATCCTTGATCTCCTCTTCCGTGGCGCCGTCGAAGACGGGGCTGGCGACCCAGAGTCCCAGAGCCCTGGCCGCCCACCCGAGGTGCGTTTCGAGGATCTGACCCACGTTCATCCGGGACGGCACGCCGAGCGGGTTCAGGACGATCTCCACCGGGGTTCCGTCGGGAAGGTACGGCATGTCCTCCTCGGGAAGAATGCGGGAGACCACGCCCTTGTTGCCGTGGCGGCCGGCGACCTTGTCCCCCACCGAGAGTTTCCGCTTCACCGCCACGTAGACCTTCACCATCTTGATCACACCGGGCGGCAAATCGTCGCCGCGGCGGAGCCGGCCCACCCGCTCCTCCAGCATCTTCTCGAAGAAGGCGATCTGCTCGTCGGCCAGGTCCTCGATCTTCTTGATGGTCGACACGAGGTCGTCGTCTTCTTTGACCTTGATCTTTTTGAGCTCGTTCCAGGAAAAGTTGTCCAGGTCGGCGCGCTCGATTCTATCCCCCTTCTTCCCGAGCTTTTTCTTGTTCGTGGGATCCATCAGATCCAGCGCCAGGGTCTTACCCACGAGAAGGTTCTTCAGCTTCTGGTCACGCTCCATCTCGACCATCGCGATCTCGTCCTGATAGTCCTTCTCCAGGCTCGCGATCTCTTCCTCCTCGATGGACTTGGCGCGCTCGTCCTTGTCGATCCCGCGCCGGGAGAAGACCTTGACATCCACCACCGTCCCTTCGATGCTGGGCGGCACGGTCAGGGAGGTGTCACGGACATCGCCGGCCTTTTCGCCGAAGATGGCGCGAAGGAGCTTCTCCTCCGGGGTGAGCTGGGTTTCCCCCTTGGGGGTGATCTTCCCGACCAAAATGTCCCCGGCCTTCACCTTGGCCCCGATCCGGACGATCCCGGATTCGTCGAGATCCTTCAGCGCTTCCTCCGCCACATTGGGGATGTCGCGGGTGATCTCCTCCTTGCCCAGCTTGGTATCCCGCGCCTGCACCTCGAACTCTTCGATGTGGATGGAGGTGTATCGGTCGTCCCGGACCAACCGCTCGGATACGAGGATGGCGTCCTCAAAGTTGAATCCGCCCCACGGCATGAACGCCACCAGCACGTTCCGCCCGAGCGCCAGCTCCCCCTGATCGGTGGCCGGACCATCCGCGATCACCTCGCCGCCGGCCACGCGCTGCCCCTTCCGCACAATGGGCTTCTGGTTGACGCAGGTGTTCTGATTTGAGCGCTGGTACTTCGTCAGATTGTAGATGTCGAGCGGGAGATCCTGCACCGGGTCCTTTTTCTTGGACCGGCTCTCGGCGCGGATCACGATCCGGTCCGACGAGACGTACTCCACCACCCCCGGTCGCCTGGCCAGCACCACTGCGCCGGAATCGCCGGCGACGATGTGCTCCATCCCCGTCCCGACGTAGGGCGCCTCCGGCTGGAGCAACGGCACAGCCTGCCGCTGCATGTTGGATCCCATGAGCGCGCGGTTGGCGTCGTCGTTTTCGAGAAAGGGAATCAGGGAGGCCGCCACGGAGACCAGCTGCTTGGGAGAGACGTCCATGAAATGGACCTCCTCCGGCGACACCATCTTGAACTCCCCGCTCTTCCGGGCCGAGACGCGGTCTTTCACAAAGCGATTCCGAGCGTCCAGTTCGGCGTTGGCCTGGGCGATGACGTACTGCTCCTCCTTGAGAGCCGTCAGGAGCACGATTTCCTCGGTCACCGTCCCGTTGAGCACCTTCCGGTACGGGGTCTCGATGAACCCGAATTCGTTGATCCGGGCATACGTGGAGAGCGACGAGATGAGACCGATGTTCGGGCCCTCCGGCGTTTCGATGGGGCAGATGCGACCGTAGTGGGTTGGATGGACGTCACGGACCTCGAACCCAGCCCGTTCCCGTGACAAACCTCGAGGCCCGAGCGCAGAGAGGCGCCGTTTGTGGGTAAGCTCGGCCAGCGGGTTGGTCTGATCCATGAGCTGGGAAAGCTGGGAGGAACCGAAGAACTCCTTCACCACAGCCGAGACCGGCTTGGCGTTGATTAGATCGTGGGGCATCAGGTTCTCGATGTCCGAGATGGATATGCGCTCCTTGACCGCTCGCTCCATGCGGGTAAGCCCGACCCTGAACTGGTTTTCGAGCAACTCCCCGACGGAACGAACGCGGCGATTCCCCAAATGGTCGATGTCGTCGGTGGGCCGGTCACCCAGCCTGACCTGCAGCAGGTGCCGGATCACCTGAACCACGTCTTCGCTCCGGAGGGTTCTGACGTTGTGCGGAACGTCCATCTTGAGTTTCTCGTTGATCATGAAACGCCCGACCCGCGCCAAGTCGTAGCGGCGCGAATCCATGAACATTCCGCGAAAGAGAGCGCGCGCCGATTCCACCGTGGGCGGGTCGCCGGGGCGGAGACGGCGGTAAATCTCAACGAGGGCCTCGTCCGGGTTCTTGAAGTGATCCCGGGCCAGGGTTTCGTAGATGACGGCGTCCGGCTTGATCTGATTCATCACCACGAGCTTGAAGGGGGCCACCCGGCGGGCCATGATCTGGGCCAGAACCGTAGAGCTGATCTCCTGGTTCGCCTCGAGGAGGACCTCTCCTGTCTCGGAGTCAACCACCCTGCTCCCGGTGCGCCGACCGACCAGCGACTCGGCGAGGACCGGAATCCGCTCGACGTTCAACTCCCGGAGCCGCTCGATGAGCTTCGGCGTGAGCTTCTTTCCGGCCTGAACGACGGGCTCTGCCTGGCGTGGGGCACTGATGTCCTCGGCCACCTTGACGTCGGCGTGCGCCCCGGCATGAAGGCGGACCCAGGCGTTGCCGTCCTCGAAGGCCAGGACCTCCTCCATCCCATAGAAGAGGGCCAGGATTTCTTCATCGGAGAGGATGACTTTCTTCTCGAGAGACCAGAAGGCCCGCACGAACGCCGTGGCCAGCATCTTTCGACGCCGGTCCACCCGCACGTGGAGGATGTCGTTGGCGTCGAAGTCGAACTCGACCCAGGAGCCCCGGTACGGGATGACCCGGGCCGAATAGAGCAGCTTGCCGGAGGCCACGGTCTTTCCCTTGTCGTCGTCGAAAAAGACACCGGCCGACCGCTGGAGCTGGGACACGACGACCCGCTCGGTACCGTTGACGATGAAGGTGCCTTTCTCGGTCATCAGCGGAAGCTCTCCCAGGTACACCTCCTGCTCCTTGATGTCCCGGATCGAGCGGGTTTTGGCCTCCTTGTCGTGTTCATAGACCGCGAGGCGGAGGGTCACTTTCAGCGGGAAGGCGTACGTCATGCCACGGTCGTGGCACTCCTCAACCGAGTACTTCGGATCCCCGAAGTGGTAGTGCACGAACTCCAGGGAAGCGTTCTCGTTGTCGTCCACGATTGGGAAGACAGACTTGAAGACCGACTGGAGTCCCACATCCTCCCGGCGCTCTGAAGCGACCTCCTTCTGGAGAAACGTGTCGTAGGAGCGCTTCTGTACCTCGATGAGGTTGGGAATCTCCACGATCGAGGGAATTTTCCCGAAGTCCTTCCTGGTCCGACGCCCACACTGAATGATTCCTGCCATATCTCCTCCCGGCTCAGCCTCGGTCCGACAGTGTTGGAGATCTCCGCGGTGTTCCCAGAGGAACGCTCTCGCCCTACTTGACCTCCACCGTGGCGCCAGCTTCCTCAAGCTTCTTCTTGATGTCGGCGGCCTCAGCCTTAGAGACCTTTTCCTTCACCGGCTTCGGAGCCTCATCCGCCACCGCCTTGGCCTCCTTCAGGCCCAGGCCGGTGAGCTCGCGGACAACCTTGATCACCTGGATCTTTTTCTCGCCGGCTGCGATGAGAATCACGTCAAACTCGGTCTGCTCCTCCTCGGCCGGTGGAGCGGCGGCGCCCGCCCCGCCCGCCGTCGATGCTATCGAGGGGGCGGCTACCACCGAGGAGATACCGTACTTGTCCTGAAGTCCCTTGACGAGGCGGTTCAGGTCCAGGACCGTCCAGCCATCGATGGATTCCAGAACATCGTCAACGTTCACTTGAGCCATCGCTTGGTTCCTCCTCTTTTTTCTCTGACAGGATCATCATCAATCATGGAAACGCAACTGCCGCTCCCGCCCGATCATGCCGACGGGCTCTGGGGTTCCGCCGGCGCCACCTTCCTGGCGCTGATCTGGTCGAGCGTCCCGAGCAGGGCGCGGAGCATCCCCTCCAGGGCGCCCACCAGGGCGGCGATGGGGGCTTGGAGTCCCCCCACGACCTGTCCGAGCAACACTTCCCGGGATGGCAGGTCGGCCAGGGCTTTGAGGTCCGCGGGCTGCAACAGCTGACCCTCGGCATAGCCGAGCTTAATCTGAAACAGCGGCGTGGTACGGGCAAACCCGTGGAGGGCTTTGGCCAGCGCCACCGGGTTCTGCCCGGAGAGCGCAAGCCCCGTGGGCCCCTTGAGGTGAGGCGCGAGCTCGCCCAGGGGCGAGCCCTGAACAGCCAGCCGCGCCAGCCGGTTCTTCACCACCGTGTATTCCGATCCCACCGCCTTGAGCTGCTTCCTGAGATCCGCGAGTTGTCGCACGCTGAGTCCCCGGTACTCGGTGAGCACAGCGGCCTTGATCCCGGCCAGCCGCGATTTCAGGGTCTCGACGCCTTCAATCTTTTCGTGAGTCGGCACTGTTGGCTCCCGCTCTATTTCTTGAACAGACTCGCCACCTTCTGGACATCCACGCGCACTCCCGGTCCCATGGTGCTGGAGATCGTAAGCGCACGCAGGTAGTTCCCCTTGGCAGCCGCGGGCTTGGCCCGCATGATGGCCTCGATCATCGCCATGGCGTTCGCCACCAGTTGCTCCGCCTGGAACGAGAGTTTCCCGACGGGAACGTGGACGTTCCCGGCCTTGTCGACCCGGAACTCCACTTTGCCCGCCTTGGCCTCACGGACAGCCCGGCCCACGTCGAAGGTGACCGTTCCGACCTTGGGATTGGGCATCAGCCCGCGCGGCCCCAGCACCTTGCCGAGCTTCCCGACCTGCCCCATAAGGTCAGGCGTGGCAATGGTAGAGTCGAAATCGAGCCAGCCGCCCTGGATCTTTTCGATGAAATCTTCCGCCCCGACATAGTCCGCGCCGGCTTCTTTGGCCTCGCGCTCCTTTTCCCCCTTGGCGAAGACGAGAACGCGAACCGGCTTGCCGATACCGTGGGGAAGAACCACCGCTCCCCGCACCATCTGGTCGGCGTGCTTGGGATCCACGCCCAGGCGGATCGCCATGTCTACGGCCTCGTCGAACCGGGCCGTGGTCATCCCTTTGACCGTCCCCAACGCCTCCTCCACGGAGTACGCCTTCTCCCTATCAATCTGCTTCACCGCTGTCCTGTACCGTTTACCGATTGAAGCCATGACCCCTCCTAGATTGCGCGACCCGCCGGGGCCGAAGCCCCTCGGCTCGAACTGACTCGGGCCTCGCCTCGTGCCTGCCCCGACGATGACACTGTCGGGGCCGAAGCCCCTCGGCTCGAACTACACGACCTCGATCCCCATGCTGCGCGCCGTCCCCTCCACGATCCGCATGGCCGACTCCACGGAATCGGTGTTGAGGTCAGGAAGCTTGACCTGGGCGATCTCCCGGACCTGGATGCGGGTCACCTTGCCGATCTTGTCCTTGTGGGGGAGGGCCGAGGCCTTCGCAATACCAGCGGCCCGCTTCAAGAGCACAGCGGCCGGGGGGGTCTTCACCACGAAGGAGAACGAGCGGTCCGCGAAGATCGTCACCACCACCGGGAGGATCAACCCTTCTTGGGACCCCGTCTGGGCGTTGAAGCCTTTGCAGAATTCCATGATGTTGACGCCATGTTGGCCCAAGGCCGGCCCCACGGGCGGCGAGGGATTCGCCTTGCCCGCCGGGATCTGCAGCTTGACCACCGCCTGGACTTTTTTCACTAGAGCTTCTCCACTTGGTAGTACTCGAGTTCGACCGGCGTGAGCCGACCAAAGATGGCCACCATTACCTTTAACCTTCCGCGTTCCGGATTCAGGTCGTCGATGGTTCCGGTGAAGTTCACGAAGGGCCCTTCGATGACCCGGATCTTATCACCCTCCTGGAAGACCGACTTCGGCTTGGGTCGCTCGGCCCCGGCCTCCATTTGATGGAGGATCTCGTCCACTTCCTCCTGGGGGAGCGAGACCGGGGAGTTGCCCGAGCCAACAAATCCGGTCACCTTCGGGGTCGAGCGGACGAGATGCCAGGTCTCATCCGTGAGCTCCATTTCCACAAGGACATATCCGGGAAAAAATTTCTGCGGGGTAATCCGCTTCTGCCCCTTCCGCACCTCGACGACGTCCTCGACCGGTACCACGACCCGGCTGATCTGCTCTTGAAGCCCGAACATTTTCGCCCGCTGCTCAATGGCCGCGGCCACCTTGTTCTCAAAGCCGGAGTAGGTATGGACGACGAACCACTGCTTGGCCATAGAGGTTTCTTGCGTCATCGCAGGACCAGCCCGACGACCCGGGCCAGGCCAACGTCAACCGCGGCGAGGAAGAAGGCGATGACGACGGTGACCACCAGGACCACGGCTGTGGAATTGATGATCGCCGAGCGACCCGGCCAGTTCACCTTCTTGAACTCCGCCATGACCTCCCGAAAGAACTCGCGAACCCGATTCAAAAATTCCATATCTCTCTTCGCGCTTCTTTTTGGCAGGCGTGGAGGGATTTGAGCCCCCATCCCGTCACGCCTTGGGGCTCAAGGCGCTCCTCATAGGGGCTCCACCCCTCTGACGCTCACTTCGCTCGCTGTCACCCCAGAACTTAAGGGGGCGACCCCCCTTAACAACCCCCTGGGTCTGGGGGTTCTCATCCCAAGCTCCGTCCGTTCTCCCGAACCTTGACCCCTTTTCACCGTTGCTTTTTTGGCAGGCGTGGAGGGATTCGAACCCCCATCCCCCGGATTTGGAGTCCGGTGCTCTAGCCGTTCGAGCTACACGCCTCCATCGAAGGGGGCCTCGACGGCCCCCTTCGCCAGGACCGGTTGCGCGGGCAAAGCCCGCGCTCGAACCGCTCTCAAAGCGCTCGGCAAAAACGACAGTCTTTGACGAGCGCCTTGCCCGTGTGTTTTGCTATTGCGCGAGCCTTATCACGCGTTTCGAAGTATTTCAGCCAGTCGCCGGGTGGCGAGCTCACGGGTCTCCACTCGCGCGAACGAGCAAGACTCGTGGTGCACGAAGGCCTTGTTGTTCGGATGGTTCACGTACACCACGTGCCGTCCCGCCACCGTCACGCCCCTACTTGGTCTCTTTGTGGGGAGTGTGTTTCCGACACCACTTGCAATACTTCTTCAGCTCCAGGCGGTCCGGATGCGTGCGTCTGTTCTTGGTGGTGGAGTAATTCCTGCGCTCGCAGGCGGTGCAGGCCAGGGTGATGATCTCGCGTGGCACCGTTATTCTCGGAGGCGGGCTCCGCCCCCCTTCCGAAACCTCCCCCCGATGCCGCTCGAGCGTGGCGGGTTCGGCCCTGCCGCGCGGCAGGCCACCCGCCGCGCGA
>CAYJUC010000053.1:0-15586 GCA_964372605.1 uncultured bacterium | reverse complement strand
GAGCTACGCCAGCAGTGACAAAACTCCATACTAATTTTTAATATTTTTTAAGTCAAGAATTTTTATGAAACCGTTGACGAACCACCTCGTAGCAAAGGGCAGCCCCGGCCGCCCCCACGTTCAACGAGCCGATATGCCCCGGCATGGGGAGAGTGAGGAGGAGATCGCAACTCTGCGCGACCAGGGGGCGCACCCCCTTCCCTTCTCCCCCCAAAACCAGACAGAGCGGGCGGGTCAGATCCGCCTCCCAGGCCCTGACTCCAGCGGCGGGGGCGGTTCCGTAGATCCACACGCCCTGCTTTTTCATCACTTCTATGGCCGCCACCAGATTGGTGACCCTGGTGACAGCGACGAACTCCAGGGCCCCCATGGAGGCCTTCGCAGCGGATGCGGTGAGCCCGGCGGCATTGTGGCGGGGTAGCACGATTCCATGCACCCCCATGGCTTCGGCGGTTCGCAGGAGACCCCCGAGGTTTCGGGGGTCCTGAACCTGATCAAGCGCCAGAAAGAAGGCGGGCTCGTCGCGGCCGGCGGCCAGGGAAATGAGATCCTCCAAGGCCACATACTCTTTTTCCGCTACGCGGCAGACCACCCCCTGGTGATGCGGGGTCCCGGCCATGGCAGTCAGCTGATCCCGGGTGCGAAAAGACACCCGTACCCCCTGCTGCCGGGCCAGAGCCAGAAGGTCTTTGAGGCCGCCCCGGCCATTGGCCAGGAGACACAGCGCTTCGATCTTCCGGCCTCGGCTCCGGAGAAGTTCCAGAACCGGATTCCTGCCGTAGATCGTCGAACTGGGCTCTTCCCTCACGGCCGCCACTTCCAGATGGTCCCTTCCCGGGCGTCTTCCAGAACAACACTGAGTTCCAGAAGCGCCCGACGAATTCGGTCCGCCTCTGCCCAGTCTTTTCGGATCCGCGCCTGGTTTCGAGCTTCGACCAGCCCTTCAATTCGCTCCCTCAATGCCGAGTCCACCGGCGCTCTCGCTCCCGTTCCTGACCTGAACAGCCCCAACACTTGTCCGAGGGTCTGTAGCTCCCCCACCCCCAGGAGAAATGACCCCACTGACTCTGAGCCCCCCTGACTCCAGAACTGGTGTAAGGTCCGGGCCAGGTCAAAGAGCGCTGCCAGCCCCTGGGGAGTGTTAAAGTCGTCGTCCATCGCCGTCTCAAACCGCTGGCGGTGCGCCGCCGCCTCATCGAGCAGGTTCCGGTCCCCGCCGGGAGCCGGGGGGCCCTTGAGCGCAAGTCGATCGGCCGTTTCGAAGAGATTCCGGAACCGCTCCATGGCCCTTCCGGCCTCGGCGATCTTTGCCTCGGTGAACTCCAGCGGGTGCCGGTAGTGAGTGCCGAGGAGGCAGAGGCGTAGCGTTTCGGGGTCGTGGCGGCCCACCAGCTTCTTGATGGTCAGGACGTTTCCCAGGGACTTGGACATCTTCTCCGCCCCCAGATTCACAAACCCGTTGTGGAGCCAGTACCGGACGAAGGGCTTGCCGGTGGCGGTCTCGGACTGGGCGATTTCGTTTTCGTGGTGGGGGAAGATCAGGTCTTCCCCGCCCCCGTGGATGTCGAAGCTCTCTCCGAGGTAGTGGATCGCCATGGCCGAACACTCGATATGCCAGCCCGGACGCCCGGCGCCCCAGGGACTCTCCCAGGCCGGCTCATGTTCCTTGGAGGCCTTCCACAGGGCGAAGTCCAAGGGGTGCCGCTTTCGCGGGTCCACCTCCACCCGGGCGCCGGCCAGAAGTTCCTCGATGTTTTTCCCCGAGAGCAAACCGTAGCGGGGGAACCGCCGCACCTCGTAGTACACGTCTCCGTCCACGCGGTAAGCGATTCCCTTGGCCAGCAGTCGCTCGATGAGCTTGATCATCTGGTCGACGTGATCGGTGGCCTTGGGCTCCACATCCGCCGGCTCCACTCCCAGCGCCTCCATGTCTTTGCGGTACTCCTCGATGTACCGGCGAGCCACCTCACCCGGTGACACTCCTTCCTCCCTTGCCCGCCTGATGATCTTGTCGTCGACGTCTGTAAAGTTCTTAACAAACCGGACCTGGTACCCTTTGAACTGGAGGTAGCGGCGGATCACATCGAAGACCAGGGCGCTCCGCCCGTGGCCGATGTGGGAGAGGTCGTAGGCCGTGACCCCGCAGACGTAGATCCGGACCTCCGGCGGGGAGAGCGGAGCAAATTCCTCCTTCTGACGGGTCAGCGTGTTGTAGATTTTGAGCGCCACGCCGCTCCCTTACGCGCGCCTGAGGGCGTTCACCGCCGGTCCAGGACCTCGACGGCCGCGGTGGCCAGCGCTGCGATCCCCTCGTTCCGACCCAGAAGCCCGAGCCCTTCCGGGCTCTTCGCTTTCACGCTCACCCGGTCCGGGTCCAATCCCAACGTTTCGGCCAGGCGCTTGGCCATCTCGGGAAGCCAGGAGGCGAGCCGTGGCGCCTGGGTGATGATCGTCGCGTCCACGTTCACCACCTGCCCGCCTTTTGAGACCACCAGCTCCGCGACCTCTTTGAGGAGGCGGAGACTCGATACGTCTTTGTAGCGGGGATCGGTGTCGGGAAAGAGGCGGCCGAGATCCCCGAGGGCCAGCGCCCCGAGCAGAGCATCGGAGACCGCGTGGCTGAGGACGTCGGCGTCCGAGTGACCGTGGAGCCCTCGGCCCGAGGGAACCTCGACCCCGCCCAGGATCAAGGGACGCTCCGAGTCGGTGGGGTGGAGATCGAACCCAAGGCCGACGCGGATCACGCGCGCCTCCGCACGGCAAAGGCCCGGGCCCGGGCCAGGTCCTCCCGGGTGGTGACCTTCAGGTTCTCAAGAAGTCCGGGAACCATCCGGACCGGGACCCCCAGCCGCTCAACGAGCGCCGCGTCGTCGGTCCCCAGGAAGCCGTCGCGCCTGGCCTTTTCATGAGCCTCCCAGAGGAGGTCGCGCCGGAATGCCTGGGGGGTCTGGACCAGCCACATTCCTTCCCGCTCGACGGTGGCCTCCACGACCCCGTCCCTGACCTGCTTCAGCGTCTCGCTCACCGGAAGCCCGCACGTGGCCGCGCCCCGCCTCATCGCTTCGGCCAGCACGGCGCGCACCAGCGGGGGGGTGATGAACGGACGTACCGCATCGTGGACCACCAGCCACTCGGGCCCGGCCGGGAGGGCGTGAAGGGCGAGCCAGACCGACTCCTGCCGCTCCTTCCCGCCAGCGACGACCGCCAGGAGGCGCCGGATTCCATAGCGCTGGAGGAGCCGGCGCGTCGTAAGAACGTCGGCGGGAGGCGCCGCCACGATGATCCCGCTGAGCTCTCCCACGCGAGCCAGCACCCGCAAGGTCCGAACGAGGAGCGGGATTTCCCCAAGGCGAAGGAACTGTTTGGGCCTCCGGCCGCCGAGACGAACCCCGCTCCCGGCCGCCGGAACCACGGCAACCGCTCCCGGAGGGACGCCGCTCATCCCGCCCCCCGCGAGTACTCCTCCTCTTTGAGGAGCCGCGTGAAGATCATGCGCCCCGCTGTGGTCTGGAGCACGCTCGTCACCATGACGTCCACGCTCTGCCCGAGGTACCGCTTCCCGTGGTCCACGACCACCATGGTTCCGTCGTCCAGGTACGCAACCCCCTGGCCGGATTCTTTGCCTTCTTTCGTGATGTGGACGTGCATCGCCTCCCCGGGCAGAACCACCGGCTTCAGGGAGTTGGCCAGCTCGTTGATGTTGAGCACCGGCACCCCCGAAAGCTCGGCCACTTTGTTCAGGTTGTAGTCGTTGGTGATGACCTTCCCCCCAAGGACCTTGGCCAGCTCGATGAGCTTTCGGTCCACCTCGCGCACCTGAGGAAAGTCCAGGTCATGGATCTGGACCTTGACCTTGGGAATGCGCTGGATCCGCTGGAGAATGTCGAACCCCCGCTTGCCACGGTTCCGCTTGAGGCCGTCCGAGGAGTCGGCGATCTGCTGGAGCTCGCGAAGCACGAACTGTGGGACGACGAGCGTCCCTTCCAGAAAGCCGGTCTCGCAGATGTCGGCGACGCGGCCGTCGATGATCACGGAGGTATCGAGGATCTTGAACCCTTCCCTCCCCGCACTGGCTCGGGGGAATAGCTTGGCCGTGAGCCCCTCCATCTCGCTCCCCTTCCGCAACGCCACCGCCACCCCCAGGTAGCCGAGGAGTAGGACCAGGAGCCCGCGCGCGGGAACGCCGGCGCGCGGGATCAAGGTCGCGAGCAGCGGGCCCACGGCTTGGGCCAGGATCAGACCGAAAAGCCCACCAAGGGCGCCGACGAAGAGCCGGTCCATGGGGATCCGCCGGACCCCCCACTCGAGAAGCAGGGCAAGCAGCCCCACGACGACCCCGCCCGCGGCCAGGAGCGGCCCGGGAATGGGGGCCTCGAGAGCCGCACCGAGCGCGATGCCGGCGCCACCGGCCAGGGCAAGAACGACCACGCGAACCAAAACGATCGCCATAGCCTTCCTCTATGCGGAATGATCTGGAATGGACGCTCTACCGTTCATGAGCCGAGGAGCATCCGGATCGCCTCGTCGATGGACGCCACCGGCTGAATCTCCAAAGGGTACGCCATCCCGCTTTGGATCAGGTTGTTCTTCGGCACCACCGCCGCCTGAAACCCGAGCGCGGCGGCCTCCTTGAGGCGCGCCTCCAGGCCGGTCACGGCCCGCACCTCTCCGGTGAGCCCCACCTCGCCCAGGATCAAGAGGTCCGCCGGTACCGGGTGATCCAGATAGCTGGAGGCGGCGGCGAGCACAATGCCGAGGTCGGCGGCAGGTTCGGCGATGCGCCCCCCGCCCGCCACATTGACGAACACGTCCTGGGTCTGGAGGGGAAACCCGCACCGCTTTTCGAGGACCGCCAGCAAGAGGCAGACCCGGTTATAGTCCGACCCCAGGACCGTCCGGCGCGGCGTCCCGAAGTTGGCGGGGCTCACCAGCGCTTGAAGCTCCAGGAGCAGCGGCCGCGTCCCCTCCAGGCTCGAGACGATCACGGACCCGGCCGCGCCCTTGGGACGCTCGGAGAGGAAGAACGCCGACGGATTCTTCACCTCCGAGAGGCCGCGGGCGGTCATCTCAAACACTCCGATCTCGTTGGTGGAGCCGAACCGGTTCTTCACCGCGCGGAGAACGCGATAGGAATGGTGTTGCTCTCCCTCGAAGTAGAGGACGGTGTCCACCAGATGCTCGAGAACCCTCGGGCCGGCCAGGGTGCCCTCCTTGGTCACGTGACCCACCAAGAACGTGGCCACCCCTTCCGCTTTGGCCTGGATCATGAGGCGGCCGCCGCACTCCCTCACCTGGCTGACACTCCCGGGCGCTG
The DNA here is from genome assembly GCA_964372605.1 of uncultured bacterium. Taxonomy (GTDB): domain Bacteria; phylum Methylomirabilota; class Methylomirabilia; order Rokubacteriales; family CSP1-6; genus CAYJUC01. The sequence goes on along the minus strand of CAYJUC010000053.1, from coordinate 10,272 downwards.
AATCGAGCTCGGGGAGGTAGATGGTCTGGATCGAGTCCACGACGAGTGCCCTGGGCTTGAAATCGTTCACCTGTGACTCGATGGCATCGAGGGCCGTCTCGGCGAGGAGGGAAAGATTTTTTGAAGCAATCCCGAGACGATCGGCTCGGAGCTTCACCTGGGCCGCCGATTCCTCTCCGGAGACGTAAAGGACCGTTTCCCCTAGATCGGCCAGGGCGCCGGAAACCTGAGTGATGAGCGTAGACTTGCCGATTCCCGGGTCTCCCCCGATGAGGATCACCGATCCACGTACCACCCCACCCCCGAGGACCCGGTCCAGTTCCCCGATCCCCGTGACAATCCGCTCCCCCGACTCCACCGAGACCTCACCGAGCGGAATTGGCCGGCTGGTCGGGGCTACCCTCCGCTTGCTCCCTCGAGCAGCCGTCCGTCGCTCCTCGAGCAGCTCGCGAAACACGTTCTCGGTTCGCCGACAGTCAGGACACGTCCCCGGCTTCGGGGACGCGTAGCCGCATTCCTGACAGCGGTAGACTGGAGCGTCTTTCGCCATTACTTCCTCTTGCGCCCCGACTCTCCGTCCTGCCGTGGGGCGGACTTCGCGGCGTGGCGCCGGGCCAGCTCCTCGAAGAGGCGGCGGAGGGGGATCCCCCGCCCACCCAGGAGCACCATGGTGTGGAACCAGAGGTCAGCCACCTCTTCCACCAGCCGGCCGTCTCCCTCGCCGCCGAGCGCCGCGGTCACCACTTCGGTCGACTCCTCACCCACCTTCCTGCAGATGGCGGCCTCGCCCTTGGCCAGAAGTCCGGAGACATAGGAATCGGGTGACGGTTCCACCTTTCGCGACTGGATGACGCGCTCCACGACCTCGAGGATCGCTGGCCCGTCGAAGGCCCGCTCCCCTTCCGCGCGGCCCTGGAGGCGGGTGAAGAAGCAGTTTCTCGCGCCGGTGTGGCAGGCGACTCCCTCCTGGTGGACCTGGAGCAGGAGGGTGTCCCGATCGCAGTCGGCGTAGATCCCCTCCACGTGCTGGCGGTGGCCGGAGGTCTCCCCTTTCTGCCAGAGGGCCTGGCGGGAGCGGGACCAGTAATGCGCGAGACCGGTCCGCCGGGTGGCCTCCAATGCCTCCCGGTCCATCCAGGCGACCATGAGGATCTCCCCGGTGGAGGCCTCCTGCGCCACCGCCGGGATCAACCCGTCCTTGTCGAATCGAAGCTCGTCGATCACGCCTCACTCCTCGAGGCGCACAGGAACGCCCTGATCCCTGAGGTAGGCTTTCGCCTCCCGCACCGTGTAGCGGCCGAAGTGGAAGATGGACGCGGCAAGGACCGCGTCGGCCTTCCCATCTACCAATCCCTCGTAGAGATGGGACAGGGTTCCCACCCCCCCCGAGGCGATCACCGGAATCGAGACGGTCTCGGAGACGGCCCTCGTGAGAGTCAGATCGTAACCGTCCTGGGTGCCGTCGCGGTCCATGCTGGTCAGGAGGATCTCGCCCGCGCCCAACTGCTCCACCTCCTGGGCCCAGGCCAAGGCGTCCCGACCGGTCGAGCGGCGACCGCCGTGACTCCTGACCCCCCAGTGCCCATTTTCCCTCCTGGCGTCGATGGCGACCACGATGCACTGACTCCCGAACCGCTCCGCCGCCTCCCTGACCAGCTCCGGCCGCTCCAGTGCCGCTGTGTTCAGCGACAGCTTGTCGGCGCCGGCTCTGAGGAGCGCGCGGATGTCGTCAATCCCGCGGATCCCTCCGCCCACGGTCAGCGGCATGTAAATCCCTTCGGCGGTCCGCCGAACCACGTCCAGCATGATGGCTCTTCCCTCGTGTGAGGCGGTGATGTCCAGAAAGACGAGCTCGTCCGCGCCTTGCTGATCGTAGGCCTGGGCCGCAGCCACCGGATCTCCGGCGTCGCGGAGTTGGAGGAATTGCACCCCCTTGACCACCCGTCCGTCCTTCACGTCCAGGCACGGGATCACCCGTTTCGTCAGCATTGCTGGACCGCCTCCAGCGCGCGCTTCAGGTCCACGGCGCCGGTGTAGAGGGCGCGGCCCACAACCGCGCCGGCCACTCCTGGAACCAGGGCGAGGCGCCTGAGATCGTCGAGGCTCCCGACCCCCCCGGACGCCAGCACCGGAATCCCCGCCGCTCGCGCCACTCTTCCGGTCTCGGCCAGATTGGGACCTCGCTCTGTGCCATCCCTGGAAATGTCCGTATAGAGAATCGCCGCGGCTCCGGCCTCCGCGGCCTGACTGGCGAGATCAGTGGCCGCCGCGTCCAGCATCCGCTTCCATCCCTCCACCGCCACTTTTCCCCGTGTGGCGTCGACCGCGACGATGATCCTGTCGGGGAAGCGCGAGCAGGCCTCCATGAGGAAACCAGAGTCCAGCGCCGCCCGGGTTCCCAGCACCGCCCAGCGGACTCCGGCGACGAAGAGGCGCTCCAGCGCCGCGAGATCACGGAGTCCCCCGCCCACCTCCACGGGGACACTGAGGGCCTTGATGATCTCGGCGATCAGCCCCGTCTGCCGGGGCGCACCGGCGAAGGCGCCATCCAAGTCCACCAGATGGAGCCTGGAGGCGCCCAGCTCGGCCCAGTGCCGGGCCGTCGCGACCGGATCCAGGGAGAAGACCGTCTCCGCCTCAGCCCGCCCCTGAAAGAGACGGACGCATTTCCCGCCCCGTAGATCCACGGCAGGAATCACCATCATGGACGATACGCCCTGACGATCCCGGCGAAGTTCTCAAGGAGCGCGAGCCCCCATCTCTGGCTCTTTTCCGGATGAAACTGGGTGGCGAAGAGCTTCCCCTTCCCGATAGCAGCGGGGAAGGTGATCCCGTAGTGGCAGGTGGCCACGCGGAGCGTTCCGTCCAACGGCTCCGGATAGTAGGAGTGGACGAAGTAGAAGCACGCCCCGCTGGGAATGCCGTCAAAGATGGCCAGGTCGCCCGAGTGCATCACCTGATTCCATCCCATGTGCGGGACTTTCAGCTCCCGCCCGCTCTCCGGGCCGGGGGTCGGGGTTGGGGACCCGGGGTTCGCTCGAACGATCCCCGATCCCCGATCCCCGGCCTCTTGTTCCCGGAGCCCTTTGGGGAACCGCCGGACCACGCCGGGAATCAGGTCCAACCCCTTGCTCACACCCCACTCCTCGCTTTCAGAGAAGAGGAGCTGATAGCCGAGGCAGATCCCCAGAAAAGGGCGCCCGGCCTCCAGAGACTCTTTGATCGGGGAGAGAAGCCCGAGCCGGCCCAGGTTCTGCATGGCATCGTGGAAAGCGCCGTCGCCTGGCAGGACAAGCGCGCGGGCGGTTCTGACCACCGCGGGATCCTGGGTGATCGCCGTCTCCATCCCCAGGCGAACGAATGCCTTCTCGACGCTCCTCAGGTTACCCCTGCCGTAGTCAACAATCGCGATCATGACCGCCTCCCGCCCCCGCCTTGCTCCGGCGGTTACAGCTCGCCCTTGGTGGAGAGCACCCCCTCGATTCGCGCGCTGATCCGGGTGGCCAGAGCCAGGGCGCGCCCGACGGATTTGAAGACCGCCTCGGCGATATGATGGAGGTTCTCGCCGTAATGGAGGTTGACGTGGAGCGTGATCTCGGCGTTGAACGACAGGGCGCGGAAAAAGTCTTTGAGGAGGTCCAGGTCGAAGTTGGAGATCCGCGTCCGCTGGAGCGGCACGTTGAAGACCAGGTAGGGGCGCCCCGAGATGTCGAGCGCCGTCGAGACCAGCGCCTCGTCCATGGGGACAAAGGCGGTCCCGTAGCGGACGATTCCCTTCTTCTCGCCGATGGCCTCCTTGAACGCCTTGCCGAGACAGATCGCCACGTCCTCCACCGTGTGGTGGAGGTCCACCTCCGTGTCTCCATGGGCCTCGACGGTGAGGTCCATGAGACCGTGCTTGGCCCACGCCTCCAGCATGTGGTTCAAGAACGGGATGGTGGTCTCGACTTTCGAGGCCCCGGTTCCGTCCACGTTCAGGTGGAGGAGTACCTCGGTCTCCCGCGTCTTCCGCTCGATGCGGGCCTGCCGGGGGATCGGTCCTGTCGTTCGGTTGTCCTGGCTCATTGGTCGCGCGCTCTCTCCCGCCCACCCTCGTCCTGCTCGGGCAGGCGCACCTTGGCCGCTTCGCCGTGAGCCCGGAGCCCCTCGGCTCGGGCCAGCTCCTGGAGGTGCGGCCAGGCCTCCTGGAGTCCCTGGCGGGAGTAGTGGATGATGCTCGAGCGTTTCATGAACTCCTCCACGCCGAGAGGCGAAGAAAACCGCGCCGTCCCCCCCGTGGGGAGCACGTGGTTAGGTCCCGCCACATAATCCCCCACCACCTCGGGGGTGTGGCGCCCGAGGAAGATCGCGCCCGCGTGGCGCACCCGGGGGAGGACCTGGAATGGGTCGCCCACCAGGAGCTCCAGGTGCTCGGGGGCCAGGAGGTTGACGAGATCCAATGCCTCGTCGATGCTCGCGGTCAGGACCAGCGCCCCGTTCGTCTGAAGCGATTTTTGCGCGATCTCCCGGCGCGGCAGCGCTGGGAGTTGCCTCTCCAGCGCGGCCTCGACCTTGGCCAAGAGCGGCTCGGAGGGAGTGAGAAGCAGGGCTCGCGCCATCGGATCGTGCTCGGCCTGGGCCAAGAGATCGGCGGCGATCCACTCAGGCTCCCCGCTTTCGTCGGCCACCACCACGACCTCGCTGGGACCCGCGAGCATGTCGATCCCGACGCGGCCGAAGAGTTTTCCCTTGGCCAGCCCCACATAGATGTTCCCGGGTCCCACGATCTTGTCCACCTTCCGGATGGTCTCGGTCCCGTAGGCGAGCGCGGCCACGGCCTGGGCACCGCCCACCCGGTACACCTCCGTCACCCCCGCGATTCGGGCGGCGGCGAGGACGGGAGCGCTCACGGATTTGTCCGCGGCGGGAGGAGAGACCAGCACGATTTCGGGCACGCCGGCGACCCTGGCGGGAATCGCGGTCATGAGCACCGTGGAGGGGTACGCCGCGCGGCCACCCGGAACGTAGAGCCCGACCCGGTCCAGCGGGCGCACCTCCTGTCCCAGCAGCGACCCGTTAACGTCCCTGAACGACCACGAGCGGGGAACGTTGTGGCTGTGGTAGGCCTCGATCCGCTCCGCAGCGAACCTGAGGGCTTTCAGCACCGGCTCCCCCACCGCGCCCAGAGCCGCCTCGATTTCGCGGGCGGGCACGGCCAGTTCCTCGGCGGAGAGCCTCACGCCGTCGAAGCGCTCGGTGAACTCCAGGAGCGCGCCATCTCCCCGTTGGCGCACCGCTTCCAGGATCGCCTCCACCTCTCGGTGGACTTTCGGATCCAGCGAGTCGGGCGGCCGGGAGAGGGCCGTCACCACCCCGCTCACGCCGAGGCGGGCGGTATCGAGACGCCGCGCGATCATCGGCCGACCTCTTCTTTCATCGTTCCGATGAACGGGTTGATCAGGGCGTACCCGGTTTTGAGCGAAGCGCGGTTCACGATGAGGCGGGCCGTGGATTTTATGATCTCGGCCACCTCTACCAGGCCGTTGGCGCGGAGGGTTTCCCCCGACTGGACCAGGTCCACGATCCGCTCGGCCAGCCCCACCAGCGGCGCGAGCTCGAGGGAGCCGTCCAGGCGGATCAGCTCCACCTGGATCCCCCGCTCGGTGAAGTAGCGCTCGGCCAGGCTCGGATACTTTGTGGCCACCCGCACCCACGACCACTTGGACGGATCATCCCGCTTCCAGAGCTCCTCGGACTCGGCCACCACCAACCGGCAAAAGCCGAAGCCCAAATCCAGTGGCTCGTAAACATCCGGCTCCTGCTCGAGCAGAATGTCCTTCCCGACGATCCCCAAGTCGGCGGCGCCATACTCCACGTAGGCGGGGATGTCGGCAGGCTTGAGAATGAGCATCCGGATCCCCCGCCGCTCGTCGGTGAAGATCAGGCGTCGGGACTCGACATCGATCCCGTCGAATCCCATGCTCCGGAGAAGATCCACGGACGGCTTGAGAAGCCGTCCTTTGGGTAAGGCCAGCGTGAGAGGCTTCTTCATCATCCCCGCCGCACGATCCGGGCGCCGAGCCGTTGGAGCTTCGCCTCCAGGCCCTCGTAGCCACGATCCAGATGGTAGACCCGCGAAACCGACGTGGCGCCCTGAGCCGCCAGCCCGGCCAGAACCAAGGATGCCGACGCCCGAAGGTCTGTGGCCATCAGCGGGGCCCCCTGGTAGTGGGCCACGCCCCGCACCAAGGCGGTGGCCCCATCCGTCCGTATCCGCGCCCCCATCCGATTCAGTTCCGCGACGTGCATGAAGCGGTTTTCGAAGATCGTCTCCGTAATCCGGGAGAGTCCGTCGGCCAGACCCAGGAGCGCCATGACCTGGGCTTGCATGTCAGTGGGGAATCCCGGAAACACGGTGGTGGTGACATCGACGGGACGCGGCCGCCCCTGCCCCTCTACGCGAACCCAATCAGGGCCCCCGTCGAGTTTCGAGCCAGCCTCTTCGAGCGTGGCCACCACCGCTGAGAGATGCGCAGGGACTATGCCCGTCACCGTGACGTCCCCTCCGGTGATCGCGCCGGCCACCAGGAGTGTCCCGGCCTCGATCCGGTCGGGGATGATCCGATGGCGGGCACCACCAAGATCGGGCACGCCCTGGATCTCGATCCGCTTACTTCCCGCCCCCTCGATTTTGGCCCCCATCGCCAGGAGGAGTCCGGCGAGGTCCGCCACCTCTGGCTCGCACGCGGCGTTCTCGATCACCGTAGTCCCCTCGGCCAGCGCCGCGGCCATCATCAGGTTCTCGGTCCCGGTGACGGTGACCAGGTCAGTCGAGATTCTGGCCCCCTTGAGCCGGCTGGCCCGCGCCTCCACATATCCATTTTGGATGGAGATCTCCGCTCCCAGGCGCTGGAACCCTTTCAGATGCTGATCGATGGGACGAAGCCCGATGGCGCAGCCGCCGGGGAGTGCCACCCGCGCGCTGCCGGTGCGAGCCAGGAGAGGCCCCAGAACGAGGACCGATGCCCGCATGGTGGAGACCATCTCGTAGGGCGCTTCGGGCCTCCCCACCGCCGGGACCCGGATATGGGTGGTCCTGTCAGACTCGTCGGTAATTTGAGCCCCCAGCCGCTCAAGAAGCCGGCGAATGGTGGTAACGTCCGCCAGGAAAGGAAGGTTCTCCATCACGACCGGCTCGGCGGTGAGGAGTGAAGCGGCCAGTGCAGGGAGCGCCGCATTTTTGGCCGCGCTCACCGCCGCCGTCCCCCGGAGCGGAACGCCTCCCTCGATCTCAAGCAGCGCCGCCATCAAGCATTACCTTCCCGCCCCGCCTGCGGCGCCCCGGCGTTGACCTCCCGCCCCGCCTGCGGCGCCCCGGCGTTGACCTCCCGCCCCGCCTGCGGCGCCCCGCCCTTCCCACCGGGCGCCGATCATCCGCTCAACGCCAGAGAGATCCTTGCGCACCTGAACGTCGGCGAAGCCGACCGCCTCCAGCAGTCGGCTCAGATGGTATGAATGCCCCTCCCCCATCTCCAGGAGGAGCCATCCCCCCGGCCTGAGGAAGCGCGGCGCCCCAGCGATGATTTTTCGATGGACGGACATCCCGTCAGGCCCGCCATCCAGCGCTTCGAGCGGCTCGTACTCCCTGACCTCGCGAGGGAGTTTCGGGATGGTTCCAGACGGAATATAGGGTGGGTTGGAGATCACGAGGTCCACGTGACCCGCCAATGAGCCCAGGGGATCAAACAGATCCCCCCGAAGGAGCGCCACGCGAGCGGTCGCCCCCACCGCCGCCACGTTCTCACGCGCGAGAGCCAAAGCCTCGGGAGATAGCTCCACGGCATAGAGCATGAGGTCCGGGTTAGCGACGGCAAGCGCCAAGGCAACGGCCCCGCTTCCTGTTCCCAGGTCGATTATCATCAGCGGCGGGCCCCCGGGCTCACGCCGCGCCCGCCCCATCAGCAGGTGGGCACCCGGGCTGCGCCACGCCCGCCCCTCCCGCAGAACCTCGCCCTTCCCCTCCGGCTCAGAGCCTGAGAGCAGCTCGAACGCCCATTCGACGAGAAGCTCCGTCTCAGGCCGGGGGATCAAGACAGCGGGGGTTACCCGAAGCCGGAGGCCGCAAAAGTCCTCCCACCCCAGGAGGTACTGGAGGGGCTCTCCGCGCCGCCGACGGTCAACCAGCTCGCGAAATCGCTCCGAGACCCCTTCCGCCACTGGATGATCGGGCTCCAGGGTGAGCCGCCATCGCGGGACCCTTGAGAGACCCGCGAGAAGCCACTCCGCATCCTGCCGCGCCCCGGGGAGACCCGCCGCCTCGAGGCGACTTGCACCCTCCCGAAGAAGCGCGCCCACAGACTCGACGGCCAGCCGAGCTTCCGCCTGCCCCATCAAGGGGCGGGCACCCGGGCTGCGCCGCGCCCGCCATGAGGGGGCGGGCCCCCGGGCTGCGCCGCGCCCGCCATGAGGGGCGGGCCCCCGGGCTGCGCCGCGCCCGCCATGAGGGGCGGGCCCCCGGGCTGCGCCACGCCCGCCCAAGCGGTCGCTCCGCCTCCGCATCGTACTCAACTCGCCAACTTCTCCAGCTTCTCTGCCTGCTCCGACGCCATGAGCGCCTCGATCAGGTCGTCAAGATTTCCTTCCAGCACGGCCGGAAGGTTGTGGACGGTGAAGCCGATCCGGTGGTCAGTGAGTCGCGCCTGGGGGAAGTTATAGGTTCGAATCTTCTCGCTGCGTTCTCCAGTTCCAACCTGGCTCCTCCGGTCGGCGGCGATCTGGGCGTCACGCTCGACCATGGCGCGCTCCAGCAACCGGGCCCGGAGCACCCGCATGGCCTTCGCCCGATTCTTGATCTGGGAGCGCTCGTCCTGGCAGGTCACCACGAGCCCGGTCGGCACATGGGTGATGCGCACCGCGGAGTCGGTGGTGTTCACCCCCTGCCCTCCGGGCCCCGACGACCGGTAGACGTCCACCCGGAGATCCCGCTCATCCACCTTGATGTCCACTTCTTCGGCTTCAGGAAGCACAGCAACGGTGACTGTAGAGGTGTGGATCCGTCCGCTCGACTCGGTGACGGGAACCCGCTGGACCCGGTGCACTCCGCGCTCGAACTTGAGCCGTCGCCACGCGCCCCGTCCCTGGATGAAGAGAATGATCTCCTTGACCCCCCCGACACCGGTGGGGTGGCTGTCTATCACCTCGACCTTCCACTTCTGCCGTTCGGCGTACTTCACGTACATGCGCGTGAGCTCGGCCGCGAAAAGACCGGCCTCATCCCCGCCGGCCCCGGCGCGGATCTCGACGAACACGTTCTTGTCGTCGTTCGGATCCCTGGGGAGCAGGAACTCCTTCAGCTCCGCCTCGAGGACCGCCTGCCGGGCCAGGAGCTCGTCCAGCTCGGACTTGGCCAGTTCCCGGAGCTCCCGGTCGGGCTCCTCCCCCAGGATGTGCCTGGCCTCGTTGATCCGCTCCAGGACACGCTTCAGCTCGTCGAACTTGCCGACCGCCTCGCTGAGCTCGGCGTGCATCTTGGCGTAGCGGGCATACTCCGCCGGCTGCCCGATCACCGCCGGGTCGGCCAGGAGCCGGGAGAGCTCCTGATAGCGCGCCTCGATCTGCCGGAGCTGCTCAAACATGGGTGGCCAACCAGTCGGGGAGCCCAGAAGGCAGGGAAAAAACCGTGGGAACGAGGCTGGGGGATCGGAAGAACATACCGGAAACCCGCCCCCGACGGAGACAGCACGAAGAAAGCCTCGCCCCCAGGACCGAACCCCTCCTGGATCCCGCAGAGGTCCGAGGCTCTTCGGTTGGACCTTACCCCTCCGTCCGGGGACCCCGCTTATATTTACGCTGAAAACGCTCGATCCGCCCGGCTGTGTCCAGCAGCTTCTGCTTCCCCGTAAAGAAGGGGTGGCACCTGGAGCACACCTCCACCCGGATCTGGGCTCGGGTGGAGCGGGTGTGGACGACCTCTCCGCACGCGCAGGTGATGGTGGTCTCAACGTAGTCAGGATGAATGCCTGCCTTCACGGCGCCCTCCTGGTAGAAGTTTACACCATACCACCGGGTGATGAAAATTCAAGGAATTGCCCGGCAATTCCGCTGGGGAAGGCTCGGGAGGGCCCCGCTCCGACCCGGCTGTTCGAGCGCCGGCTCCGCCGGCGCAGCTGTCTCCTGGGGGAGGCCTCGGAGGGGGCCGTCGAGGCCCCCTCCGACTACCTACCCGAGCTGGTTCATGGAGCCCAAAAACTCGTTGTTCGTCTTCGTCATCTTGAGCTTGTCCAGCAAGAGCTC
>CAYJUC010000052.1:0-15893 GCA_964372605.1 uncultured bacterium | reverse complement strand
GCTCGCGGAGTTGGGCGCCCGGCGGGTCTTCCTGGAGGACGGGAGCTGGTACTGGAACCTGAAGCCTGACTACCGCTTCGGCGAGATTTTCGAGATCTGATCGACCCTTCCTTGACTCTCCCTCCCCCCTCGCGTTAGACTCGGGCCATGGCCAACGAAGGAGAGCTGTCCAAGCGCATCGATGACCTCCACCGCCGTCTGGACGACCTTCGCGTGGATATGGGCCAGCGCTTCGAGGCGACGGACAGAAGAATAGGCGACCTGCGGGCAGACCTGACGGGCCGCCTCGAGGAAATCACCCGTCGCCTGGATACGCTTGCCGCCGGGCAGCAGTCAGCTTTCCGTTGGATGATCATGACGATGGTTGCGCTCTTTGGGATTGCTGTACCTGTATGGATGTGGGTGCTCTCGCTGATCCTCCGACCATTGCTTCGGTAGTCAGGCTGTGCACTCTCAAAAAGTGAGGCAAAGGCCCATGCGTTGGTGGTCGCTCGTGTTCGTCCTGGTGACCCTGGTCCGACCGGCATGGGCAGGAGCGGTGGAGTACCGGCTGCAGGTGGTGAGCATATATGAAGATTCATTTGCGTCCTATATTGATGCGAACGGACGCACAGTAAAGCTTGGCCGGTTGGAGACCGCGCTGGACCGGCAGCAGATCCCGAAGGGGGCCATCCTCTACGACCGGTGGGTGGAGCCAGCCGACCCGTCGGTAGCCCGGGCCTTCGGGGCGACCCCGGTCAAAGCCGAGGCAGTTCCCGACCGTGAGTCGTTCCTGCCCGAGTTCCGCTGGCAAGGAGAGCCAGGGACGCGTTCGGTCTGGGTCGTGAAGCCGCGGAGCTTCCACTTTCATGAGCTTTGGCGGCTCGGTCTCAAGGGGGCCGGGCCGCTCCTTCATGTTCTCCCTTCCGCGGCGGCGATCAAGGTGGAGCGGTCCAAGGCCGTGGGCTTCCCCGTTAATCTCATCGACCACTCGAACGGCGGGTCTGACCTCTGGAACAAGTGGCTCTCTCCGTATCTGGATCTGAGCGACGGGCTCGCGGCCGTCGTGGGGGTTGAGGCAACTCCTCCCCACCCGGATCGGGTGTATCTGCTGATCGAGCATGGGAGCGAGCCCAGGCAGTTCAAGGCGGTGCTGGGATACCGAAAACGGCTCGGGGTCGAGGAAAATCTTTTCCTCTTGGGAGGGGATGCGGGCGGTGTCAGATAGACGCTTCATGCGGCTGCTCCTGCTCGTTCTGGCGTTCGCTGTGGCGCTGGGGGGGAGCCGTCTGGCTTCGGCTCAGACGACGCCGCTTTCACTGACTGTCCTGGTTGATCAGATCCTGGCGCTCTTTCCAAAGGTCGAGGGGGAGGTGATCGAGGCGCAGGGAAGGCGTCTCACCCTTTCCCTGGGCCGGCGTGACGGGGTCCAACCAGGGCTCGACCTCGCCCTCTACCGTGAAGGGCGGGAGCTGAAACACCCGAAGACGGGTGAAGTGCTGGGGCGGACCGAAGAGACGCTAGGGCGGGTGAGCGTGACCCAGGTCTTCGAGGCCTATTCGACGGGAAGCATCACTCAGGGCGGCGAGGTCCGTCCCGGGGACAAGGTGCGGGTCTCAGCCGGGAAGATCCAGCTGACGCTCCTTCCCCTTGTGAGCGGTGTGAAAGCGAGCCTGGTCGAGGCCGTGACGCACGAGCTCGTGGAAGGGCTCAGCCGGACCGTCCGCTTCCAGGTCATGATGGGGGACCAGGTGGCTGTCTGGCTGGCGCGCGAGGGGATTCAAGGCGAGGAGGTCCTGAAAGGAGACCGGCTCAGCGTCGCGGCCGAGCGCTTCAAGATCGGGCATCTCCTGGCGCTCTCCTTCAGCCAGGTCCAGCGGAAACCCTACATGGAGGCCCGCCTCTTCGCCTTTCCGCGGGTCGAGCCGCTCCTCTCTACCGCCTTCTTCGTCCCGCCTTCAATCAAGGCGCCCGGCCAGGGGCAGTTTTCGGGCGCCACCCAGGATCGCCAGCAGCCCCAGAAGCCCAAAGAGAAGCGGTCGCTTCTGGCCCGGCTCCTGGGGGGGGAGCTTGAGGCCGGCACGTACTCCAGCGGCGAGGTATCCATTCCCCTGAAGGAGGTGGCCAAATTCGCCTTTCCCGTCGCAGGGATGGATGTGGCGGTTTCGTCCAAGGACCAGATTCCCCGCGTCACGCTGACCGACGGAGCGCGGATCTATCAGTACCGGCTGGTCAATCAGACCCTGGCGCTTGAGTGGAGCTACGATCCGCGTGGCTTCGGAACCCTGCTCTCCGTTCAGCTCGCCGATCTGGACGGGGATGGCGTGTTCGAAGTTGTCGCCAACCGCCATCACTCCCAGACCGGCATGACCTCCTTCATCCTCTCCGCGAAAGATGGAACGCCCCGCCTCCTCGCGGACAGTATTTCCATGATCCTGCTGGCCGTGGATGAAAACGGGGACGGCGTGAAGAAGACCCTTTGGGGGCAACGGTACAACCCCCAACAGTTCTTCACGCCGGGCCAGGCCGAGCGCTACACGGTGAAGAACGGCGGCCTGGTCTCGGGTGGGCCGGTGCCGGTTCCCGCGAGCTTCCGGCCCACGGGCGCCAGCTTGACAAACATCACCGGTAAAGGGGGGCCCCGGGCCCTCGCCTTCATCGACGAGCACCAGCGGCTGCGGATTGCGGTAGGCGGGGAGGAAACCTGGCGATCGTCGAGCGCCATGGGAGACAAGGGGCAGGTGGCGGAGATCCAGATTCCCTTTGGGCCCACGACGCGGACCTTTTTCTTCAAGATGGAGCCGTTCCCCCTGTCGGTGGACCTGGACGGGGACGGGATCGAGGAGCTTGTCGTCCCGCAGAATCAGACGGACGGGATGCTGGCGGTGGTCTTCCGGGGGCCGGCGGGATACCGGGTCCAGTCGCTGAACTCGGGCTTTGAAGGAACCATCACCGCCCTCGGTGCGATCCCTGGCCAGGACCCTCCCGCGCTGATCGCCTCGGTGGTCCGCTTCAAGGGGATCATCCGGAGCGCGGGGGAGACGCAGCTCATCATGACCGTGCCCGAGTAGAAGCCTTCGCCGAATCTGGCTGCCGCCGCCACGCCCTCTTCCAAATCCGTTGCCCGGTCCCCGCTCCGAACGGTATACTCGCTCACCGCGCGGTTATCCTGGGGGAATAGGATGATCCATGCCTATCGCGGAGTCGTTCCCAGAGTCCACGCCTCCACATTCGTGGCCGACTCGGCCCACGTGATCGGCGACGTGGAGATCGGGGAGGACGCCAGCGTCTGGTTCAACGCGGTGATCCGCGGGGATGTGAACCATGTTCGCATCGGGAAGGGAACCAATATCCAGGATGGGACGGTGATCCACGTCAACCGCCAGGGATCTCCGACGATCCTGGAGGAGTCCGTCACCGTGGGTCACGGGGCGCGGCTTCACGGCTGTCGGATCGCCTCCCACTGTCTCATCGGAATCGGCGCCATCGTCCTTGACGGGGCCGTCCTGGAGGAGGAGTGTTTGGTCGGCGCCGGCTCCCTGGTGGCCCCCGGCACCAGGGTTCCGCGCGGGAGCCTTCTCATGGGGGCGCCGGCCACGGTGCGCCGATCGGTGACCGCGGAGGACGTTGAGCTGATCCGCCGGTCCGCCCGAAATTACGTAGCGCTCAAGGCGGAGTATCTGGGAAGCCGTGCCGCCCATTAAGGCAGTTCGCGGGGTCCACGACATTTTGCCCTCCGAGGCGGCGAAGTGGGGGCACGTGGAAGCCACGGCCCGTCGCGTCTTCGAAGCGTACGGCTACGAGGAGATCCGTCTGCCGATCTTCGAACGGACCGAGCTTTTTGCCCGGGGGATCGGAGAGGTCACGGATATCGTCCAGAAGGAGATGTACACGTTCGAGGATCGGAGCGGCGAGAGTCTGACCCTCAGGCCCGAGGCCACCGCGTCCCTCCTCCGGGCCTACATCGAGCACGGGATGCACGTTCTGCCGAAGCCCGTGCGTCTCTACACCATCGGTCCGATGTTCCGCTACGAGCGACCCCAGGCCGGACGGTATCGCCAGTTCCACCAGGTGAACGTCGAAGCCCTCGGGGAGGATCACCCCGCCGTGGACGCTCAACTGATCGCGATGCTGGTCGAATTCTTCCGGGGACTCGATCTCGGCCAGCAGCTCACCCTTCAGCTCAACTCGCTCGGCGACGCGAGCTGTCGTCCGGGGTATCGCGAGCGCTTGGTCGAGCACTTCCGGAAGAACGCGGCGGGCCTGTGCGCGGAATGCCGTGAGCGGACGGAGCGCAATCCGTTGCGGGTCCTCGACTGCAAGAATCCCGAATGTCGCCCCGTGCTCGATATGGCGCCCTCGGTTCATGATTCGCTGTGCTCGGACTGCGCGCGGCACTTTCTCGATGTGCAGAACTACCTTGCGGCCATGAGTATCCCGTACCAGATCACCCCCAGATTGGTTCGCGGGCTCGATTATTACGTGCGCACGACCTTCGAGCTGACGACGACAGAGCTGGGCGCGCAGAACGCGGTCGCGGGCGGCGGGCGGTACGATGGCCTGATCGAGCTGCTCGGTGGTCCGCCGGACCCGGGCATCGGCTTTGCCATCGGGATCGAGCGGGTGGTGCTGCTGCTCTCCGGGTCCGGTGAGGGAACCTGGGAGCGCCGGCGGCCGTTCGCGTTTTTGATCCCGCTCGGAGGCGAAGCCCTCGAGCGGCTCCTGCCCGTTGCCCAGGTCGTCAGATCGAAGGCTGTTCCTGTCGAGCTGGGCGACGGGGAGCACAAACTCCGGGGCGAGCTTGAGCGCGCCAACAAGCTCGGCGTGGCCTGGGTGGTCATCGCCGGGGAGACGGAGTTGGCCCAGGGGGAAGTCGTCCTCCGCGATATGAAATCAGGCGAGCAACAGCGGACACCCCTGAGTGAGCTTGCGCAGAAGCTCGTTGCGCTTCGAGGTCGCGTATGACTGAGCCCCTCGGCGACTGGCGCCGGAGCCACTCCTGCGGCGCGCTCCGGGGTGAGGGCGTGGGCCAATCGGTCACGCTCATGGGGTGGGCGGCTCGTCGGCGGGACCACGGCGGGCTGATCTTCATCGACCTGCGGGATCGGGAGGGGCTCACCCAGTGCGTGTTCAACCCGGCGACGAGCCGGGAAGCTCACGCGAAGGCCGAGTCGGTCAGGAACGAGTTCGTGCTGGCGGTGAAGGGCGTTGTGAACGCCCGGCCTCCGGGCACCCTGAACCCCAGGCTCGCCACCGGCGCCATCGAGGTCCAGGTCGCCGAGGTCAGGATCTTGAACGAGGCCAAACCGCTCCCGTTCCCCCTCGAGGATGAGGATGAAGGCGAGGTTGACGAGACGGTGAGGCTCAAATACCGCTACCTGGATCTCCGGCGGCCCCGGGTCTACCGGAATTTTGTCATCCGCGATCAGGTGTGCCGGGCGGTGCGCGACTATCTCCACGCCCACGGTTTCCTGGAGATCGAGACCCCGTTTCTGACTCGCTCCACTCCCGAAGGGGCCCGGGACTTCCTCGTTCCGAGCCGGTTGAGCCGCGGGAGCTTCTACGCCCTCCCCCAGTCACCCCAGCTCTTCAAGCAGCTGTTCATGGTGGCCGGGTTCGAGCGCTACTTCCAGATTGTCCGATGCTTCAGAGACGAGGATTTGAGAAAGGACCGGCAGCCCGAGTTCACGCAGATCGATATCGAAACCTCGTTTCTGGACCGGGACGATTTCCTCCCGATCATGGAGGGCATGGTCGCCGAGATCTTTCGCGGAGTGAAGGGGATCGAGCTTCCCGTTCCGTTCCCCCGGTTCTCCTGGACCGAAGCCGTGGAGCGCTACGGGTCGGACAAGCCCGACCTGCGGTGCGAGCTGGAGCTCCGGGATCTCTCCGAGCTGTTCAGGGGTGGGGAGTTCAGGGCGTTTTCCCAGGCGCTGGCGGGAGGCGGGGTGGTCGAGGGGCTCAGGGTGCCAGGGGCCGGGGGGATGAGCCGGAAAGAGCTGGATGATCTGACCGCCGAGGCGAAGACGCTCGGCGCCCAGGGTCTTGTCTGGGCCAAGGTGGCGGGTGGCGGCTTTTCGTCCCCCGTCGCCCGCTTTCTCGATCCCCATCGCGAGCCGCTGCTGGAGCGTTTGAACGGTCGCGAGGGAGACCTCCTCCTCCTGGTCGGAGGCGCCATGCCGTTAACCGCGCAGGTGCTCGGCAGGCTCCGAGTGAACCTGGCCCACCGCTTCGGCCTGGTCTCCAGTGACCCGGCCTACCGGCCGGCGTGGGTGGTGGACTTCCCCCTCCTGGAGTACAACGACGAGGAAAAGCGCTGGCAGGCCATGCACCACCCCTTCACCGCTCCCCGTGACGAGGATATCGGCCTCCTGTCGAACGATCCGGGGAGAGTGCGGGCTAAGGCATATGATCTGGTCCTGAACGGCCAGGAGATCGGGGGCGGCTCCATCCGCATCCACCAGCGCTGGCTCCAGCAACGGCTCTTCGACCTTGTGGGGATCGGGGAGACCGAGGCCTGGGCCCGGTTCGGATTCCTTCTGGAGGCCCTCGAGTTCGGCGCGCCTCCCATGGGGGGGATCGCCTTCGGCCTGGACCGGATCGTCGCCATCGTGGCGGGCGAGGAATCCATCCGTGAGGTCATCGCGTTCCCGAAGACCCAGAAGGGAGCCTGCCCGCTCACCGACGCTCCCTCTCCCGTGAGCCCGGCGCAGCTCGGGGAACTGGGGATCCGCCTGATTCCAGAGTCCTGAGGGGCGCGGAAATTGACACGCAGGCATGGAGGAGATACCCTGAGCCCGTGGGATGGGGGACAGAGCGCCGTTGACTGAAGCCACCAGCGTGACCCGCCGTATCCTGCTGACCCCGGACACCGACCTGTTGCCCCTGCTCGGAACCAACGACGAAAATCTTCGAACTCTGGAGTCCCAGCTTTCGCTCCGGATCGTGGCTCGCGGGCATGAGATCATCCTGGAAGGCGAGACGGCCCAAGTCCAGCGCGCGGAGCGGTGTCTCACACAGATGCGGGAGATGATCAAGGCGGGGGCGTCCATTCATCCCGCTGAGGTGCGGGCCGCCCTCAAGATCCTGGGAGACGATGCCACCGCCGACCTGAAGACCATCTTTCTCGACGCGATCCAGGTCCCGTCTCGGAAGAAGCAGGTCAGCCCGAAGACGGCCAACCAGAAGCGCTATCTTGACGCGATTCGCACCCATGACCTGGTCTTCGCCATCGGGCCCGCCGGGACGGGGAAGTCCTATCTGGCCGTGGCGATGGCTGTCTCAGCGCTGGTGAAGCGGGAGGTGGCGCGGATCGTCCTGACCCGTCCCGCTGTCGAGGCCGGGGAGCGCCTGGGCTTCCTCCCTGGGGACCTCTACGAGAAGGTCCACCCCTACCTCCGGCCGCTCTATGACGCCCTCTACGACATGATGGAGGCGGAGAAAGTCGCCACCCTCGTCGAAAAGGGCGCGATCGAGGTGGCGCCGCTGGCCTACATGCGGGGGCGTACCCTGAACGACTCCTTCATCATTTTGGATGAGGCCCAGAATACCACCTCTGAGCAGATGAAGATGTTCCTGACCCGGCTGGGCTTCAACTCGAAGATGGTCGTCACCGGCGACATCACCCAGGTGGATCTCCCCGCCAACCGGCCGTCCGGGCTGATCGAGATCCAGTCGATCTTGAAAGGGATCGAAGGGATCCGGTTTGTCTACTTCACCGAAAAGGACGTGGTCCGCCACGAGCTGGTCTCGACCATCATCAGGGCCTACGAGGGGCGCGGGACCCAGCCGCGCGATCCCGGGGTGACTCCCGCGGGACCGTAATGGGAGTCGCCGTCACCAACCTCCAGCGAGCGGTCCCTGTCTCACGGGCGCGGGTTCGGCGGATCGTCGATCTCGCCCTGAGCGAGCTCGGCCGGTCCGGCTCCGAGGTCCATCTGGCCCTCGTCAACGACCTGACCATCCGCCGGCTCAACGCGCGGTTTCGGGCGGTGCCGCGACGGACGGATGTTCTCGCATTTCCGCTGGAGTCCCCCGGGCCATCAAGGCTTCTCGGCGAGGTGGTCATTTCGGCGGAGAGCTGCCGCCGCCAGGCGAGGCGGCTGGGGGTCCCATTGGGCTTGGAGCTCGACCTCTTGGTGGTGCACGGGCTTCTCCACCTGGTGGGATATGACGACCGAGATCCCTTGGAGGCCCGCCTCATGCACCAGCGGGCGCGGGCCATCCTCGAGGCGGCCACCGGAGCGACGCCCGCCAGGCTCTGGTCCGGTCTGCTCGCAGTTTGACCTCCATGCCGCCGCCTTCTACTCCTGGTCCTCACCGGGCAGGATTCGTGTCGCTGGTCGGGCGCCCCAACGTGGGGAAGTCGAGCCTGCTGAACCGGCTGGTGGGAGAGAAACTCGCCATCACCTCCCCCCGGCCGCAGACCACCCGGAACCGGATCACCGGAATCGTGACGTTGCCACATGCCCAGCTCATCTTTGTGGACACACCTGGCCTTCACCAGCCCAGAGGCAAACTGGATCGGGTGATGCTCGGCACCGTCCAGCGCGCGCTGGAAGACGTGGACGTGGTGTGTCTCGTGGCTGAGGCGACGGAGCGGGCTCACGAGGCGGACGAGAACGTGCTGAAGGCCCTGAGCCCCGTGCAAAGCCCGGTGTTCTGCTGCCTGAACAAGGCGGACCTTGTGAAACCCAAGACCCGCATTCTTCCGCTGATCGAGGCCTATCGGGTCCGTTACCCCTTCGCGGAGATCCTTCCGGTCTCCGCCGTTGACGGGACCAACGTTGATCGCTTGAAGGATCTGATCGCGGCCGCGCTGCCCGAGAGCCCGCCGTTTTTCCCGGCAGGGGTGACCACCGACCAGCCCGAGACGTTCTTTGTGGCGGAGATCGTCCGGGAGAAAATCTTTCGCCTAACCCATGAAGAGATTCCCTACGCCTGCGCCGTGCGGGTTGAGGAGCTGATCGAGCGGGGCGACCGCGGCCTGTATATCCGGGCCAGCGTCTTTGTCGAGCAGGACTCCCAGAAGGGCATCGTCATCGGCAAGGGCGGCGCGATGCTGAAGGCCATCGGTTCAGCGGCCCGGGCCGAGCTGGAAGCCTTCTTCGGGGTCAAGGTGTTTCTCGACCTCCGCGTCGAAGTGCGGAAACACTGGCGCCGGGATGAGCGGGCGCTCAAGCAATTCGGCTTCATGCTCATGTCCTGACGCGACGCAATGCCCCTTCAGAAAACCCAGGGAGTGGTGATCGGCCGGCGGGCGCTCGGCGAGAGCGATCGCCTGGTCACCTTCTACACCCGCGAGTTCGGCAAGGTCCGGGGCGTGGCCAAGTCGGCCCGCCGGCCGCGCTCGCGCTTCGGGAGCGGGCTCGAGCTGTTCACTCAGGGACAGCTTCTCTTCTTCGAGACCGAGCGAAGCGGGCTGGTCCAGGTGGACCACTTCGACATCGTGCACCCCTTCGTCGGGGTGCGCGAGGACCTGGAGCGACTGGGGCAGGGGGCGTGGGTGGTTGAGTGCCTGGATCAGCTCTCCGCCGATCGCGATCCGCACGCGGCGCTCTACGGGCTCCTGGTCCGCACGCTGTGCGCGCTCGAGGCGACGTCCCGGCCCTCGCGAGCCGCGTTCTGCTTTGCGCTCCGGGCCGTTGAGTTCCTGGGTCACCGTCTCCGCTTGGACCGGTGTCTCGGGTGCGGCAGGTCTTTCTCCGGGCCGGCCCGCCTGGATTTCTCCGTGGGGGGACTCCTGTGCGCCTCGTGCGCGCCGACCGGTCGGGACGGGATCGCCCTCTCCGCGCCAGCGGTCCGGGGGCTCCGCCGGCTTCGGACCTTGAGCTGGGCCGAAGCGCTCAACGCTCCCATCCCGGGCCCGCTCGAAGGCGAAATGGCCGGCGCCCTCGAAGCCCAGATCGTGCGGCTGATGGGGCATTTCCCCCGCTCCGGGCGCTTTCTCACCCAGACCCGGGACCTCGGCGCTTCAGGAGGGCGTCCATGAACATGGAAACGATCGTGTCGCTGTGCAAGCGGCGCGGCTTCGTCTTCCAGTCCAGCGAGATCTACGGCGGCACCGGCTCGTGCTGGGACTACGGTCCACTCGGAGTCGAGTTGAAGAACAACGTCAAGTGGGTGTGGTGGCGCGACAATGTTCGGCTGCGCGCCGACATGGTCGGGCTGGACAGCTCGATTCTGATGCACCCGACCGTCTGGAAGGCCAGCGGCCACGTGGACCATTTCACGGACCCGATGGTGGACTGCCGGGCTTGCAAGCGGCGCTTTCGCGCCGACAAGCTGGATGACACGCCCTGGATTCATTACTGCCCCTCGAAGAAGGACACAAAGTACGAGGTGCCGGCGGGCGAGCCGTGCAAGCACTGTCTGGCCCGGCGCACCCTGTGCCCGGAGTGCGGAAAGGGGGAGCTCACAGAGCCCCGGCAGTTCAATTTGATGTTCAAGACCTTCATGGGGCCCGTGGAGGAGGACGCCGCAGTGACCCATCTCCGCCCCGAGACCGCGCAGGGCATCTTCGTCAACTTCGACAACGTGCTCCAGTCGATGCGGCTCCGACTTCCCTTCGGCATCGCCCAGATCGGAAAGAGCTTCCGCAACGAGATCACCCCCGGGAACTTCATCTTTCGAACGCGCGAGTTCGAGCAGATGGAGATCGAGTACTTCGTGAACCCGAACGAGACGGTGAACGGTAAGCCCGCCGACGAGCACTGGCACGAGCGGTGGATCGAGGATCGGCTGGCCTGGTATCAGCGGTATGGCATCAGCGCGGACAACCTCCGCCTGCGCGAGCACGGGAAGGAGGAGCTCGCTCACTACGCCAAACGCACGGCAGACATCGAGTATCGGTTTCCGATCGGCTGGAGCGAGCTGGAGGGGATCGCCAATCGCACCGACTTCGACCTGAAGCAACACGCCAAATTCAGCGGGAAATCGCTGACCTACTTCGACGAGGAACGTCGCACCCACGTCGTTCCGTATGTGATCGAGCCATCGGCGGGCGCGGACCGAAGCCTGCTGGCGTTCCTGGTGGAGGCCTACCGGGAAGAGGAAGTGCGCGGGGAGAAGCGGGTGGTCCTTCGCTTCCATCCTGATTTGGCGCCGATCAAGATTGCGGTGCTGCCGTTGCTCAGGAAGCGAGAGGACATCGTGGCGACAGCGCACGAGATCCGCGCAGAGCTGGCCCGCCAATGGGTGACGGTGTATGACGACACCGCCGCCATCGGCCGTCTCTATCGCCGCCAGGATGAGGTGGGGACGCCGTGCTGCGTGACGGTGGACGTCCGGTCGGTGGGCGACCCCGAGAAGGGCGAGGCCGGCGACCGGCGCGTCACGATCCGCGACCGCGACTCGATGGGCCAGATCCGCGTGCCGATCGCCGAACTGGCGAGCGTCTTCCGGGAACTCTTTGGCGGCGGCGCGTGGGCGCGGCTGGCCGAGCGCTACCCGGCGTCAAGGGCTGAGGCCGTCTGACGCTGGTCCGACCGTCTGCGGAGGCTGCGCGCCGGTCCGGGACGCTGAGCCGCAGACGTTCCCGGGCTCGGTTCCGCGCACGAAGGCCATGACAACCGGCTTGGCGCATCGGCCAGCCGGGTCGAGATCAACCGTCCCGAACGTGACGCGCTCCGGAATCGGAAACTCTTCCGAGGGACTCTTGGCGAGCACTTTCCCCATGTAGCCGGTCCAGATCGGGACCGCTACCCGCGCCCCGGTTTCGTCTTTCCCGAGACTTTTCGGCCGGTCGTGCCCAACCCAGACTCCGGTGACCAGCCTGGGGGTGTACCCGATGAACCACGCGTTGGAGAAGTCGTTCGTGGTGCCGGTCTTGGCGGCGATGGGACGCCCGAGGGCTTTGGCCGCGATTCCGGTTCCGCGCTCCACCACCCCTTTGAGCATGTGGGTCATCACATAGGCCAGTTCCCTTGAAAGCGCCTCGTGTTCTTCGGGGATGTTTTCCTCCAGGAGTTTTCCCTCCGCATCGGTGACGTACCGGATCACCGAAGGAGCCACCCAGACCCCCTGGTTCGCCAGGGCTCCGTAAGCCGAGGTCAGTTCCAGGAGCGAGAGATCGGAGCTGCCCAGCGCGATGGTCAGATCGCGGTTGAGCGGGCTTTTGACGCCCAGCCGCCGGGTGACCTCCACGGTCCGATTGATGCCGACCCGGTCCTGGAGCTTCACCGTGACCACGTTGATCGACTCCTCGATCCCCTGCTGGAGCGTGGTGGGGCCACGAAATTTTCGATCGTAGTTGTCCGGTTTCCAGGGCTGCCCGTTTCGTCCCACCGGGTAGATGACCGGGGTGTCTTCGATCATCGTGGCCGGGGTCAGGCCCGCCTCCAGGGCAGCGATATAGACGAACGGTTTGAACGCCGAGCCCGGTTGACGTTTCGCCTGGACCGCGCGGTTAAACTCGCTCCGAAGGAAATCGTACCCGCCGACCATCGCCTTGATGTATCCCGTTTGCGGCTCGATTGTGAGCAATGCGCCCTCGGGCCGGTCCCGGGTGAGCTTTCGCTCCCCGGCTTTGAGGGAGGAGGCCCCGCCCCTCGCCGCCAGCACGTCGAGCCCCTCTCGAAGCGACGCCTCGGCGATATACTGCATGGCGGGGTTGAGCGTGGTATACACTTGGAGGCCCCCTTTGAAGACCATATCGGCCCCGTACTTTTCCTCCAGAAGCTGCTGGACGTACTCCACAAAATATTGCCCGGTCGTCCTCCGGCGTTCCGGCGGGACCAATCCCAAGCCCGCCCTGTCGGCCCGGGTCGCCTCCTGGTGGGAAATGAACCCGACCTCCACCATTCGATTCAGAACGTGGGCACGGCGGCGGCTGGCGAGGCCCGGATGATCGAATGGAGAGTAACTCGTCGGGGCCCGGGGGAGTCCGGCTAGAAGCGAGGCCTCGGGTAGGGTCAGCTCCCTCACCGACTTGCCGAAATATGTGCGGGTGGCTGCCTCGACGCCGAAGGACCCGTGGCCGAAATAGATCTGGTTCAGGTAGAGTTCCAGCAATTTGTCTTTGGAGTATCGACGCTCTAACTCGAGCGCCAGGAACGCCTCTTTGAGCTTCCGCCCAAGGCTTTTATCTGGAGTGAGGAACAGGATCTTGGCCAGCTGCTGGGTGATGGTGCTTCCCCCCTCCGCGATCTTCCCCTGCCGGAAGTTCTGGTAGATCGCGCGGGCGATGGCCGTCGGATCCACGCCGAAATGGGAGTAAAACCGGGCATCCTCCACGGCGATGATGGCCTGCTGAAGATGTTTCGGGATCTGGGCCAACGGCGTGAAGATCCGCCGCTCCACGCGAAACTCGGTAATCGGCTCATCGTTCTCGTCGTAGAGCTTCGACCCTTGAAGCGGCTGGAAGTTCTCGAGGGCGGTGACGGCGGGAAGGGAACGCGGCAGGATCGCGAAGGCCCAGAGAGCCGTGGCGCCGGCGCTCACGATGCCAAACAGCAGGATGGCCGCGAGGATCAACGCTGAAAAGCGGAGGATTCCCCCGGGCTTCCGGGGGGGAGTCTCTCGTCGGGCTCGCGGCATTATACTGATAATTATACGGCAAAATGTCCGCGCGACAGGTCTTCCCGCTTGCCTGCCGTGGACCCCTGTGGTACAAACGCTCTGCCACGGAGGTGCCTGTGGACGTCGATGGGCAACTCAGCGTGATCCGCCGCGGAACCGCTGAGGTCGTCACTGAGTCGGAGCTTCGTTCGAAAGTGGAGCGGTCGCTCCGGACCGGGATCCCCCTCACGGTGAAACTCGGCCTCGATCCCACCGCCCCCGACCTCCACCTGGGCCACGGCGTCGTTCTCGAAAAACTTCGAGATTTTCAGGAGCTTGGCCACCAGGTCGTGATCATCATCGGGGACTTCACCGGAATGATCGGAGACCCGACAGGACGCTCGGAGACCCGGAAACCACTTACACGTCAGGAGATCGAGGCGAACGCCGAAACCTACCGGGCCCAGCTCGGGAAGGTCCTGGACATGGAGCGGACCCGAGTAGAGTTCAATTCCAAGTGGCTCGCCCGGCTCCGGCTGGAGGACCTCATTCGTCTCACGGCCGTGGTCACCGTGGCCCAAATGCTTCAGCGGGAGGATTTCTCCGCCCGCTACGCAGCGGGACGTCCCATTAGCCTCCATGAGTTCCTCTACCCCATCTGTCAAGCGTACGACTCGGTGGCGCTCACAGCGGATGTGGAGTTGGGGGGGACGGATCAGACCTTCAACCTTCTCGTTGGCCGAGACCTCCAGCGGGCCTTCGACCAGGAACCTCAGGTTGCCATCACCCTGCCCATTCTCGAAGGTCTTGACGGCGGCCAAAAAATGTCCAAGACCCTCGGAAACTATGTGGGGATCTCAGAGCCGCCGGGTGAGATGTACGGCAAGCTCATGTCCCTCCCCGACGCTCTGATGCTCCGATACTTCACGCTAGTAACCCGGCTGCCTGAGGGAAAAATCCATGGCTTCGCCCGGGACCTCGAGGGGGGGCGCCTCCACCCCATGGAGGTTAAGAAACGATTAGCCCGTACGGTTACGGCCCAGTACCACGGCGGAGAAGCGGCGGCGGCAGCCGAGGCGGCGTTTGAGAGGGTCGTCCAGCGAAAAGAAGTCCCTGAAAAAATTGATGAAATACGAATCACGGCCTCTGGGGATGGCGGCGCCATGGGGAAGGCGTTCTCAGCGCCCGGCCCCCGGCCCCTCTGGTGGGTAGTCAAAGAGGCCGGACTTGTCAGCTCCTCCTCTGAGGCGCGCCGCATGATCCGGCAGGGGGCCGTGGAGGTGGATCGCGAGAAGGTCACCAACGCGGACTTTCCCATGGTTGCCGGCAGGGGCTACCTGATCCAGGTGGGGAAACGGCGCTTCAAACGGGTGATTTTGGAGTAGCCCATTGCGCCCCCCAAGAATTACTGTTAGGAGCAAGTCAAGATGTCCGGTTGAGATAGTAAGTGATCTGTCCGGTTGGTCAGATGGTCTGCTTCCTCTCCGGACCGGGCATGACCCCAGGGTGTACTCGCAGAACAGGCGCGTTGGCCGCTGTGTTCGCGAGGTCGGCGTGATGGATGAGCAGGTGGCCATCCGCATCGCGCGATCGACGTAGAGGGCACAGAACAGGCCCTGCGTCTCGATGATCCCTTGGAGGGCCGCCAGCATCGTCCGGGTGCTCTCTTCGGGTCCGAAGTGGGCGTAGTAGACCGCACTGGTGGCGTCGCCAGCGCCCCTCGCCCTTCCAGGAGAAGCTGCGGGCCCAGCATGGATGCCAGCACCCATCCCTGGATTCCTGGCCTGGACGGCCGGCAGGATCTCATCGCCGTCCTGGACGACGCAGAGCCCGTCATAGCCCTCGCGCTCATACCGCTGCTTCCACCGGCGAATCTGGCGATCGGAGATCCCTAAGATCTCCGCCGCCTGGTACCACTTCAACCGCCCGTCAATGGCTCGCAGGATCACCTCTTGCACCTTCGTCGTCCACTCCACCGCGGCGCACGGGTACGAGGCATTCTCCATGTGGGGCCTCCTTTCCAAGCTCCAGCCTACGACCAGCGCTGCCGAAAGCGGACATTTCACTTGCTACAAGAGGCGGACATTCCACATGCTACTGACACCCCAAAGAATTACTTGACAGGTTCTTATCAGATCAGTATCATCAGTTTTGCTCATCGCAAGGATGGGCGTTGACAGTGGCAGCCGGTCTCACATCCAGCTGACCTGCTTCAACTTAAGGGGTGTTTCCCCGTCGCTCTTTGATAATCGCATATGCTACTGGCTTACCGATAACGTGTGAGCGTCCGCATCCGAGTTTTCCTTGCGCTCAATCCGTTGCAATGGGGTTTGAGCTTTGGGAAACCAGGGTTATCTCTGGACGAGTTTGATCCTGGCTCAGAGCGAACGCTGGCGGCGTACTTAACACATGCAAGT
>CAYJUC010000051.1:13330-16159 GCA_964372605.1 uncultured bacterium | reverse complement strand
CTTGGTCTTGATGCGAAGCGCTTCCGGCGAAAGCTCCGTCAGGACGACTTCCGAGCCATCCGCGAGATAACAGGTCAGCTCCAGGACGTGGTGGATGGTGAGACCATAGGCGATGGAATGGGCGCCGGCGGAGTTGTTGCCGATCATGCCGCCGAGGGTCGCCCGGTTGGAGGTGGAGGTGTCCGGCCCGAAGAGGAGCCCCCGGGAGCGCACCAACGCGTTCAGTTCGTCCTGGACTAACCCAGGCTGGACCCGGCACCACCCCTCCTCCTGATTGACCTCCAGGAGCTGGTTCATGTGCGGGGAGAAATCGAGGACCAGCGCGCGCCCCACAGTCTGGCCGGCCAGGCTCGTCCCACCGCCGCGAGGCAAGATCGGAACGCCGTAGCGGTTGGCCACCTCGATGACGGCCTGCACGTCTCCCTTGTGGCGGGGAAGCACCACGCCGATGGGCTCGATCTGGTAGATGGAGGCGTCGGTGGAATAAAGGAGGCGCGTCATCGGGTCGAAGCGCACTTCCCCCTCGACGAACCGCTTGAGATCGTGCTCCAGCCCGGTCATGGCGCACGTCATTATACCTGGATCGCCGGATCGGATATACTCGGTCTGTGCTCCGGGTGGGTGTTGTCTTCCCTTCTGCTGGCTGTGGCCTGGTAGGAGGCGGGGCCGTGGAGTTGGCGGGCGCGCAGGGTACAGGATGACGCAGTGGACCCCGCCGGGCCTCGGCGATAATGGGCAGCATCGTCTGACCCGCGGCGCAGGGAAGGAGATGTACACCGCCCATTTCGGCTTGAAGGAAGCCCCGTTCTCGATTACGCCCGACCCGCGCTACCTCTACATGAGCGAGGGGCACCGGGAGGCACTGGCGCACCTGCTGTACGGCATCGGGGAGGGGGGCGGCTTCGTCCAGCTGACGGGCGAAGTGGGCACCGGCAAGACCACGCTCTGCCGCTGCCTCCTCGAGCAGCTGCCGCCCCACGTGGACGTGGCGCTGATCCTGAACCCCCAGCTCACGGCGGTTGAGCTCCTGGCGACCGTGTGCGGCGAGCTGCGCATCCCCTACCCGGCGGGAACCACGAGCCTCAAGGTCCTGGTGGACGCGCTCTACCGGCACCTGCTCGCCGCGCACGAGCGCGGACGGCGCACCGTGCTGATCATTGATGAGGCGCAGAACCTGCCCACCGAGGTGCTGGAGCAGATCCGGCTCCTGACCAACCTCGAGACGACACGGGAGAAGCTGCTCCAGATCATCCTCATCGGCCAGCCCGAGCTGATCCGCCTCCTTGAGCGGCCAGAGCTCAGACAGCTCGCCCAGCGCGTGACGGCGCGGTATCACCTGCGCCCCTTCTCGCCGGAGGACACGCGGGCTTGCGTCCGGCACCGGCTCGAGGTGGCCGGACAGAGCGGGACGATCTTCAGCGAGGCCGCGATCCGCAGGGTGCACCGCCTCTCTGGCGGTGTCCCGCGGCTGATCAGCATCATCTGCGACCGCGCGCTGCTCGGCGCCTACGCCCAGGACAGGGATCGGGTGGACGCCAGAACCGTGCGCCGGGCCAGGGCCGAGGTGCTGGGCCGGAGGGCGGTGAGCCGCCTGCCCCGGGCCGCGCGCTGGATCGCCGGAGCCGCCCTCGTCGGGGCGGCCGCCGCCAGTGTCTGGATTGTCTTCACGCCTCGGCCCCTCGCGTTGCGGGGGCCGGAGGCCCAGGCCGTGCCTGCCCCGGGGAGCCAAGCGAAAGCGGCGAAGCTCGCCGACCTGCTGGTCGATCCGGCCATCGCCGCCGACAGAGACGCCGCCTACCAGAGCCTCTTGGCCCGCTGGGGCGTCCGGAGCAAGGGAGGCCCACCGTGTGGCAGAGAGCGAGTCGACGGGCTCGCCTGTCTCGCCCGGGTCGGCACCTGGCGGAAGCTCCGGGCGTTCAACCTCCCGGCCGTCATCGAGCTGGCGACGCCGGCGGGGGAACAGCGGTACGCGACGGTTACGGCGCTCGACGAGGAACGCGTCACCCTCGCGTTCGGGGAGGCGACGTTCACCTTCGCCCTCAACGAGGTGGAGCGATTCTGGGAAGGGCCGTTCACCCTCCTCTGGAAGCCCCCGACCCTCGGGAGCGCGCTGATCGAGCCTGGGATGCGGGGCCGAGACGTCGAGCGGCTCCGCCAGCGGCTCGACGAGATCGACGGCCAGCCCGCCGGGGGACGCCGGCGGAACGTATACGACGACGACCTGAAGGCGCGCGTCGTCGCCTTCCAGCGAAGCCGGTCCCTCGTGCCCGACGGCATCGTGGGTCCGGAGACGCTCGTCCACCTGAGCACCGCGGTCCACGACGGGAGCATCCCGCTCCTCCGGCCGGCGGTGGCGTCGAGATAGCACCGGGCCATGTCCTACATCCTGGACGCGCTCAAGAAGGCCGAGCGGGAGCGCCGCCAGGTGCAGGTGCCGACCTTGTCCACGCTCCACCCCACCGATCCGGTCGCCCGCCGTCGCGTCTGGCCGTGGGCGGTCGCCGGTGCCCTGCTGGTGAACGCCGGCCTCCTGGTCGTGCTCTTCTGGATCCCGTTGATGCCTCCTCGACCGAGGACCGAGCCTGGTGCGAGGCCGGAGACGACCGCGCCGGTCGCCGTTCCCGACTGGCCCGTCCCCCAGACCAAGCAGCCCGCTGGCGCCGAGCCGCGCCCGGGCGAGAAGACCGTTCTCAAGGTCCCAAAGGCGAGTGAGGAGGCGGCCCCGCCCCGGCAGAAGACCCCTGTGGCACGGATGCCGGCGGAGCGTCAGAGTCCCCCGGAGAGGCCGGCTGAGGCACGGGCGACAGTGGCGCCCGAGGTCGCCCCGGC
>CAYJUC010000051.1:10151-13230 GCA_964372605.1 uncultured bacterium | reverse complement strand
GAGCGGATGGTGTTCATCAACGGCGGGAAGTACCTCCAGGGGCAGGTGGTGGACGGCAAGTACGTGGTCGAGGGGATCACCCCGGACGGGGCGATCCTGACCTACCAGGGGCAGCGATTCCTCCTCAAGCCCTAGACCACAGGCCGACGGCCCTCAGGTCACCAACCCTGAAAAAAGGAGTTGTGGGAACCGACGCTTCGGCTCGCTCACCCCGCAGCTTTCTCCTTGACAGCCCTCTCATCTCCCCGGTAGGTTGTCCGGTGTCCGGTTGCACCCGGAATTTTATTCCGCGCCGCTGCGCGCGAAGAGGTCGTCACGTCGCTGGGACGTGCGTCGCTGCATATCTCGGCCCGATCGAGAGGGAGCCTCATGATGGATGACGCGCGCGCGCAGAACGTCCTCCGGCGGATCGAGACGGACGAGGTCTGCCGCCTCGCCGTCGAGCTGGCCAGCATCGACAGCCCCACCGGGAAGGAGATGGCGGTGGGCGAGTTCGTGCTCGACTGGCTCTCGCGCGAGGGGTTCGCCCCGCGGAAGCTGGCCCTCGATGACCACGGGCCCTTCAACGTGATGGGCATCCTCCCGGGCACCGGCCGGGGGACGAGCCTCCTCTTCAACAGCCACCTCGACACGATCCTGGCGCGGGAAGACACCTGGCTCGATCCCGACGCGGTCAACCCCATCCACCATTCGTCCTGGCGCGATGGCGACCGGGTGTACGGCATGGGCATCGTGAACGACAAGGGGCCCATGGCGTGCTGGATGGCCACGTGTAAGGCGATCAAGGACTCGGGCGCGCGCCTGCCCGGCGACCTCCTGCTCACGATGGTCTGCAGCGAGATCAGCTTCGAGCCGGTGGACGAGTTCCAGGGTTTCCCCACCAAGGATCGCGGCGCGCGCTTCGCCGCCGTGCACGGTGCGGTGGCCGACTACGCACTGGTCGCCGAGGGGACGGCGTTCGGCGTGACGTGGGTGGAGGCCGGCAAGGCCTTCTGCAAGGTCACCGTGCGTGGCGGCGGAATCTCCTACTACACCCCGCACTACCCGCCGCGGACGACGCTCGGCGAGAGCCCCAACGCAATCGTTCAGATGGCGCGCCTGATCCCGGCGCTCGAGGACTGGGCCAAGACGTACGAGGTCCGCCACCGGTACGACTGCGCCGCTGGCACCGTGATCCCCAAGGTGAACATCGGCGCCATCCCGACCAAGATCGTCCGTTGCCCCCAGCAGTGCGCGATCAACGAGCTACGCATCCCGGCCGTCACCTACGGCCCGGCCGCCAGCTCAGGCGGCGGCGTTTACTCTATGCTGGCCGAGGATCTGTGCCGCGCCGCGCGCGTCTACGCGGCCACCGCGCTCGATCTGTGCGGCCGGCCGGCGGAGGCGCCGGCCCCGCGCGTCACCCCCTGATACTGCCCGCATGTTCGCGTGGCGAGCCCGCCTGGGGCTGATCCAACCGACACATCGAGGGAAGGGATTCGCGTTCTGGTACAGGCACGCGCCGGATGGCGTCGAAATCGTCCCGACGTTCATCGGTTTTCGCCGTTCCGATCGTGAGACTTTCCAAAGCGCCTTCGAGCGGGCCGAGGAAATCGCGGACAATCTGAGAGAGGTCGGCTGCAACCTCGTGGTGATCAGCGGCACGCCGCCGTTCCTGCTGAAGGGACTGGACTTTGAGCGCGAGTGGGGCCAGCGGCTCTCCGAGCGCATAGGATTACCAGTGGTGACGCCAATGGAGCCGCACGGCATTGCGCTGCAGGCCATGGGTGTGCGCCGCGTTGCCGTGGCAACTTATTACGGCGACGAGTTGAACCAGGCGATTGTCACCTATCTGGCTCGGTTCGGCATCGAAAGCGAACTCATGGGCGGCTTCAGCTTGCCAGGCCAGGGCCAGGGCCTGTACACCACCAGCCTTCAGGCATTGGACGACGTGTCCTGGATACAGGTCTACCGGTATTGCAAACGCGGCTTCCAGCAGCTCTCCGCGCCGGTGGACGCCATCTACATCAATGGCGGTGGGTGGGACGCCGCGCCGGCCATCAACCTCCTGGAAGACGACCTGAAGACGAAGGTGGTCTTTGCGCTGGCGGCGGAGATGTGGCTGGCCTATGCGAAGCTCTCCATCCGAATACGCGTGGACGATTGCGGGAGCTTGCTGCGCGACGGCTACGAGCCCGGGGCAGCGGACGCGGGGGAGCGCTGACGACATGAAACTGGACGAGCTGATGGCCGGGACCATCGACCTGCATTGCCACGTCTACCCGGAGATGACCCTGGAGCACGAAGCGCGCCAGGACGATATCGACCTCATCGAAGGGGCGCTGAAGGCGCGCATGGGCGGGGTGCTGCTGAAATCGCACTTCTGGCCCACCGTCGAGCGCGTGTACTACCTCAAGAAACGGTTCCCCGAAATTCGCATCTTCTCCAGCATCACGCTCAACCGGGTCGCCGGCGGAGTGGATCCACTGGCGGTGGAGTCGGCGGCGCTGCAGGGCGCAAGCGCGGTCTTTTTCCCTACGTGGCAGGCCGCCAACGACCTGGAACGCGTCGGCTTTTCCCGACTGGTGCGCGAGCGTCTCCCGCGCGCCGCGAGCGACCGGAGGCCCGGCTTGACGGTCCTCGACAACGGCCGGCTGACGACCGAAGCCAGCGAGGTCTTGGACGTCGCAAAGTCCTTCAACCTGCTGATCTGCACCGGACATATCTCCCCGAAAGAGAGTTTGACGCTCATCGGAGAAGCCAGGCAGCGAGGCTTGCAGGTGCTGTTTTCGCATCCGTCCGCTCCCTCAGTCGGCGCCAGCCTGGACGAGATGCGGCAGGCGGCGGAGATGGGCGCGTATGTGGAGTTCACGACCCTGTACACGTTATCTTTGCGTCATCACCTTCCGGCTCGCGAAAGCGTGAAAGTCATCCAGTCAATCGGCGCCGAGCACTGCGTGCTGACGACGGACCATTTCAACGCCTGGGTTCCGCCGATGCCGGAGATGATGCGCATGGGTATCGGCCAACTCGCTGAATGCGATCTCTCCAGCGCCGACCTGCGGCGCATGACCGTGGACAACCCGCGGCGCTTGTTGGG
>CAYJUC010000051.1:0-10051 GCA_964372605.1 uncultured bacterium | reverse complement strand
CCCGGCCGGATCTCGAAGACCGCTGGAATGCCTGGTACGGCGGGCCCAAGCTCGCCGAGATGCTGACGCAGCCGTTCTTCCTCTCCGGGCAGCGCTACCGCGCCGCGGGGCTCGATCAGACGATCAAGTACCTGGCACTCTGGGTCGTCCAAACGCCCGAGGCCTTCACGACCCCGGTGTACAAGAAAAACTGGGGGTTTGTCGAATGGACGCCCCACATCACGGACTGGAGCCGCAATCTCTATCGCGCTCCGGAAGGTGACGTCTCGGCCATGCTGGAAGTGTCCCCGCGCGGCGGCCTGTACTTCGCGGCATTCGACGGCGTCCCTGCCGAGGCGGTTGAATCGCGCGGGCGAGCCCTCGAGGCGAAGCGTGGCGACATCGTCTGGATGCCGGTGGTCGGCCTTGACCGATCGGTTCCCGTCGTCGGCTTCCAGAGAATTGTCGAGGTCAACCGTCCCCCGGAACCGTTGCCGCGCGAGCTGGCGGCCGGCATCCGCGAGACCGTCTACCGGCCGATCACGGACCGCCTCCGGGCCAAGTGAAAGGCACGGTGCGCCGGCTTCTTCGAATGGAGGACCAAAAGGACATGAGGAGGATCAGGATGGAACGGAAGAGCTTCGGACTGATTCTGGGGGTCTCTCTAGCTTTAGGCTTTTTCGGGGGATGGTCTCGTGCCCAGGCCCAACCTGCCTCCCAGCTTCCCAAAGATCTCGTTGTCGGCACCCTGACTCCGGGCACGACCCACTATCTGGGGGCGAGCGCCCTGGCCAAGGTGTTGGCCCACACCCCGATGCGGGTCACCGTTGAGGCGACTCGGGGACCCGTGGTGTGGCTGCCCCGGATGGAGGAGGGAAAGATAGACGTCGGGACCTTCTCTACCATCGACGGCCATTACGCAGCCCGAGGCCTGCCACCCCTCTATCGCGACAAACCGCGGCCGTGGCTCCGGACCCTTCAGGCGGCCCCCCTGTTCAATACGGGGGTGGTCGTCCGCAAAGACTCCAAGATGTTCAGCCTCGCTGACCTCAAGGGAAAGCGGATTCCGTGGGGATATGCCGGTATCCCGGCCGCCATGATCAATGTCGAGGCCATGCTCCGGAGCATGGGCCTGACATCCAAGGATCTGGACACGCGGGTTGCCGTGCCCGGGTTCGCCGACGGCCTGGAGGCCTTTGCCGAGGGCCGCGTAGATGCCGCCTTCGCCGGAGCCCCGACGGTAGTCCGCCTGAGGGAGTTGGATACCGCCTTCGGCATCCGGTTTCTCCAGGGGGACTGTTCACAGGAGGGAAAGCGCAAGGTCGAGGAGTTCATTCCGGGAGTGACGATGACGAAGGAGCCGGCGGGCTACGGGGTGCTCAAGGAAGAGACGTGTCTCCTCGCCATGTCCATGAATTTCGCCGTTCCCAAGACCATGCCAGACGCCGTAGCCTACGCGGTGACAAAGGCGCTCTGGGAGAAAATGGAGGAGACCCACCCCATCCACGCAGACTTTAAACGACTCTGGACCAGAGACAAGGTGACGACGCCGCAGTCCATTCCCTACCATCCGGGCGCCATCCGCCTCTACAAGGAGGTGGGCGTGTGGAATCGAGAACTGGAGCAGCACCAGCAGCAATTGCTCCGGGAGCTCGAGAAGTGAGCGCGATCGGCACCCCATAATTCTTGGCGGAGCCTCATGGCCATAGATGGGTTGGAACCGGTTGTTGGGCGTCTCCGGAAGTTGCCCGGAACGCCGGGCTTGATTCAGCGTGGGCTCTTTGTCGCGCTTCCCCTGGTCGGTGTGGGAGCGGTCCTGGATCTCACCCTCTACGTTGGGATCGCGATCATCCGGGAACAGTACCTGGGCCTGTTCCTGGGCCTGGCTCTGGCTGCCGCTTTTCTCACCTATCCCCGAGCCAAATCCGGTCCCTGGCACCGGGTCCCGTGGTATGACTGGGCCGGGGCTCTTCTGGGGTTAGCCGCCGGCTTGTATCTCACGGCGACCTATTCCACCCTGATGTTCGCCGGCACGTCTACCCAGCTGGACCTGGTCTTGGGCGTCATCGCCATCGGGGCCGTGCTTGAGGTAGTGCGACGCTCTGTGGGCTGGCTCTTGGTTCTCCTTGTGGCGTCGTTTTTCCTCTACGCTCGTTTTTCTCACCTGATTCCCGGCGTTCTCGGAGCCAAAGGTTGGTCCTGGGAGCGTCTCATCTTCTTCACCTACACGGACTCAAATAGCCTGCTCGGACTTCCCTTAGCCATTGGGGCCACCATGGTGATGGCCTTCGTCCTCTTCGGTGAGGTCCTGCTGGCGACCGGTGGCGGCACGCTTTTCACCGACTTCGCTCTGGCTGCTATGGGCCGGTTTCGAGGTGGACCGGCAAAGGTCGCCGTGGTGGCTTCGAGCTTGTTCGGAACGATCTCAGGAAGCGCTGTGGCCAATGTGGCGGTTGACGGCATGATCACGATTCCGATGATGAAGCGGGCCGGCTACAAGCCCCATGTGGCCGCGGCCGTAGAGGCGGTGGCCTCCACAGGGGGTCAGATCATGCCGCCGGTGATGGGGGCAGCCGCCTTCATCATGGCCGATATGCTGGGAATATCGTACGCCGCGGTGGCCATAGCCGCTCTGGTCCCGGCCCTTCTCTACTATCTGGCCCTCTTCGTCCAGGTCGACCTGGAGGCAGGGAAGGAGGGACTCCGAGGGTTGCCGCCGGAGGAGCTGCCATCCCTCGGGCCCATTGTCAAGATGAGCTGGCTCGTGGTCATCCCGCTGATGATTCTGATCTACACCCTCTTCATCCTTTACCTTCCCCCGGCCAGAGCCGCCCTCATCTCGGTAGCCGGGGCCGTGGGCGTTTCCCTTTTCCGACGGGAAGTCCGACGCCACCTTCGCCGCCTCGTGATCGCGCTCGAAAACTGCGGACGGATCCTTGTGGAGCTTGCGGTGATCTTAGGGGCAGCCGGGTTCATCATCGGCATCATGACCGGGACCGGCCTGGGAGCAAAGTTTTCGATGGCCTTGGTGAGTATGAGCCAGGGGAACGAGTTTTTGCTCCTTACCATGACTGCCGCTGTCGCGATCGTCATGGGCATGGGGATGCCCACGACCGCGGTTTACCTGCTTCTGGCGATCTTTGTGGCCCCGGCCATGGTCCAGATGGGTTTTACACCGCTCGCAGCCCACCTCTTCATCTTCTACTACGGGATCCTCTCGGTCGTCACCCCGCCGGTTGCCTTTGCAAGCTTCACTGCGGCTTCCCTGGTCGGCACTGACCCCATGCGCACGGGTTGGGCGGGTATGCGATTGGGCATATTGGGCTATATCGTCCCCTTTCTCTTCGTCTTCTCGCCGTCGCTGCTCCTCCGAGGTTCTCCGGGATATATCGTTTTCTCTGTGGTTACAGCTACGTTGGGCACGGTCATCCTCGGCATGGTCTTGGAGGGTTACTTCCTGCGCAGGCTCTCCCTGCTCCAGAGAGTGCTGCTGGGACTGGGGGCTCTCGGCCTTCTGATCCCCCTGGAGTCGGGCGCGTATGCGGCACGATGGCTGGCTAATATCGTGGGCGCGGCCATAGCGTTTCCCCTGATTCTTTGGGAGTGGCGGATAGCGCGACGCGAACGCGTTCTCGCCCTGAAGTCGGTCCGGGCCCCAGCTTAGCCATGATCCGAAAGAATCTGACAGGGAGAGGATGCGGGAATTACTCGATTTCCCCTCTCCCCCGCCCCACCCTCACCTTCATCCTCTCCCGCCCCGGGGAGGGAGAGGGAGCCGATGGAAATCGGATATACTCGGGCCGTGCGCCGACTGTCACTCGCACTGCTTGTCCTGGTGCTGGCCGTGCCGGAACCGGCGTGGGCGGCCGAGACCGCTCCGGCATTCACCCTCCGGCTGCTGGAAGGCACGAAGGCGTTCGACTCCCGCGCGTACCTGGGCAAGAAGCTCCTGGTGGTCCGGTTTCA
The DNA here is from genome assembly GCA_964372605.1 of uncultured bacterium. GTDB lineage: Bacteria > Methylomirabilota > Methylomirabilia > Rokubacteriales > CSP1-6 > CAYJUC01. The sequence continues at coordinate 6,106 of CAYJUC010000051.1, read as the reverse complement.
GGCGTCGTGGTGCAAGGTCTGCGCCCGGGAAGGCCCCGCCTTCGAGCGGAACTACAGGAAGTACCGGCGCCGCGGCGTGGAGTTCGTCGCAGTGCAGCTCCAGGACGACGCGCAGGATGCGCGGAAGTTCCTGAAGGCCCACCGGGCCAGCTACCCGGCCGGCCTGGATCCGGATCTCAGGATCGCCGATCGCTTCGGCGTCACCCAGCCGCCTCACATGGTGGTGATCTCGAAGAAGGGGGAGATCGTCTCCCGCCGCGCCGGTCCCATGAGCGAGGCCGAGCTGGCGAAGCTTCTCGACCGCCTGCTCACCCCCCCGGTCAAGAAGTCAAGCGGACAATAAAACAGGAGGGAGCATGGATCTGGAACTCAGAGGAAAGGTTGCGCTCGTCACCGGCGGCAGCCGGGGGATCGGCAAGGCGATCGCCCGGGAGCTCGCCCTCGAAGGGATGGACGTCGCCGTCTGCGCCCGGCAACGCGATGTCCTGAATGCAGCGGTTGAGGAGCTCGCCAAGGAGACCGGCCGGCGCGTCGTGCCGCTGATCGCCGACACCTCGAAGGCAGAGGAAGTCAACGCCATGTTCCAGGACGCTGCCGCCGCCCTGGGGCGCCTCGACGTCCTGGTGAACAACGCAGCCCTGGTCGGCGGCGTGCCCTCCCACGACCTGGCCACGGTGGATGAGGCCGCCATCCTGGGGGACCTCAACACCAAGTTCCTCGGCTACGTTCGCTGCGCCCGCGCGGCCGCACCCCACATGCAGAAGAACCGATGGGGCCGCATCATCAACATCGGCGGGCTGGCCGCGCGGACCTCGGGCGGTATCGCGGGGGCCCGCAATGCGGCCGTCGGCCATCTCACGAAGACGCTGGCGGACATGCTCGGGCCGTCGGGGATCACCGTGAACGCCATTCACCCCGGCGCCACCCGCACTGAACGCACCGCCGAGGGCTGGGCCGCCGCGGCCAAGCGGGAGGGCGTAAGCTTGGAGGAGTACGAGCGCCGCCTGGCGGCTACCCACGCCATCCGGCGCATCGTGGATGCCAGGGAGATCGCCCACCTGGCGGCGTTTCTGGCCTCGCCCAAGTCGGGAGCGATTACCGGCGAGGTCATCGCCGCTGGCGGTGGGCCGTCCCGCGCGGTGTACTATTGATCGATGGTCACTCAGTGGGTGAGGGTCCTGCTCCTCCTGCTTCTCGCGCTTCTTCCCGGGGTGGCTTCCGCTCAGCTCGAACGACGGGTGGACGAGCAGGGCATCATCTACTACACCACTCCTCCCGGAGAGCGGCCGCCTCCATCTCAGCGCGTCGTCAGGATTCCCTTCACCCCGGGTGCGCCCATTCTGGTCAGCGCCAGGCTCAACGGCGGGGAAGCTGTCACCTTGGTCCTGGACACCGGCGCCGACCAGACCATGGTGACGCCCCAGACGCTCGGGAAGCTCGGCATCTCAATCGATCACGCCCGCCGTCAGAGGATCAAGGGGGTCGGCGGCATCGTCGAAGCAGGCGTGGCGTGGGTGGACTCGGTCGAGGTCGGAGACGCGAAGACTGGACCACTCCAGGTCGTCGTCCACGACGCGGATCTGAAGCAGGCCGACGGTCTCCTGGGCCGCGACTTCCTGGAACAGTTCAAAGTCACAATCGACGCGAAGGAGAGCGTCGTCACTCTCGAACCGAAGTAGAGAAGGAGGACGCAGTATGGGAGAGATCGTCGCCGGAATCCTGACTCCCCACGCTCCGATGATCACGGCGCGACCGGTGATCCAGCGCCCCGAGCAGCGGGAGCGTTTCCTTGCGAGCCTGGAGGTCATGCGGCGGCGGCTCGAGGCGGCCCGCCCGGAACTGCTCGTGATCTTCAGCAACGATCATCTGCAGAACTTTTTCTACGACAACATGCCCGCGTTCTGCGTGGGGATGGGCCAATCATACCCCGCCCCCTCGCCGGGCGGGGGGAGGGCCCTCGGGCTCCCCCCGCGCACGCTACCCGGGTCCGGCGAGTGGGGGAAGGCGGTGCTGGAGGCCGGGCTCGACGCGGGATTCGACCTGGCCTACTCGTACGAGCTGGAGTTTGTGGACGACGTGTCGGTACCGCTCCACTTTCTGATGCCCGAGCCGACACTCCCGATCGTGCCGATCCTGATCAACTGCGTGGCGCCGCCGCTCCCGACCCCCCGCCGGTGCTACGAGCTGGGAGGTTTTCTCCGCGCCTTCATCCAGCGCCGGCCTGCGGGCGAGCGCGTGGCGCTTGTCGGCTCGGGCGGGATGTCGCACCGGATCGGGACACCCGGGCACGGCACGATCAGCCCGGACTTCGATCAACGGATCCTCCGCTCGATCGAGCACGGGCAGGGGCAGGCCGTGGCAGCGCTGACCTGCGACGAGATCGAGCGGGACGGCGGCAACGGGGCGCAGGAGATCCGGAGCTGGATCGCCGTGCTCGGCGCGCTTCCCGGACACAAGGGTGAAGTACTCTACTACGAGCCTGTCCCCGACTGGCTGGTAGGCGCCGGAACCGTCTGGATGGCCGTCTGACCCATGCTCTGGTTTACGCCCGCCGGAGTCTCATAGCTTCGGTGTTTCCTTCAGGATGTCCAGGAACGCCCGTGGGGCGAGGATCCTGATCTTCTGGCACGCGTCCAGTCGCACGAGGTGCTCATCACCGCTGACGATAGAGTCCGCGTCTCCTTCGATGGCGCATTCGAGGTATCGGTTGTCGGACGGATCTTCCACGATCACGTTGCCCCTCCGTTCCCCCGGCGTCAGAATGGCGAGGTGGGCTAGATCGTCGACAAATACCCGCATCCGCTCCGGCTGCCACCAGTGGCGCTTGAGAATCCTGGGATAATGCAACACGCGGTCGATCTCTTCCAGGATCGCCGGGGAGATCACAAGGTGAAACCAAGGCAGGAACCGAACCGCGCCTAAATTGACGGGGTAAAATCCGCGTGGTAGGGTGGCTTTGTGCCTAACGACGGTGAACTGTCTAAAAGAATAGACGATGTCCACAAGCGGCTGGACGACCTTCACCGTCGCCTGGATGATTTCCGGGGGGAGATGAACCGGCGCTTCGAGGAGCTCGCGGCTCGCATGGTTCGGCTGGAGGATCGGGTGGCTCGGGTGGAGGATCGACTCTGGTGGATCGTGGGAATTCAGGTTGGCACGTGGATCACCGTCATGCTGGCCATCCTGTTCCGGCGATAGGCCGGATCAACGGCCGCGCTCGGTCTCGTAGAGGAAGAGGGCGGCGCCGCCGCGAACGCTGGCGCGCTTGTCCAGCGGCATGATCGCGATGCGCGTGGCGGCCAGCGCTTTGGCAAAGGCGTAGCGGCCGGCCCAGCGGAGAATCGCCGCCTCCAGCGGTTGGAGTGACTGAGCGACCCCTCCGGAGATCACCAGCACCTCCGGGTTCAGCCCGTTGACCACCACCGCGATCCCTGCCCCCAGCGCCTGACAGACCTCGTCCACGAGGCCGGCCGCAAGCTGATCGCCCCCGGCCGCGGCGCGGAACACCAGGGCGGCGGTAATGCCCGCGGGATCGCCGCCGGCCAGCCTGAGCAGCGGCGAATTTTTCTGCCCCTTCACCCGCTGGCGGGCCTCGGTCGCGATGTCTGGGCCGGAGACGTAGGTCTTGAGGCAGCCCCGGCCGCCGCAGAAGCAGGGGCGGCCGTCGAAGTTGATCGGCACGTGCCCCAGCTCGCCGCCGTAACCGGACGCGCCGCGCGCCAGCCGGCCGTCGAGGATGACGCCTCCGCCGACGCCCGTGCCGACAGCGAGCATGACCAGCGAGCTCGCCTCTCGGCCGGCGCCGAACCGCCACTCCCCGAGCGCGAGGACATTGACGTCGTTGTCGATAAACGCGGGGAGCGACGAGGCCCGGCGAAGCTCGGCAGCAAGGGGGCAACCCGCCAGCTCCGGGACGTTCTGCACATCCACCCCGACGACTCCTCGCCCGGCATCCACCGCGCCTGGCACTCCTGCGCCGACACCGAGGACCCGATGCCCAGCGGCCTCGGCCTGAGCCAGGAGCCGGGTAATGAGGCGGAGTAGCGTGGCCAGCGCGCTCCCCGGCCCGGCCTCCCGAGTTGGGGCCTCGATCTGGGCAATGATTTCTCCCTCCGGGGTGACGAGCCCGGCGGAGATCGTGGTGCCCCCCATGTCCACGCCGAGGATGACCTCCCTTGCCATCAGATTTCTCCGAAGTGACAGAGCTTGATCCCGCGAGTGGCCACCGCCTCCTTCACCGCGGGGTCGGTCAACCCCAGAAGCTCGCCCTCGCGTTGCTTGCCGTAACGGCTATATGCGAGATCGTCATCAAAGTAGCCGGGGTGGGTCATGAACTCGGAGACTCCGTCTGGAAGCGCCTCCACGTGGGCCAGGACCCGCTCGCTTGACCAGTATGACTCGGGCCCGGACTCGCCGAAGAAGTGATCCGGAGTTTTGAGAGCGCGGGCGCGCGCTGCGCGTCTCACTTCCCCATCCTGGCTTCGCACCGGAATACCTAGCTCTTCGGCCAGGTCAAGCAGGCATTCGAGGATCGGCGCCTGGCGAGCCACGTGGTGGTGGCTGTCCAGATGGGTCGGCGTTCGCTCCATCAGCCTGACGAACATCGCCACCTGAGCGCGCAGCTCCAGCGCTGCCTCTTCCGGTTTGGCTGCGGCGGCCACCTGGCGCGAGTCCCGGACGAGCTTGCCCGCTCCGTCCACCAGCGAGGGAACCTCGCCGGGCGGAGAGATCGGAATCCCGTGGGTGAGGTTCAGGTGGAGACCGACGCCAAGGGCGGAGGCCTTCAGCTCCGCCAGGAGCTCCGCCGCGATGGGACGGTTCACCAGTAGCGTGGTGCTGGTGACGATCCCGCGGTGATGAGCCTCCAGGATCCCCCTGCTCACGCCGGTCGTCAGGCCGAAGTCGTCGGCGTTGACGATGAGGGATTTCACCGGGGCTTGGTTCCCTGGATCACGAAGCGCTCGATGTTCTTGGGCATCCCGCTCTTGGGGAGTACGCCTTCGGCATCTATCGCGCGAATATGGTCCAGGCGCTCGTAGCCGATGCGGGGAAACGACTGGATCTCCCGGCCGATGATCTCCGGAACCAGACCTACAGCTTCCAGCTTCGCACAGCCCTTCTTCAGCCCCAGGAAGGCGAAGATCGTGAAGATAAGCCGCCCTCCCGGGTTCAGGTGGCCTGGCGCGCCAGCGATCACCTTGTCAAGGATCTCCCAGCCGTCCACGCCGCCATTGTCCGCGGCCGCCACAGGGTCGTCGCGCTCTTTTCCCGCGGGCGTGGGCATCTGGGGTGGGTTGGTGCAGATCAGGTCGAAACTGGCGCCCGGCACCGGATCGTAGCAGTCCCCGAGCCTCACCTCGACCAGCTCCCCCACCCCGTTCAGGAGCGCGTTCTCCCTTGCGCAGGCCACCGCCGCCGGGACCACGTCGGTGGCGATCACGCGGCAGCCGCGCCTGGCTGCGAAGACGGCGGCGAGACCCACTCCGGTCCCCAGCTCCAGGACGCGCTCTGCCGGGCGAAACTCCAGGTGCCGGCAGAAGAGGAGGGAGCCGCCCTTTGGAGTCTGGACGCCGTCGGCCACCTTGAAGACGGCGCCGCCATAAAAGTAGAGGAGGAGACCGTCGTCAGCCACGAGAGTCGCTTACTTGCCGAGCACTTTCCTGAAGTAGAGGCGGAGCGATTCCTTGAGCTGGGCGCGAGCCCCCGGAGACGTCTTCGCATCCTCCAGCCCGTCCAGGTCGAGCTGGAGCGGCACGCCTTCCTTCTTGATTCCATCCAGCTCCGCGGTGAGCCCGCATCGCTCGTCGGACTCGGTAAAGACGAGCTTGGCCTTCTTGAAAGTCCCGTCGTCCCTGGCGATCTGCTCGACCGTCTCGGTCAGGAGCTGCTTCAGCGCCTCCGCCTCCGCCGCCGGGACGGTGGAGAACGCCGCGGTCAGGCTGATCTCCGCCATGACACGCTCCTAGCGCTCGCCGTCCCAGACCTTCAGGATGTCGGCGTGGGCTCTGGCGGCGTTGGAGCGGATGGCGAAGCTGATAGCCTCACGCACCTCGTCCTCGGTTGCTCCGGCTGTCCTGGCACCTGCCAGGTCGCGCTTCGCTCAGTG
>CAYJUC010000050.1:0-16437 GCA_964372605.1 uncultured bacterium | reverse complement strand
TTCAACCGGCGATCGCGCTGGCGGATGGGTTCCCGCTGGCGTGGTCCCAGTATGTCCGGTTGATGTCGGTGGAGAATCCGCTGGCGCGCGCCTTCTACGAGTCGGAGGCCATTCGAGGGGGATGGTCCGTTCGGCAGCTTGACCGTCAAATCAGCACGCAATTCTACGAGCGCACCGTACGGTCGAAACGGCCGGCAGCCCTGATGGCTCGCGGTCAAGCGCCACAACCGGAAGACGCTGTCTCTGTAGAGGAGGAAATCCGAGATCCGTACCTGTTAGAGTTCCTCAATCTCAAGGATGAGTACAGCCAGAACGACCTGGAGGAGGCGCTGATCCGCCACATGGAGTGGTTTCTCCTGGAGATGGGAACGGGGTTTACGTTCGTCGCCAGGCAGAAGCGGATTCGCATCGGCAACTCGTGGTATCGAATGGATCTGTTGCTCTATCATCGCGGGCTGCGGTGCCTTGTCGTGATTGACCTCAAGACGGGGGCCTTCACGCACGCCGACGCGGGCCAGATGAACGTGTATCTCAACTATGCGAGAGAGCACTTGATGATGCTCGGCGAAGCCGACCCGGTGGGCATCATCCTGTGCAGCGACAAGGACGATGCCATGGTGAAATACGCGACAGGCGGTATTCGCGCGCAGGTCTTCGCGTCGAAGTACCTGACAAACCTACCGGACGCCGAGACGCTGCGGCGGGAAATCCTGGCGGCCCAGCGCGCGATCCGGGCGCGGCGCAAGGAGGAACAGACCGATGAATAAGCTCCCGTGGAAGCGATGGCACGAGGCGGTGAAGCTCCGCGACGACCTGCGCTCCGGGGAGCTGCCGCTTCACATGTTCGCCGCCGATCTCTACGAGGTCATGATGCAGCGCGGCAAGCGGCCCGTCTACGAAAAGCCGGAGCACTTCTTCGCGCTGACCTTTCCGACCTACAATCTGCGCCGGCTCGTGCGGGACGTGGTCTTGCGTCTGGCGGGCAGGAACGACAAGGCCGTCCGGCAGTTGGAGCTGACCTACGGCGGCGGCAAGACGCATACGTTGATTACGCTCCGGCACCTCGTTTACGACCCGGAGAAGCTGCCAGATCTCCCCGCCGTGGCCGAGTTTATCCAGGACATCGGTCAAAAGCCGCCCAAGTGCCGCGTGGCGGGCCTGTGCTTCGACAAGCTGGACGTCGAGAAGGGCATGACCGTCTCCTCGCCCGACGGCAAGACACGGACACTCAAGCAGCCCTGGAGCATCCTGGCCTATCAGGTTGCGGGCGATGCGGGCTTGAAGGTTCTCCACGCCAGCGGCAAGGCCGAGGAGCGCGATTCCGCGCCCGCCGAGAACCTGCTCACCGAGCTTCTTGAACTGCCGGGCAAGCAAGGGCTGGGCACGCTCATCCTGATCGACGAGGTGCTGATGTACGCCCGCGAGAAGGTGGCCCAGGACAGGGAATGGCGAAGCAGGCTGGCGAACTTCTTCCAGTACCTCACCCAGGCGGTGGTGAAGGTGGACCGGTGCTGCCTTGTCGCGTCGCTTCTGGCGACCGACCCGCGCAAGAGCGACACGCTGGGCCGGGAAATTCAGGCCGAGCTTTACGACATCTTCCAGCGCCAGCGCGAGGAGGCGGTGGAACCGGTGGTCAAGGAGGACGTGGCCGAAGTCCTGCGCCGCCGGTTCTTTACACCGCAGTCGCTCAAGGATCGAGAGGCGTTTCCCCAGCACGTCGTGGCCGCGCTCAAGGGCATCGCCGCCGTGGACGAGCAGACGGCCAAGCAAGGCGCTGAGGCGGAAGAGCGCTTCCTGAAGAGCTTCCCGTTTCATCCCGACCTTACGGAGGTGCTCTACTCCAAGTGGACGCAGCTTGCTCAGTTCCAGCGGACGCGCGGAGTTTTGAGAACCTTCGCCCTGGCCCTGCGCGAGGCCGAGAAGTGGGACACGAGTCCCCTCATCGGCCCTGCCGTGTTCCTCGCCGCGCCGGACAAGGAGGGCCTTTCGGAATCTCTACGGGAGATGGTCACCGTCGCGGACACCGAGGAGTGGGAGGGCAAGAAGCAGGCGTGGACAGGTATTCTGGACAACGAGTTCTCGCAGGCCAGGCGGATACAGGCGGAGTCCGTCGGCCTGAAGTTCCGCGAAGTCGAGCAGGCCGTAGTGGCGACCTTTCTGCATTCCCAGCCCGTCGGCCAGAACGCCAGGACGCGAGACCTTGCGGTTCTCTTGGGCTCCACACGGCCGGACAAGATTGAGCTCGAAAAGGGGCTTTCCCGCTGGGCGCAGACGAGTTACTGGCTTGACGACCTCTACACCGCCGTGGGCGAAGGGCAGTTGCCCGGCACGTGGCGGCTGGGCAACCGGCCCAACCTTACCCAGATGCACGCCGTCGCGGCCAAGAATATTGCCGAGGATATCGTTCGCGCCCGGCTGCTTGATGACATCAGCAAAGTGAAGGCGCTCACGGCCAACGCTTCGGCGGCCGGGGTGCGCGTCCACACGCTCCCGACCCGGCCCAAGGACATCGAGGACGACGGCGCGTTCCACTACGCCATCCTGGGGCCAAGCGCCGCATCGGAGTCCGGCAAGCCGAACGCCGAGGCCAAGCGATTCCTGGACGAGACCACGGGGTCGGACAGGCCGCGCGTCTATCGCAACTCCGTTCTTCTCCTCGTGCCATCCAGGGACGGCCTCGAGCTCGCGATGGCGCGGGTGCGGGACTACCTGGCGTGGGAGGTCGTCCGCGAGGAGATCAAGAAGCAGCAGAAGGACGGCAACGTTGACCCGGCCCGGGCGCAGACGCTGCAAATCAACATCGACAAGGCCAAGGGCCGCATCCCCGACGCGATCAAGCAGACATACTGCGTCGTGGTGACGGTCTCGGAGAAGGATGAAGCGCAGGCATTCAAGATCACGGTCACCGAGGATCCTCATTTCAACATCATCAAGGGGGACAAGCGGGCCCGTGTGCAGGATACGGCTATCACCGCCGAGGCCCTCCTGCCGGATGGGCCTTATAACCTCTGGCGTCCGGGCGAGACCTCCCGGCGCGTCAAGGACCTGGCCGGAGCGTTCGCCCAGCTTCCGCACTTGCCGAAAATGCTGAAGGCCAGCGCCATTCTCGACACGCTGGTGGACGGGTGCGAGAAGGGAACGTTCGTCCTGCGGCTTACCCGCCCTGATGGAACGTCTCGCACTTGGTGGATTTCGCGGCCAGACGAGAATGCGCTCAACGACACGGCGCTCGAGCTCGTCCTTCCCGAGGCGGCGGAGTTGGGCGAACTCTCGCCCGCGCTGTTGGCCCCTAAGAAACTGCCCGGCCTGTGGCCCACCGATGAGATTACGGCCAAGGCGGTGGCCGACTACTTCAGCGGCTCGACCGTCGTGCAAGTCGAGCAGGCAGGCTATCAGGAACCGATGCAGATTCCTAAGGCCGGGCAAGCGGTCGTGGATAAGGCCATCAGCGTGGCAGTTGAGAACGGAACCCTGTGGCTGCTCTCCGGCCCGGCCAGCATCCTGGGAGAACCGATACCAGCGGGCGTGTTGAGCCTTAACGCCAAGCTCTGCGCCGCGCCAGCGGCCATTGCCGCCGCGGAGATTCTGCCGGAGAACCTGCCTGAGGCCTGGAAGGACGGCGCGGCTTCGGGGCTCTCCGTCGCCACGGCCCTGTCCATGAAGGCAGGCAAGACGCTCCCCTGGAAGACCGTGCGGGACGTCATCGGCGGTGCGCTCCAAGCCCGCTTTCTGGAACTCGCGGAAGGCTCCCAAGGATGGCCCTGCGATTTTCCCTCCGCGCAGTTCGTCAAGCTCAAGGTGACCACGGGAGCCACCGGCGGCGGGACCGCGGGCGGTACTGGCGCTGGTCTCACCAAGGTGCTCGTGGCGAGCGCCGAATTAGATCCGGCGCAGGTTCAAGACCTCGGCGATATCGTGCCCAAGCTGCTGGAGATCAAGGCTAAGGCCAACGCGCCTATCCGTTTCCACGTCCGCATCGAGATGGGCGACGGCAAGACCTTGCCACCTGCAACAGCGGCCAAAGAGGCCAACGACCTGCTCAAAAGCGTGAAGGACGGATTGCAATTGGGGTGAGCTATTCCCGATAGCGAACACGATCAACCCTTCCTGCAGGATGATGTGCGCGCGGCGTACCGAAGGGGCGTGTTCGAGAAGTGCAAGCGTTATGGCAGAGGCTCTTTTTCTGCCCCGGTTAAAGCGCGTGCCGCCCCTCGACGCGCTCCTTCAGGGCTTTCATGGTGAGAACTGTTCCCTCCCGTCCTGCCCCCCGGGTGAGGAAGGCGGGCAGAGCGGTGCGTCCGCCCATCGCATAGGTCACGAGCGTCCCCTCACCCCGCGGGTGGACCTTCCAATAACCCCAGTGGTCCCGGAACAAGTCGTTGGGCCGGCTTTGATCCAGCTCCCAGCGAAGCGTGTGGGTCACCGGGTCGGCATAGTTCCTGATAAAGAACCGGAAGGAAAACAACCCCACCGCCACCCGGTAGCTGACCAGAGTCTGGTTGTCCTGGTGCGCGATCACGGCGCTTTCTTTGACCCGGGGAAACAACCCGGCGTGGCCGGGGAAATCCAGGAGGGTCTGCCAGACAGCCTCCGTGTCGGCTTGAAGGAGCGCAGAGGCAGTGCCGCCCATCCCTTCGTCCTTGTTCGGTCCCGGCGGAAGGTCGGCGCTGAACACGATCGCTCCGCGTCTGAGAAGTGTCGCGTCGTTGTCAGAGAGGACGGTGCTGGAGGCGGCCAGGTGGGGGGAGAGGAGCAATACGACCAGCGCGAGAAGGGCCAGGAGGCGCAGCCTCGCGGCGCGGAATGGACATCGATCCATGGAGCCCTCCGATCAGCGAAGTGGCAAAAACGGCGCAGGGGTGAACCCCCGCGCCGTTTTCGCTCTGAATGGGTCGGCAGGTCGCCTACCAGCGGGGCGTGCGACTCCTGTTCCCGCCGCCGCCGAAGCCCCCGCGTGACTGGGAGCCTCCGGGACGCGCAGCCTGCGGCTTCGCCACGTTGACCGTGAGCCGCCGGCCCTCGAACTGCTGATCGTTCAGCCTCGAGATCGCCGCCTGGGCCTCGTCGCTCGTGGACATCTCCACGAAGCCGAAGCCCTTCGACTGGCCCGAGAACTTGTCGGTGATCACCGTGGCGGACTCGACTGTCCCGCACTGGGCGAAATACTCCCGAAGGCTCTCAGAGGTTGTGGAAAAAGATAGACCGCCGACGTATAACTTGGACGCCATGAGGCGCCTCCTTGCCCCCGCGCTGCGGGGTTGACACTCTTCCGCATTGAATTTCACGCCCCTGAGATGCGGAAGAACTCTACCGGAGGCGAGGCCAGCTCGGAACGCCACAATGGCGCGAAGACCGGCAAACAACATCAGTATACCGAAAACAGCCACAAACACAAGAGGATTTTCTGGAGATCCAGAGCTCGACTCGCGAAGCTCGCGGTCAATTGAGCGGTTCGGAGACCGGTGATATAATCCGGTCGCCTGGAGGAGGCGATTATGACCACCCTCACCGAGCCCCGGAAGAAGACCCTGCGAGGCCAGATGGAGGCGATCGTGGGGAAGTCGGCGGTCCTGTCCGACCCCGAGGAGCTCTTGGTCTACGAGTCTGACGGGCTGACGTTGTTCCGGGCTCTGGCGGACTTCGTCGTCTTCCCAACGGACACCCGGCAGGTGGCGGAGCTGGTGAAGCTGGCGAGCCGGGAGAAGATCCCGTTTGTGGCTCGCGGCGCGGGCACCGGGCTCTCCGGCGGGTGTTTGCCGACCGAGGGCGGGCTGGTGATCTCGCTCGTCAGGATGAATCGGGTGCTGGAGGTGGACTACGAGAATCAAATCGCCGTGGTCGAGCCCGGGCTGGTGAACCTGCACCTTTCCTGGGCGGTCGGTCCCAGCGGCTACTACTACGCTCCGGACCCGTCCAGCCAGCAGGCGTGCACGATCGGGGGAAACATCGCCAACAATTCCGGCGGCCCCCACACCCTGAAGTACGGCGTCACCACCAATCACGTCCTCGGCCTCGAGGTGGTCATGCCCGACGGCGAGGTCGTCTGGCTCGGCGGCAAGACCCGGGATCCGCAGGGGTACGATCTGGTCGGGCTGTTCGTGGGTTCCGAAGGAACCTTCGGGATCGCCACCAAGGTGGTGGTGCGGATCCTGAAAAAGCCCCCGGCGGTGAGGACCATCCTGGCGGTCTTCGCCGAGATCGATCAGGCATCCGAGGCCGTTTCCGCCATCATCGGGCGGGGCCTCGTCCCCGCGGCGCTGGAGATGATCGATCAGGTGACCATCCAGGCGGTGGAGGACGCCTTCGGCTGCGGATACCCGCGCGACGCGGGGGCGGCGCTGTTGATCGAGCTGGACGGGTTGGAGGTCGGGTTGGATCGGGAGGCCGAGCGCGTGATGGCCGCGTGCCGCGAGTGCGGCGCGCGGGAAGTGCGGCTGGCCAGGGACGAGGCCGAGCGCGCGCTCCTCTGGAAGGGGCGCAAGTCCGCATTCGGGGCCTACGGTCGGATCTCCCCCGCCTACATGGTGATGGACGGCGTCATCCCGCGGACCAAGCTTCCTCAGGTTCTGCGCCGGGTGAATGAGATCGTGGGGGCCCACCAGCTTCGCGTGGGCAATGTCTTTCACGCCGGCGACGGAAACCTCCACCCGAATATCCTCTACGACCCACGGAAGCCGGGCGAGGAGGAGCGGGTGGTGAAGGCCGGGGCCGAGATTCTCAAGGTCTGCGCCGATGTGGGCGGCTCCATCTCCGGAGAGCACGGCATCGGCATCGAGAAGATGGACTACATGCCGTTCATCTTCTCACCCGCTGACCTGGCCACGATGCAGAGGGTGAAGGAGGCGTTCAACCCGGACGGCCGCTGCAACCCCGGCAAGATCTTCCCCACCAAGAAGTCGTGCGTGGAAGTGGGGCCCGCCTATCGACCTCACCCGATCGAAGAGAAGGGGTTGGCCCAGCGCTTCTGACGCCGGGGCCACTCCCTGCTCGCCCTCGTCACCCGGTGGGTCCGGCATTCGTCGACAGGCTTAGGAGTATCGTCGGGCCCCAGCATCTCCTGACAGGGGTCGAGCTTTCTCCTTACGTCTTGGAAGGCCGGAGCCCGGAGGCGGCCGCGTTTCCGGGGTCCGTAGAGGAGACCAGCGCGATCCTCGCGCTGGCTTCAGGGGAAGGGGTCCCGGTGACCCCCTGGGGCGGCGGGACGAAGATGGGGTTGGGGACCGCGCCCCGGAGGCTTGGCCTGGTGCTCGGGCTCAAGCGGCTCTGCCGTCTCCTGGAGCATGAGCCTGGAGATCTGACTGCCACGGTCCAGGCCGGCATGACCCTGGAGGCGATGCAATCGGCCCTGGGCCGCCACGGGCAGTGGCTTTCGCTGGATCCGCCCTTCCCTGGGCGGGCGACCCTGGGCGGGATCCTGGCGACCAACGCGTCGGGGCCACGGCGGCATCTCTACGGCACCGCGCGGGATCTCCTGATCGGGATCACCGTAGTCGAGGCGGACGGCTGCGTGATCCATGGCGGGGGAAAGGTCGTGAAGAACGTGGCGGGTTACGATCTCCCCAAGCTCTATGTCGGGTCCTTCGGCACGCTGGGAGTCATCGCCGAGTTGACCGTGAAGCTTCGACCGCTCCCCGACGATGACCGACTGGTACTGGTCGGGTTCGAGCGCCTTGAGGAATGCGATCGGGCGGCGCGGCTCCTCATGGGCTCGGACCTGATTCCCTCGGCGGTCGAGCTGCTGGATGGGGAAGCTCTCGGTGGGCTCGGCCTTGCCGAGGGGGATGGAAGTGGACTCCTGATCGGGTTTGACGGGCCTCCCGAGCAGGTAGCCTGGCAGGCCGAGGAGACCGCGCGGTTGTTTTCGGGTCTCGGGATGACCCGGCATCGGCTCCTCGCCGGGACGGCGCGGGAGGAGGCGTGGCGCGCGGTGAGGGAGATCGGTCGCCGGGTCTTCCCCGAGCCTGCGGCCGTGGTGAAGATCGGAGTGCGTTCGACCCAGGTTGCGGAGGTCGTGCAGCGGGGGGCCGAGGTGGCCCGGAAGAACGGGCTCAGGGCCGCGTTCGGGGCCCACTTCGCAATGGGAATCGTGACCGGAGTCCTCGCGGGCGACCGGGGATCCGCCAAGCCGGTGGTCGCGACGATCAAGGAGTGGCGGGAGCTGGTGCGCTCCACCGGGGGGCATCTGGCCCTTGAGTGGGCGCCGCTGGCGGTGAAGGAGCAAGTGGCCACGTGGGATCCTCCCGGGCCCGAATTCAAGATCATGGAGCGGCTCAAGGCGAAGCTGGACCCCAAGGGGATTTTGAACCCGGGGCGGTTTGTGGGCGGCATTTAGCGCCCCCTCACCCTGACCCTCTCCCCCGACGGGGGCGAGGGACCCGAGAGGGATCAGAGATGGCGCATGGACCGGCGACGGAAACGGCGAGCCTGAGGGACGCGGGGATGCTTCGCCTCGAAGGGCTCGATGTGGAGGGAGTGCACAAGTGCGTTCATTGCGGCCTCTGTCTCTCCTACTGTCCGACCTACTCGGAGCTTGGGACCGAGATGGATTCGCCGCGCGGGCGCATCTACCTCGTCAAGTCGCTCGCCGAGGGGCGGATCGCGCTGACCGATTCGGTGGTGACTCACCTCTCGCTCTGCCTGGACTGCCGCGCCTGCGAGACCGTTTGCCCGGCCGGCGTCCCCTACGGCCAGCTCATCGAGGCGGCCAAGGCAGGGATCGAGCGGCGGCGCCCCGGTAGCCCGCTCCGCCGACTCTTCCGCTGGGTAAGCTTCACCCTCCTTCTCCCGAGCCCGCGCCTCCTGGGGCTAGCCGTCTCCCTGCTCAGGCTCTACCAGATGAGCGGGCTCCAGCGGATGATCCGCGCCACCGGCCTCCTCAAGTTGCTTCCGGGGGTTCTCCCTGTGTGGGAGGCGCTGCTTCCGGACCTCCCGCCTCGTTCAGCGCGCGCGCCGCTTCCTTCGCGCATTCCCGCAGAGGGAACACGCCGGGCCCCGGTGGCGCTTCTCACCGGGTGCATCCAGCACGCGCTGTTCGGCGACCAGAATCACGCCACCGCGCGGGTTCTGACCCGGAACGGGGCCGAGGTGCTCGTGCCACGTGGGCAGACCTGCTGCGGCGCGCTTCATGCTCATGCCGGGGACCGCGCCGGCGCCCGGGAGCTGGCGCGGCGCACCATCAGCTGCTTCGAGGCCACCGGCGCCGAGGCAATCATCGTCAATACCTCAGGGTGCGGCGCCC
This sequence comes from uncultured bacterium, assembly GCA_964372605.1. Taxonomy (GTDB): domain Bacteria; phylum Methylomirabilota; class Methylomirabilia; order Rokubacteriales; family CSP1-6; genus CAYJUC01. Next base: position 7,199 of record CAYJUC010000050.1, on the reverse strand, counting down.
ACATGAAAGGGTACTGGCACCTGCTCGAGGATGACCCGGCCTACGGCGCGCGCGCGGAGGCGTTCTCGCGGAAGGTGCAGGACGTCTCGGAGTTTCTGGCGCGGGAACCGCTCAGGGAGCCCATTCAGGCTGTCACGCTGACGGTCACTTACCACGACCCCTGCCACGTCGTTCACGGCCAGAAGATCCGGAAGGAGCCGCGCCAGCTCCTCGCTCAGATCCCCGGGCTCACGGTTGTGGAGCTCCCGGAGTCTGACTGGTGTTGCGGCTCGGCCGGGATCTACAACCTCACCCAGCCCGAGATGGCGACGCGGCTTCTCGAGCGGAAGGTCAGGAACCTCCAAGCGACCGGCGCCGAGGCCGTGGTGACCGCCAACCCCGGGTGCATCATTCAGATCACTCAAGGACTCAGGGCCAGAGGGTCGCCGATGAAGGTGCTCCATCTGGTCGAGCTGCTGGATCAGGCCTACCACAGGGGATCCCGATGACCGACGCCGGCTCCGTGCCCCGCGAGCACAAGGCCCATGCCCCCCAAAGCGTCGGCTGTTTTGTCCTCACGATCTCCGACTCGAAGACCTCGGAGACCGACACCAGCGGGAACCTGATTCGCGAGCTTCTGGAGAAGGCCGGTCACGCGGTGGTCGGATCCGCCATCGTCAAGGACGAGCCGGCGGAGGTCCAGGCGGTGATCCGGAGCCAGGCCACCGACCCTCGGGTGCAGGCCATTCTCATGACCGGGGGGACCGGGATCTCCTCCAGGGATTCGACCTTCGAGGCCGTGGAGGCGTTGCTGGACAAGCGCCTGACCGGGTTCGGCGAACTTTTTCGATTTCTCTCGTACCAGGAGATCGGGCCCGCCGCCATGCTCTCCCGGGCCCAGGCCGGGGTCAGCCAGGGGCGAATCGTCTTCTCGCTCCCCGGCTCGCCGAATGCGTGCCGTCTCGCCCTCGAAAAACTCATCCTCTCTGAGCTGGGGCACCTTGTTCGGGAGGTGAGCCGGTAGCGCGATGACCATCCTGTGGCCATCACACTCTGCACCCGGACCCTTTGTCTCCCCCATTGAGGATTCCAGGGGGTTGAGCGATAGTTTGAATGATGTGGGGTTCGGCGGGATCTTAGAGACTTGAACCGGATGAAATGACGGAGGAGAAAATGCGGAGGACTTCCCGACAGGCAGCGTGGCTTATGATCACGGCGCTTCTGTGGCTTGCGGGGTGCGCCAGCGCTCTCCCGCCCACAACCGCTGTCTCGCAGGAGGAAGCCGGGGGATCAGTCCCTCCGGAAATCGCCAGGTTCAATGACCTCCTGAGCCAGCTCGCCGAGCGGCTCAAGCCGGGGCTGGTCCAGATAAGGGTCCGGCGGTCGCCCCGCGAGGCGCGGCCCGAGGAATCCCAGCCGTCCCCGGAGGAACCGCGGCGTGCCTCGGGGTCAGGCTTCTTGATTCGTGAGGATGGGCTTCTGGTGACCAACGCCCATGTGGTGGAAGGGGCGGAGCGGATCGACGTGAAACTCTCCGACGGCCGGCGGTTTCTGGGTAAGCTCCTGGGTTTTGACCGGCGGGTGGACCTGGCGGTGGTCAAGATCGACGGGGCCGGGGGGCTACCGGTCATCCCCCTCGGCGACTCGAACCGCCTGAGGGTGGGGGAGTTCGTGCTCGCCCTCGGGCATCCCTTCGGGCTGGAGCAGACCGTCTCTTTCGGGATAGTCAGCCGGAAGGGTGCCCCGCTCCAGGCCGCGGCTCCGGGGTTTGACTTCATCCAGACTGATGCGGCGGTGAATCCGGGGAACTCGGGCGGTCCGCTTGTGAACATGGCCGGCGCGGTGGTTGGAATCAATTCCATGGCGGCGCGGAACGGCTCCATTGGCTTCGCCATCCCGATCAACCTGGTCAAAGGGCTCATCCCCCAGCTCGTCGAAAAAGGGAAAATCGACTGGGGGTGGCTTGGGGTCGGCATCGACGAGGTCTCCGACGAGGACGCCTCCAAGCTGGGTCTCAAAGAGCCCCGGGGGGTGCTGGTCCGCCAGGTCATGGCGGGGGAGCCGGCTGAGCGGGGCGGGCTCAAGGCGATGGATGTGGTGCTGGCCGTGGACGGCTCTCGCGTGGATGGGCCGCGAGACCTTCAGCGAATCATCGCCCTGACTCCCGTTGGCAAGATGGTGACACTCACCGTAATGAGGGAGGGGAGAGAAGCGGCGGTCCCGGTGATTGTGGGGCTCTATAAGGAGCGGGAGGAGCGCTCGCGCTGAAGCGGGGCCGCCTTCAGCCGTTCGGAGGGTTGGCCAGTGCCAGGAGCGTCGCCTTGGCCCAGGGTTCCGCCAGGGAGGGCGCGGGGGCGTAGGTGATCCCGCTGGTGATCCGCATCCCGCCCTCCCACGCGGCCGGTGCGTCTTCCTGGATGTCCTCTACGACAAGGTCGAACAGCCCCAGCGCGGGCAGCCCTGCGACCGGGCTCGGCCCCGAACGAACCCGCGTCTTCAGATAAACTGTCCGCGTGGGCTCGACGATGAGGAACGTCGCGGTCTTGCGCTCGGCCAGATTTCTCGCGCTCCGGCTCTCCGCGCCGATGGCGATCCTGATCACCCGCGGATCCAGCGCGCGCACCTCAAGGTAGGAGAGGAGCATCGGATGGGGGCGCCCCTCGACATCCACGGTCACGAGCGGGATCCCCTTCCCCAGATGGCTGGGAAGGTCCGCTTGGGAAAGGACCGAGAGAAGATCAGGCGGAAGCGCCGAGCCCAGTGACCGGGGCACCTTCGGCTCCCTTCACTGAAAGGGTCCCCCCGGAGATCAGCCGCCGGCCTTCGCCGCCGGGACTTCAGCCGAGGCTGGCTGGCCGTCGCCCCCCGCGGCGCAGGCTTGGGCGCCTTCTTCGTGAATGGACAGGTCTTTGATGGTCGGGTTCGATCCGCAGAGGGGGCAGTCGGGGTCCTTGCGGAGCTTCACCTCGCGAAAGCGCATCCCCAGCGCGTCATAGGTCAGGAGCCGCCCGATCAGGGGGTTGCCGATCCCAAGGAGGCACTTGACGGCTTCGGTGGCCTGAACCACCCCGATTATTCCTGGGAGCACGCCCAGGACGCCGGCCTCGCTTCAGGAGGGAACCAATCCCGGCGGCGGAGGGGTGGGATAGAGGCAGCGGTAGCACGGGCCCCGGTCGGGCGCGAACACCGAGGCCATCCCCTCGAACTGGAAGATCGAGCCGTGAATGTTGGTCTTCCCGTTGAGGTAGCAGGCGTCGTTCACCAGGTACCGCGTTTCGAAGTTGTCGGAGCCGTCCACCACCAGGTCATAATCTTTGATGATGTCGACGATGTTCTCCACGCTGATGCGGATCGGATAGGGAATCACGCTCACATCCGGGTTGAGCGCTTTGATGGTCTCCGTCGCGGACTCCACCTTGGGCCGGCCGATGTCGGAGGTTTTATGGAGGATCTGGCGCTGGAGGTTGGTGATGTCCACGCGATCGCCGTCAATGATCCCCAGCGTGCCAACCCCGGTGGCGGCGAGATAGTAGGCGGCGGGCGAGCCGAGACCGCCCGCGCCGATCAGGAGCACCTTGGAGCGAAGGAGCTTCCGCTGCCCTTTCTCCCCCACCTGGCCCAGGAGGAAGTGGCGACTGTAGCGCTGGATCTGATCGGTGTTGAGGGGCGAGTCCTTGACCACCGGGAGACCGGACTGGACCCACCGCTGATAGCCGCCGGCCAGGTTGATCACGTTCGGAAAGCCGAGTTCCTTGAGGACCTTGCCGGCGAGAACCGACCGGAGGCCGGTCTGGCAGTAGAGCACGATCGGGACGGAGGGATCTGTGGCGGCGGTCCCGATCCTGAACTCCAGAAAGCCGCGGCTGATGTTCACCGCGGGCTCGATGTAGCCGTCCCGGTACTCGTCCGGATCGCGCACATCGATCAGCACGAGGGGTTCGCCGGAATCGACGCGCTTTTTGAGCTCGGCCGGCCCCTCCTCGGGCACGACTTGGCGGGCCTCTCCCAGCATCTCTCTCAAGCTCTTCATCGCCAACTCCCGACCGCAATCAAATTCGGTAAATTATAATATCCCGCATCCCGATCAAGTCAAGCGAAATTGCTGTCTCTCCCTTGTGTCGAGGGTCTCAAGGCTGCTATACTCCCGCCATCTTCCTGGGTTCGGGAGGCGACCGATTGACGCAACGCGCAGAAATTCCTGGAGCTTTTTCCGTTCCCGGGAGTAAAGTTTCCCGGAGGATTGCGGGGCAGGCATGAAGGGGTTGATTCTTTCCGGGGGGCGGGGGGTTCGGCTTCGGCCGATCACCTACACTTCGGCCAAGCAGCTGGTTCCGGTGGCCAACAAGCCCATTCTCTTTTTCGGCATCGAGGCGCTGGCGGCCTCCGGCATCTCCGAGATCGGCATCGTGGTCGGCGACACCAAGCGCGAGATCATGGACGCGGTCGGGGATGGCAGCCGCTTCGGCGTCTCGGTCACCTACGTGGAGCAGGAAGCACCGCTCGGTCTGGCCCACGCGGTCAAAGTCTCCGAGGCCTTTCTGGGCCGGGAGCCGTTCGTCATGTACCTGGGGGACAACTTGATCCGCGAGCGGCTCGCCCCCCTGGTGGCGCGGTTCGCGGCTGATAAGCCCAACGCCCAGATCCTCCTGGCCCGGGTGCCCAACCCTCAGCAGTTCGGGGTGGCCGAGCTGCGCGACGGCAGAGTGGTCCGCCTCGTGGAGAAGCCCAAGCTTCCTCCGTCGGACCTGGCGCTGGTGGGCGTCTACATGTTCGACTCGCACATCTTCGACGCGGTGAATGCCATCCGGCCGTCCTCGCGGGGGGAGCTGGAGATCACCGACGCGATCCAGCATTTGATCGACACCGGCCTCACGGTGCACCCCCACGTGATCGACGGATGGTGGAAGGACACCGGAAAGCTGGAGGATCTCCTGGAAGCCAACCGGATCATCCTCGATAGCCTGGAGGCCCGGATCGAAGGGGAGGTGGAGGCCTCCGAGCTGCACGGGAAGGTGGTTGTGGAGGCCGGCGCGAAGATCGTGAGAAGCGTCGTGCGGGGGCCCGCCATCATCGGCAAGGGGGCCATGGTCGAGAATTCCTACGTCGGTCCCTTCACCGCCATCGGCGACCTGGTGGTGATCCGCGGGAGCGAGGTGGAACACTCCATCATCCTCGAAGGCTCCAGCATCACCGACGTGGGCTCGCGGATCGAGAACAGCCTCATCGGCCGGAACGTCACCGTGTTTCGCGCCGACACCAAGCCCCGGGCCTACAACCTGATGCTCGGCGACCGGAGCCAGATCGGGCTCCCCTGACAGCGATGGAGCTCAGCGAGCGCGCCAAGCGCGCCTTTACGGTTCAGGATTACTCCCCCGGGCCCCGGGTCGCGGGGGTGGAGGTTGTCGAGCTGCGCCGCTTCGCCGACGAGGGCGGCTCCCTGACCGAGCTGGGGCGCTTCACCGAAGGGGTTCCCGAGGCGTTTCCCGGGTTCACCCTGCGCCAGGTGAACTACAGCGAGATCGAGCCGGGAGCCATTAAGGCGTTTCATCTTCACCGCGCGCAGACCGACATCTGGTACGTGCCGCCGGAGGACAAGCTGTTGCTCGTGCTGATCGACGTCCGCGCCGGGTCGCCCACCGAGGGGATGAAGACGCGGCTCGTGCTGGGCGACGGGGCGTCGCGGCAGGTCCGGATTCCACCGGGGGTGGCTCACGGGGTGAAGAATCTGGCCCAGACCAGAGCCCGCGTGATCTACTTCGTCGATATTCAATTCTCTCCCGACCCGGAGCTGTGCGATGAGGGGCGCCTGCCGTGGGACTACGCGGGCCCTGAGGTCTGGGAGCTTCCCCGCGGCTAGCGCGCGTTTCCAGAAAGCATTTCCGCCCGATGAAAATTCTGGTGACCGGGGGAGCGGGGTTCATCGGGTCCCACTTCGTCCGGCATGTCCTCCAGAAATATCCGTCCTACTCGGTGATCAACCTGGACAAGCTCACCTACGCCGGGAACCTCGACAATCTCAGGGATGTGGAGGCCGATCCCCGGTATCGCTTCGTTCGCGGGGATATCCGCGATCCGGCGGTCGTCCTGGACGCGGCGCGCGGCGTGGACGCCGTCGTAAACTTCGCGGCCGAAAGCCACGTCGATCGCTCCATCATGGCGGCAGGGGAGTTCGTCACCACGGATGTTGTCGGCACCTTCACCCTGCTCGAAGCGGTCAAAGAGCTGCGGATCCCGAGAGCCATCTTCGTCAGCACGGACGAGGTGTATGGTTCCATCGAGCGCGGTGCCGTCGCGGAGACGGCGCCCTTGAACCCGTCGAACCCGTACTCGGCCTCCAAGGCGGGCGCGGATCTGCTGGCGCTCTCTTACTGGAAGACCTATCGCCTTCCGGCGGTCATCACCCGCAGCTCGAATAACTTCGGCCCCTACCAGTACCCCGAGAAGGTGTTCCCGCTGTTCGTCACCAACGCGCTGGAAGATCTGCCGCTCCCGCTCTACGGGGACGGGAGGAACGTGAGGGACTGGCTTTACGTGCTGGATCACTGCGCGGCCATCGACCTCGTCCTCCATAACGGGGCCGCCGGAGAGGTCTATAACATCGGTGAGGGAGCGGAAGTGGAGAACATCGACCTCGCGCGGAGAATCCTGAGACTCCTGGGCAAGCCGGAGAGCCTGATCCGGCCCGTGAAGGACCGGCTGGGCCACGATCGCCGCTACGCTCTGGACTCCTCCAAGCTCCGCACCCTCGGGTGGCGCCCTGCCCACAGCTTCGACGACGCTCTGGCTGCCACCGTCGCCTGGTACCGGGAGCACGAGGCTTGGTGGCGTCCCCTCAAGTCGGGCGAGTTCAGGAATTACTACGAGCGGCAGTACGTGAAGCGCTGATGCGATGCCTGGTCACCGGGGCCGGGGGGATGCTGGGACGGGCGCTCTGCCGGGCTCTAGGGGATTGCCACGAGGTCGTCGCGCTCTCGCGCGCTCAACTGGATGTCGCCGACCTGACCGCCGTTCAGGCGGCCCTCGTCCGCTGGGCCCCCGATATCGCCATCCACTCGGCCGCCTGGACCGACGTGGACGGCTGCCAGCATGACCCGGACCGGGCCTTTCGCGTCAACGGCCTCGGGAGCCGCAACGTGGCCTTGGCCTGCCAGGCCGTCGGCGCCGCGTGCTGCTATATCTCCACCGATTACGTCTTTGACGGGGCCAAAGCCGAGCCGTAC
>CAYJUC010000049.1:0-16554 GCA_964372605.1 uncultured bacterium | reverse complement strand
GATGATGCCGGGACCCCCGGCTCGGGCCTCCGGGCGCCCGCTCGCCGCGCCACCCACGGACCTTGGCGGGCGACGTGAAGCCGGGGGAGAGGGGTCAGGAGGGGTTCCGGTACTTGGCGTCGGCGAGATCCGCGGGCCACACGATGACCGGCCTGAGCTCTTTCGCCTTGTCGTCCCAGAGCATCTGCTGGGCAAAGACGTAGAACGGGACCTCGCGATACTTCGGGTCGAACTTGATCTTGCCGCCTTTGACCGGCAGCACCATCTGGTCCATCTCCAGCTTGCCGAGGGCGGTGATGATTTTTGCCTTGTCGAGGCTTCCCGCCGTCTCGACGGCCCGGGCGGCGACGTAGACCGCGTCGTAAGCGGAGACGCCCAGGAGGCCCGGGAGCACGCGGAACTTTTTCTCGTAGTTCTGCCGGAACGCGGCCCACTTGGCGAAGGCCGGGCCCTTCGGGATCGCGTACGTGCTGTAGAGGCTCATCATGGTCGTGAACTGGCCGATCCGGCCCAGATCCTTGTAGTAGAGCGGATCGTCGGCGCACGCGCAGACGGGCCCGAGGTGCGTCTTCTTCATGTCGAAGGCGACGTCGAGGACGGCCTGCTGGAGCATGGCGATGGTTTCGCCGCGGAAGCCCATGGGAACGAGCACGTGGGGGCTCAGGGCTTTGATCTTGGTGAGCTGCGCCCTGTAATCGGTCTCGTTGACCTTGAACCGCTCTCCGGCGACGGTCTCCAGCGGAAGATTGCCCTCCTTGACACGGTCGGTGAACCCTCTGAACACCTCGGCGCCGAACGGCGAGTCCTGATAGAGCCAGGCCACTCGGAGCGCCCGGTCCGGGGCCATGAGTGGCTTTACATCTCTGACCAGGAAGTCGGCGATGGCGGTTCCGAACATGAGCCCCGTGACCTGATAGTGAAAGACCATGTGCTTGGAGGGGTCCGGTCCGAGATCGGTCGTGCGGGTGAACAGGGGGGTCGAGGGCGTGGGGATATAGGGGACGACGTGCTCCCGGATGAGCGGGAGCGCCGCCATGCCGAAGGCGCTTCCGAGCCCGCCGAACACGACATTCACCTTGTCCTCGACGATGAGCTTGGTGACGCCGGACACGGCGCCTTCCCGGGATGTCTGATCGTCCCCGATCAAAACCTCCAGCCTGAGCTTGGCGTTCGAGTCTTTGACAAAGACGCCGCCGCCGGCGTTCAGCTCTTCCATCGCCAGCGTGACCGCCCGCTTCTGATCCTCACCCGTGGCGGCCGCGGGGCCCGTCATAGACGTCAGGAGCCCGAGCCGGACGGTTTTCGGCTGTGCATTGGCGCCGGATAACGCGACAAACGTGATCAGCACCGCTGCCACCGCGCTCCCAATTGCAGAGATCTTTGCTCTTTGTGATCTCATGCTCATCCCTCCTGTGCGCCGGTCGTTGTTCCCGTGTCCGCGTTCGCGGCTATGATGGTGGAGGCGCCCCCGGTTGTCAACAGCGTCCCCGGTCCGCGCGCCGCCTTGACACATGCGATCTCCCGTTGATAGTGTTCGCACAAAGTCCTTAGTCCCTACCGGCCCCACGGCTGACAAGGAGGAGACCATGGCCACCACCCACCCGCAGCAGGTCGAGTATCTCTATCAGCCCAAGGCGCCCTGGTGTCAGGCACTCGTCGCGGAAGTCGTCAACCCCTGGCGGCAGCGGGCGCTGGCTCATCCGCTGCTCGCCGCCATCAGCGCGGGCGATCTATCGCGCCGGACGCTGGCGGCGATGCACGCCGACGTGCTCTGGGTGGTGACCGCCTTTCCCGAGTATATCGCCGCCTTCGCCTCGCGCTGTCCCAAGTACGACCATGCCATGAAGGCCAAGCTCTTGGAGAACGCCTTCGAGGAGCGCAGTCACCCACGCTATCTGGCCGACGTGGTCAACGCGCTGGGCGGGGACGGTGATGCGATCCTCAACGACCATGATTGGACCTACGAGCCCGGGGATTGGGCGTGGCACACCCGGAACTGGTTGGAGACCTGCGCCTACCACCTGCCCTGGATCGAGGGCCTGGCCGGCACCGCCGTGGGGATCGAGACGATCGTGCCCACGATCTTCTGGCCGATCACGCAGGCGCTCCGCACCCGCTACGGCCTGACCGAGAAGCAGCTCACCTGGCACGAGATCCACTCGGGCGAAGTAGAGCAGCGCCACGGCAACGAGGGCCTCAAGCTCTTGGAGAAGTACGTGGATCCCGCCGACACCGCCACGGTGAACCGCTGTCGCCGCGCGGTGGATCGCACATGCAAGTCGCAGGCGCAGGAGTTCCTCGACCACTTCTGGGGGCGGCGGGCGTAGCACCAGCGCTGCCGAACCAGGCGGACGCCCAGGCTGCGCCATGAAATTCGGGCTCTTCTCTGTCGTCGACCACTACCCGAAGGAGCTCCCCAGGACGACCGGCCAGTTCTACGCTGAGCTTCTGGAGCAGGTGGAGGCGGCCGAGGAGTTGGGGTTCGAGTCGTTCTGGATCGCCGAGCACCACTTCCACGAGTACGGCGGCATTCCGCGCCCGCCGATCTGGATGGCTGCCGCGGCCCAGCGCACCCGGCGGATCCGACTCGGCGCTGCGGTGGTGGTGCTTCCCTTCGACCACCCGTTGCGGGTGGCCGAGGACTACGCCATGGTCGACATCCTCTCCAACGGCAGGCTGGACCTCGGCGCCGGATCCGGCTACTTGAAGCACGAGTTCGAGGGGTTCGGGATCCCTGGTGAGGAGAAGCGGGAGCGGTTCGACGAAGCGCTGGAGATCCTGCTCAGGGCGTGGACGGGGGAACGCTTCTCTTACGAGGGCAAGCACCACCGGGTGAAGGACATTCAGCTCAACGTCGTGCCGCTCCAGACGCCGCGCCCGCCGGTCTGGGTCGCCATCCTGCGCAACGAGGCCGCGCCCTTCGTGGGCCAGAAGGGCTTTCCGATCATGATGATCCCCTACGTCAGCACGGAAGAGTTCTCGGAGCTCGCCCAGACGGTGCGGGCCTTCCGTCAGGCCTTCATCGCCGCGGGCGGCCGCCCCGAAGACGCCACGGTGCCGTTCGGGCTCCACACCTACTGCGCGGAGAGCTTCGAGGAGGCGCGAGCCCACGCCAGGGAGGCGATGGATCGATACGTCCGGACGCGTCTCTACGCCAAGCAGCGGCCGTTCGAGGTCCTGGTTGAGAAGGATCTCGTGGCCTTCGGGAGCCCCGCGGACGTGGCCCGCGTGGCCCGGCGTTACGAAGACGCGGGGCTCACGCACTTTCTGGCCATCACGAACTTCGGCGGGCTCGAGCACAAGAAGGTGCTTCGCTCGATGGAGCTGATGGCCAAGCATGTCCTCCCCGCCTTCGCGTAACCGAAAGGCTCCCTCTCCCTCGTGAGGGAGGAGGGCGCCGCATGCGGCGTTTGAGATGCAACGGCGTGGGCTCAACGAGGAGATGGTCAGGGCGGTTCTTGCTGCGCCTGAGCAGCCGCTCGACGTGCGCCCTGGAAGGGTGGTTCTCCAATCGCGGATTCCTGTGGGAGATCCCGCCAGGACGTAACTTGTTCGGGTGTTTGTGGATGTGGACTGTCATCCTGCGGAGGTCGTGACCGTATATCTGACCAGCAAGATTACCAAGTACCGGGAGGAAGGGTCATGAAAGTCGCTTACGATCCGAGAACGGATACCCTCAGTGTGATCCTGAAGGAGAACACACGGGTCGCGGAGAGCGATGAGGATAAACCAGGCATCATTTTAGATTACGATGAAGAGGGAAATCTGATCTCGCTGGAGATCCTGGATGCCTCGAAGCGCGTTACAGACACCCGGAAGATGGAATTCCAGCTGACAGAGTAGTGACGATGGCTCGTGCACTTCGTAAGAAGCTGAACCTGGCAGCTCGGCTCGGCGAAGGCTTCGATGCCGTTCCTTCTCCTGTGGCAGAGCCAAAGGGGATTCAGGCCCTTATTGACCGGCTAGGGGTCAGTCAGGAGGAATTCGCGCGCCTGATCAAGACGAGTGGTCCGAGTATGTCGAGGTGGGTGAGGGGAACGTCACGCCCATCTGGACGGATGGCTGAGAAGCTCGGCCGACTCAGGACTGTACTCGATATCCTTGAGCCGGCGATCGAAAAGAAGGATCTCAAGCATTTTCTAGAACGTCCGCACACTCGGCTGCGGGGACATAGTCCCATCAGCCTCTTGGAGAGTGATCACGGTTTGGAGACCGTAAAGGACCTTATTGAGACAGCGTTCACCGGGGCGTTCACATAAAGCTGGGCAGCCGACTGGATCGAGCCAGAAGTCACAGTCCAGCCATGCGAGAACCTGTAGGCCATCACCTTAGAACACGGTGATCTGAGGATACGGCTGGATGGAGTTTGGTGATCTGGGTCGCTCGGCTTCTAGGTGTCGTCTGTGGGTCTTGGTAAACTGACTCTAACGCTATAAACTGAACCTAAGGGTCATAAGAGGGCACCTTTTGCATGCTGGACGCTTTTTCACCATGAGATCAGGGGCCTAATGACGGAGTGGCCACGGTTTCCTAACGCTCCAATCAACGAGGCGCTGCTTGATATCCGGGCCAAGCTCCCGGCTGCCACTGACCTAGCACGCTTGGCTAGGTTCCAGGAACGCATTCAAGACCGTTACCCGAATCGGCGTGAGCGCTCTACCTGGCAAGCCGGTCTCCAACTCAGCCCTACTGGCGACGTGAAGGTCGAACCGTCTACGGGTGGAACTGATGGGTATCTGTTCACCACCTCCGACGCTCGCCGTGTCGTTCAAGTTCGTCTCGATGGCTTCACTTTCAATTGGCTTAAGCCCTACGATAGATGGCAGACCTTTCGGAAGGAAGCGAAAGAACTGTGGATGCTATACGTCGAAACTGCGGCCCCTGAAAAGGTTTCTCGAATAGCGCTGAGGTACATCAACCAATTAAACATCCCACTCCCAATGAAGGACTTCAAAGATTACGTCCGCACCATTCCCGAGATTGCCCCGAGTCTGCCTCAAGGCCTACAGAACTTCCTTATGCGCCTCGAAATTCCAGATACGGGTTCAGGTTCTCTGGCTATCGTGACGCAGACAATGGCCCCTCCCAAGGGAGATACGCTTTCGCTAATTTTTGACATCGACGTGATCCGAGAAGAGGCCTTTGATCCGGGAAGTCCCGATTTGCGGGTGGCGTTTGACCAGCTCAGGGAATTTAAGAATCGAATATTCTTCTTCAGCATAACGGAGAAGGCTCAGGAACTCTTCAAATGAGCTACGTGGTCCGCATGCCGTTGGCAGGGCGCTCCCGCCTGGTCTACGAGGAGCCCTACTTTTCTTCCGATCCCCGGAATCCCGCTCTTCTCTTCGTTGGCGAAGGACTTCGTATCATTCTAGCCAGGTCGATCGAAGCCCTATCGGATTACCTTGTTCCCGTGACACACTCCTACGAAGAGTTCTGGAGTTCCATTCAGGTTGATTGGTTATTGACTCTTCTCAAACCACGGGTCCGTATCCCGGGACCTGATGATGTGCGCCACTACTTGCTTGCTCACCCCGACATGATCGATTTGGTGCAGTCAGTATCTAGCAGGGCGTGGCAGAAATTTGAGCCGCCGGCACAGCTATCGCTGGAGGTGTATCGCGACCCGGAAATCTCGGACGAATACCTAACCCTCTACGTCCGCCAATCCCGCTACGACAGGGAGGTCCTCCAGGCCATCCAGACACTAAATAAGGAGTCTCAAGCGGAGCAGGTGGAGAAGTCCGGCTGGCTTCTGATCTCGACCGACTTCTCAGTGCCACAGTGAGGATCGCGTGGCCTCCGATTGGCGAGAATACTTAAACGTAGCCACATTTCTCCAAGGAATTGCCGGTGGCGGCATAAACGCAGAGGCGACACTACGAAGTGCAACCAGCAGGTCGTACTACGCAGCGTTCTGCCGTGCACGAAATTATGCTCGTGACTACCAAAATTTCATTCCTACAGGGGCGCCCCAGGACCATACCCTCGTGCGCCAGCACTATCGTGCACGGCAGCAACATCAACTCGCTGCGCGGCTTGACATGTTACGCCAATGGCGAAATCGTTGCGATTATGACGATGTAGTCCAAAACTTGGTGCCGATGGCCGCGGCTGCTATTGCCACTGCGCAAGATGTTGTCGATCGGTTGCCTTAGCCGTCGGGGGCCCTGAGCGCACCTCAGGACTCGGCAGATCTACGACCCAAGTGGCCCATTGGAGCGGTCCGGTTTGTCCTTTGCGCCGAAGGCTTTACTGTGGCATGGATAGCTCGCGGGTCACGAGGGGAGAGTTCCGTAGAGCTTAACCGGCGTGTTCAACCCTGAACGGGAGACGCTGTCGCGGGAGGGGCTGGCCGAGCGTCAGCTTGACGGCCTGCGCCAGACTCTCGCGCGAATCCGGGCGAACCCCGCTTACCACGCGCGGCTCGATCGCGTGGGGCCCGAGGAGATCCGCTCTCTCGACGACTGGGCGCGCCTCCCCTTCCTGAAGAAGGATGCGCTCCGCGATGCCTACCCGTACGGGCTGGCCTGCGCGCCCCGCGAGGCGGTCCAGCGGGTGCACATGAGCTCGGGGACGACCGGGAACCCGATCCTGAACCCGTACACGCGGGGCGACATCGTCCAGTGGTCCGAGGTGATGGCGCGCTGCTATCGCGCCGCGGGAGTCACGGCCGGCGACGTGATCCAGATCACTCCCTCCTTCGGCCTCTTCACCGGCGGGTTCGGCTTCCATTACGGGGCCGAGGCGATCGGCGCCACAGTGATCCCGGTCGGCGCCGGCCGGACACTTCTCCAGCTCAAGCTGATGAAAGACCTCGGGGCCACCGTCTTGACCGCCATCGCCACCTATCCGCTCAGGCTGATGGAGGTGGCGCGCGAGGAACACTTCGACCTCGGCTCTCTATCGCTCCGGGTGGGGCTCCTCGGCTCCGAGATGTGGTCCGACGAGCTGCGGGCCCGGATCGAGCGCGGGCTCGGGATCGAAACGTTCGACGTCATCGGGATGACCGAGACCGGCGGGCCGGGCATGGGGATCGACTGCCAGGCTCACGCCGGAATCCACGTCTGGGAGGACCACTACTACGTAGAGGTGATTGACCCGACCAGCGGGGCCGTGGTGCCCGACGGCACTGAAGGGGAGCTGGTGGTCTCGACGCTGACCCGCGAGGGGCTCCCGCTGGTGCGTTACCGGACGCATGACCTCACGCGGGTCGTCAGCCGGGAGCGCTGCCTGTGCGGCAGGACGCACCTCCGCATCGACAGGCTCCGCGGCCGCACCGATGACATGGTGATCTACAAGGGCGTGAATTTCTACCCGCGCCAGGTGGAGCGCCTGCTCCTCGAGAAGCCCGGAGTGAGCCACGAATACCAGATCGTCCTGGAGACCAGCGGCGGCGAGCGGATGACCGTGCTCGTGGAGGTGGAGCCCGGGTTCGACCCGGCCACTGGCGAGCGGATCAGCCGCCAGATGCAGGATCTGCTGGGACTCCGCCCGGAGTTCCGCTGGCTCAAGCAGGGAGAGATCCCGCGGGGGCAGGGGAAGGCTGTGAGGGTCGTGGATAAGCGGGAGAGCACCCCTCACCCTGGCCCTCTCCCCCGGATGGGGAGAGGGAACTGATGGATGCGCTCTTCTCCCCTCAGGCCGTGGCGGTCTTGGGGGTGTCGCGCGACCCCGCAAAACTGGGTCATCGGCTCCTCAAGAACTTGGCCGACTACGGCTACGCGGGGTCCATCTACCCGATTAACCCGAGCGGGGAGCCGATCCTCGGCTATCCTACGCTGGCTCAGATCGCCGACCTGCCGGAACGGCTCGACCTGGCGCTGGTGAGCCTTCCGGCTCCGGCCGTGGTCTCGGCGGTAAAGGCGCTGGCCGAACGCGGGGTGCGCGCCGCGGCCATTCTCTCCTCCGGGTTCGGCGAGGTGAACGCGGAGGGGCGCGCGTCTCAGGAAGAACTTCTGGCCATCGCGCGCGGCTCGGGGATGAGGCTCATGGGGCCCAACTGCATGGGCGTCTACTCGAGCCACGGCAGGCTGAACGGCACCTACTTCTGGGAGCTGCCGCGGGAGCCGGGGCCGATCAGCGTGGTCTCTCAGAGCGGCGCCTTCGGCGGGCTCCTCTTCCGCCACCTGGGGTCGCTGGGGCTCGGCGTCGCGAAGTTCGCGAGCATCGGCAACCAGGTGGATCTCGGTGTGGAAGATCTGTTCGAGTACCTGGCCGGCGACCCCGAGACCGGCCTCATCGCCTGCTTCCTCGAGGCGGTCAAAGATGGGCGGCGCTTCGTGGAGGCCGCGCGCAGGGCGACAGCGGTCAAACCGGTCGTGGTGCTGAAGGGCGGGCGGAGCGGCGCCGGCGGCCGGGCCGCGGGATCCCACACCGGGGCGCTGGCGGGGGTGTACGCGGTGTACGAAGCGGCGTTCCGGCGCGCCGGGATCGTGATCGTCCGGGAGAGTGAGGAGTTCTTCGACGCGATCCATGCGCTCGCCCGATGGCGTGGGCCGTTCCCGCGGGACGGGAAAGTCGCGATCGTGACCGTGTCGGGCGGCCCGTCTGTGGTCGCCGCCGACGTTGCCGAGGGAGTCGGGTTGCAGACGCCGCCGCTGCCCGAGTCGCTCCAGTCCGAGCTGCGCCGGATGCTCCCATCCTTCGCCGCGACGGGGAACCCGGTGGATCTGACCCCGCAGGTCTCGCCATCGGCTATCCCTGACGCGGTGCGGGCAATCCTCGGCCACGAGTCGATTTCCGGGGCCGTGGGGGTCAACGTGGGCCTCGACATTCCTGAGTTCGCCGAGGGGCTGATTCAGGCGGCTCGAGCGCACGGGAAAGCGCTGGTGGCCTTCACCGCCGATGCCCCCGAGGTCACCCGCCGGTTTGCGGACGCGGGTGTCCCGGTCCTGCCGACTCCCGAGCGCGCGGTGCGGGCCTATCGGGCGCTGTTCCTGGCCGGGCGCCGGAAGTCTCTCTCAACGTTCGCCGCTGACCTTCCCGTGCTGACCCCCGATCTTCGGGAGCTTCTGGCGAGCCGGCAAGGAGCGCTTCCGTATCAGGATGCCCGCCGGCTCCTCGAGTCCCTGGGGATTCCCTTCTGCCGGGAAGATTGGGCCGACTCGCCTGACGAAGCGGCGGAGGCGGCGAGGCGACTCGGCTTCCCTGTCGTCGTCAAAGTGATCCGGGACGATCTCCTCCATAAGACCGAATCGGGCGCGGTGCAGATGAATGTGCGCGATCCTGGCTCTGTCGTCCTGGCCTGCCGGTTGCTCGCGGCGCGGGTGGGGCCGGCCCGATTCCTCATCCAGAAACAGGTGGAGCCGGGGGTGGAACTGCTGATGGGCGGCCGTCAGGACCCCACCTTCGGGCCCGTGGTCCTTGTCGGAACGGGCGGGCTCCTGGCCGAGGCGGTGCAGGACGTCTCGCTCGGGCTGGCGCCGCTGGATCCCGAGGAGGCCCGAGAGATGCTCGCGGCCGGACTGCACTCCCGCCTCCTCGGTGGTTATCGCGGGCTGCCCGCCTGCGAGGAGGGACCGCTCGTCCGGATCCTCTTGACGCTCGGTCTGCTCCTCGTCGCCTGTCCGCGGATCGCCGAGCTGGATCTCAATCCCGTGATCGCGCGCGGCGGTTCGGCCGTCGCCGTGGACAGTCTGATCATTCTTGGCTACAATGCGTCCTGACGTGATTTTGCGTGTTTCGAGAAACCTGGCCCTCGCCGGACTCCTCCTGGCTGGGTGCGCGTCCCAGACCGCGCCCTCCACCAAAGTCACCCTCGAGCAGGATGTTCTCGCCCTCAAGGGGCAGGTTGAAGAGCTCAAGCGGAACCAGGAGGCCACCACCCGAGAATTCGGCATGGTTGTCCTCGACACTCGATCGGTCCGGGAATCGCTCACCCAACTCACCCGCCGGCAGGAGGAGGCGGAGCGACTCCTTCGAAACCTCAAGGAGAGCGTGGACAGCGTCTCGGCGCAGCTCGCGAAGCTCACCGAGACGAGAGCCTCCCCACCGTCCTCACCGAGGACGTCTCCCCAGGCGAAGACCTCCCCCCAGGTGGCCTCCGCCGATGCCCTCTACAGATCGGCCCTGTCCAGCTACCGGGCGCGGGACTTCTATGGCGCCATCTCGGGGCTGCTGGAGTTCCTCGCCCGCTTTCCCGATCACCAGCTTGCCGAGAGCGCCCAGCAGTTGCTCGGCGAAGGCTACTACGCCCTTCAGGAGTTCGAGCTGGCGTTGGGGGAATTCCTGAAGCTCCTGGAGCGCGATCCCAAAGGGGCCCATGTGCCGGACGCCCTCCTGAAGGTGGGCCTCTGCTATCGCGCTCTGGGGGATGCCGGGGAGGCTCGGAGCGTCTGGGAACGACTCATCCGGGAGCACCCGAGGAGCGCGGAGGCGAAACGCGCCAGAAGTCTCCTGGCGGAGGGTACCCGTCCACGGCGGTAGATCGTCGGAGGGAGCCTCGACGGCCCTCTGGCCTTCCCTGTCTCCCGGCGATACAATGAAGGCACTTCATCACTGGCGGGCGCCCGGCCTCGCGGCACGCCCGCCTTCGAGAGCCGTACGGATTCAGGGAGGGGATATGCCCGACAGCTACAAGGAGTTTGAAGCGTCGAGCCTCTTCTGCCCGCGGTGCCGCAAGGCCGTAGCGGTGCGAAAGAAGCTGCTCCTGGTGCTTCCCACCGGCACCAAGTACGATTACCTCTGCGCCGAGTGCGGAACCCCGGTGGGTGGGAAGATGGACCAGGATCCTGCCGAGTTTCGTCGCACGGCGACCGTAAGGCCCTTCAACAGCGCTGGCGAGTGGAGGAGGAATCGCCGTGGCCAAGACGACACAGCTCACCCTCACCCTTGAGTCGAGATCGGGAGTGCTGGCCAGAATCAGCCGACTCCTGGCAGACGCCGGCGTGAACATCACCGCCCTCTGCGCGGCGGAGACGACCGGGCGAGGGAAGATCCGGATGGTCGTCACCAACCCGGCCCGGGCCAAGGCGGCCTTGAAGGCCGCCAAACTCCGCTACGGAGAAGAGCGCGCCCTGGCCCTGACCCTCCGGAACCGTCCCGGGGCTCTGGCTCGGGTGACCGGGAAGCTCGCCAAGGGGAGGGTCAACATCAAGTGCGCCTATGCCACGACGACAAGGGCCGGCAGCGCCAGGGTGATCCTGTCGGTCTCCAATCCGGATAAAGCCCGGGCCATCCTTGGCCGGTAAGCCTTGCGGCTCAAGCTCGAGGCGGTGGAAGAGATGATGAGCGCCCGGGCGCCGGGAACCCCGCTGGAGGAGGCCCTCGAGGTGTTCGAGGTCTTCGCCAGCGGATCCCTCACCGACGAGGTGTACATCCTGGAGAATGTGAGCGGCAAGCGGATCGCCATCGCCCCCACCGCTCTCAAAGCGAAGTACCGCCGCGCTTGAGGCCGAAACGATGAGAATTCCGACGCGCTCCGGGTAGGGAGGAGGGGAGTCATGGCAATCATCACCATCTCTCACGAAATGGGGGCCGGAGGCTCCGAGATCGGCATGGCCCTCGCCCAGCGCCTCGGCTACCGGTATGTCGACCAGGAGCTGATCTCCGAAGCCTCGCGCCGCTACGGGCTCGCGGAGGAGAAGCTCTCCCACCTGGATGAGACCAAGCCGTCCCTTTTCGAGCGGTTCGACGCGGAGACCCGCCGCTACATCACGGTGCTCCAGACGGTCCTCTACGAGTTCGCCGCCGAGGACAACGTGGTCCTCATGGGACGCGGCGGCCAGTGGTTGCTCCGCGGGATCCCGCATGTGCTCCGGGTCCGCTTGATGGCGCCCTTCGAGCTGCGCGTCAAGCGCGTGGCGAAGAAAATGGCCGCGCAGATGGGGGAGACGGTGAATCCTCGGTCCGTGACCGAGATGGTGCGACGGGACGACACGGAGAAGGCCGGGCGGATGCGCTATCTCTACGAGGAGAACCTGGCCGACCCGGCCCTCTATGACCTGGTCATCAACACCGAGAAGCTCTCCGCCGCTGCGTTCGTGGAGTTCGTGACCGGGCTCTTGACCCGGCCCGAGATGACCACCACTGAAGCTAGCCGTCAACTGGTGGCCGACCTGGCCCTGAGCTCGCAGGTGCAAGTGGCGTTGGCCACCCATCCGGAGACCCGGAGATATCGGATCACGGTGGAGGCCAAGCAAGGGGTGGTGACCCTGGAGGGGACCGCGGCCCTGGACCAGGCGGCAGAGGTGGTTCGCGGCTGCCACGGCGTGAGGGATGTGAAGCTCCAGCAGCTCGAGGTGCCCCCTATCCCCCCCTTCGTCGCCTAGGAGCCTGTCGGAGAAACGCGTCAGGCCAAGCGCCCCTTCGAGCGCGGGCTTCGCCCGCGCAACCTACTCGGGCCTCGCGCTCCGGGTGGCCTGCCTCGCGGCAAGGCCGAACCCGCCGCGCTCGAACTACAATGGAGGAGGCCTCGGAGGGGGCCGTCGAGGCCCCCTCCGATGGTTTAGCGGGTCTTGCGCGTCCCCTCGGCGGGCGTCTCGGCGATCTGAAGCTTGACTTCCAGAGGTCGCTGCTGGCGCAGGATCTTGAGCGTGACGGTCTTCCCCACCTCGGACTCCGCCACCAATCGCTGGAGATGCTGAGAGTCCTCGACCTTGGTCCCCTCGAACGCGACGATCAGATCGCGTTGCTTGAGACCGGCTCGCTCGGCCGGGCTCCCCTCGGCGACGGACGCGACCACGGCTCCCGCACTCTCTTTGGCTCCGAGCGACTGCGCCAGCTCGGTGGTGACCGGTTGAACCGAGGCTCCCAGCCAGCCGCGCACCACCTTCCCCTTATCGACCAGCTGGCTCGTCACCCGTTTGACCAGGTTGACGGGAATGGCGAACCCGATCCCCTGACCGGCCGCCACGATCGCCGTGTTGATGCCGATGACCTCTCCCTTGAGATTGAGCAGGGGCCCCCCGGAGTTGCCCGGGTTGATGGAGGCGTCGGTCTGAATGAAGTTCTCATAGCTGGCTATCCCCACATCCGACCGGCCGGTGGCGCTGATCACCCCCACGGTCACGGTCTGATCGAGGCCAAAGGGGCTCCCGATGGCAATGGCCCACTCTCCTACCCTGAGGCGGTCGGAGTCTCCGAGCCTGGCAACCGTCAGCTCAGTGTCCGGCTGGATTCTGATCACCGCCAGATCGGTCTTGGGGTCGGCGCCCACCATCTGCCCCTTGTACTCTCGCTTTGAGGCGAGCCTCACCGTGATCTCATCGGCGCCCTGGATCACATGAAAGTTTGTGAGGATGTACCCGCGTTTGTCGGTGATCACCCCGGTGCCCACGCTGGGCTGGCGAAATTCGCGCGGCCGCGGCCCCTGTCCGAAGAAGCGTTCGAAGAACTCTCTGAACGCCGGGTCGTCACGGCCGTAGAGTTCCGGTCCGGGCGCCTTTCGCTCGCCCCGGCGCCGCACCGTTCCGACGTTCACCACCGCCGGGCGGACCTGCTGGGCGACGTCGATAAACGCCGTCTGAAGACGCTCGACGGTGGAGTCGGGGCCGGCCGCCGCTCCGTCCAGCGGTCCGCGCCGCGTGAGGCCGGCGTGGAGCCACACCCCGGCCCCAACCGCCGCCAGCAGCAGCAAGACGAAGAGAAGAATTCGAAGCGGTTGACGTGTCATTCGCGCGCCCTCGAGGAGTGAAGGCATCATACTGGTCTGGATCAACGGCTGTCAACGGAAGCCGGGCGGGGATCGGGCCGCGGGAGGCGGCGCGCTCCCGGCCACCCGCATTGACTTCGGCCCTCCGGAATGATATAAAAACGCCCGCGCGCGGAAAGAGTTCTCCTCCATGAGCGGTCTGACCTGCCTCGCGGTCTCTCAGCGGGATCTTCCCAACGGCGCAAAGCGCTGACGGCCATGGTTCTCTCCGGGCGCGGTCTCGTCAAGAGACTCAAGGATGTCTGCCATCTGAGCGATGCGCCGTGGAAGATCGCCCTGGGACTCGCCGTGGGAGTCTTCATCAGCTGCACGCCCTTTTACGGGCTTCACACGCTCATGGCCATCGGGGCCGCATTCGCGCTGCGGATCAATAAAGTGTCCACCATCACCGGAGCCTGGCTGAACCTTCCATGGTTCGCCCCGTTCGTGTACGCCCTGAGCCTCAAGGTGGGGGAGCTCATCCTGGACGGAGGTCCGGGGCTGGGGGGTCTGCCCGGCAAGAGCCTGCCCGACCTCGCCGGGCTGATCCGACCGTTCCTCTCCCTGGAACGGATCACGACGGGATTCCTCGCCTCCTCCAAGTTTCTCTTCGTCGTGTCCAAGCCGCTGCTGGTGGGGACCACCGTTGTTGGCGCGGTGGCCGGGCTGATCACCTACGTCGTGGCGCTGGGGGCGGTCAAGGAAGCGCGCCGCCTGGCCCACCGGGATCAGCATCCCGAGCCGGCGAAGGCCGATGGACAGTCTGACTGAAGCGATCTGGCGCGGCCTTGCCGCTCTCACGCGCCTCGAGGGATCGCTCGTGACCGTGCTGGCCCGCCTTCTGGCCATCATCGTGGCCCTGGCCCTCGCGTTCTTCGCCTATCGGGCGATCGAGGGACTCGTCAATCGGCTCCTGCGCGCGTTCCCGGGGAGCCCCGACTACCCGGCGAAGATTCAGCGCGCGCAGACGCTGGGCCCGCTGATGAAGAGCGTGGCGCGCTACCTCCTCGCCTTCGTGGCGTTGCTGGTGATCCTGAGGCAGGTGGGCATCGACATCCAGGCGATCCTGGTCTCCGCCGGGGTGGTGGGGCTGGCCATCGGCCTCGGGGCTCAAGGCTTGATCAAGGACGTGATCACGGGCTTCTTCCTCCTCTTCGAGGGGCTTATCTCGGTGGGGGATGTCATCGAGGTCGGGCCGCACGCGGGGGCGGTGGAGGCCATCGGCCTTCGCGTCACCAAGATCCGGCTGCTGAACGGCGCCCAGCGGATCATTCCGAACGGTGAGCTGACTCAGTTCGCCAACTACAACCGCGGTTGGGCGCGGGCCGTGGTGGACGTGTCGGTGGCGTACGAGGAGGACGTGGGGCGTGCCCTCCGGATTCTGGAGGACGTGGGGCGGCGCTGGGCCGAAGAGAGCCGGGCCGCGCTGGAGGCGCCCCAGGCCCAGGGGATCGTCCGCTTCGGGGAGGACGAGGTGGGGCTCCGCCTCCAGGTGAAGGTGCACGCCCAGCGGCGCTGGGACGCCGAGCTCGAGCTTCGGAGAAAGATCAAAGAAGCGTTTGCGGCGGCGGGCGTGCGAGCGCCTCGGAAGGTCATCCGCGTGGCTCACGACGGGCCCGCCGGAGGTGGGGCATGAAGGTGCGAAAAGCGGTCTTTCCCGCCGCGGGCCTGGGAACCCGGTTCCTTCCGGCGACGAAGGCGCAGCCCAAGGAGATGCTGCCCCTGGTGGACAAGCCCACCATCCAGTACGTGGTCGAGGAGGCCGTCGCCTCGGGGCTCAGCGAGATCATCATCGTGACGGGCCGCGGCAAGCGCGCCATCGAAGACCACTTCGACGCCGCCTTCGAGCTCGAGTACTACCTTCAAGATCGGGGCAAGACCGAGGAGCTGGCCCAGATCAAGACTATTTCCGAGCTGGCCACCATCTCCTACGTCCGGCAGAAAGAACCGCTCGGGCTCGGCCACGCCATCCTCTGCGCCCGCGCGCTGGTCGGAGAGGAGCCCTTCGCCGTGTTCCTGGGCGACGACATCATCACCTCCCGGACCCCGTGCATGCGCCAGCTCCTCGACGTGTTCGAGCGGCAGGACGGTCCCGTCATCGCCGTGGAGCGCGTTCCGCTGGCGGAGATCAGCCGGTACGGGGTCATCCGGCCGAAGCTTCTCGACGGAAACGTCTACGAGATCCTGGACCTGGTGGAAAAGCCGGCTGCCCAGGAGGCGCCGTCGGACTTGGCCGTCATCGGCCGGTACATCCTCACCCCGGATCTGTTCCCGGTGCTCGCGGAGACTCTCCCCAACGCCGGCGGGGAAATCCAGCTCACCGACGGGCTCCGCGCGCTCCGCAAGAAGCGCCCCCTCTACGCCGTCCTATTCGAGGGCAAGCGGTACGATACCGGTGACAAGCTGGGCTTTTTGAAGGCCACGGTCGAATTCGCCCTGACCCGCCCGGACCTCGCGGAGGCATTCCGCGCCTACCTCCGGACCCTCAGGTTGGACTGATTGCGTTGACTTTCCGAAGGGGTTCCTGGACAATGAAGGTCACCCCCGAGGTCCAGGGAGGGTTTCTCATTGCCTAAAGACCCCTCGAAGCGCTCGTTTCACCTCGCCAGCGAATCGGAGATCAAGACCGGCCAGGTCTCGGACGTCTACTTCACGCGGACCGTCCAGATCCTCCGGAAGCTGGGCGACCGGAAGCGCGCCAAGGCCGAGGTGCGGCTGAAGAGCCTTCCGCCGGACTGGCAGTGGGGAGTGCTCGCCGGTATCGAGGAAGCCGCGACGCTCCTCGAGGGGCTGCCGGTGGATGTCACGGCCATGGACGAGGGGACGATCTTCGCCCCCTACGAGCCGGTGCTGACGATCGAAGGGATCTACGTGGAGTGGGCGCAGTACGAGACCGCCCTCCTGGGCCTCCTCTGCCAGGC
>CAYJUC010000048.1:0-16648 GCA_964372605.1 uncultured bacterium | reverse complement strand
CGCGGGCGCCATCCTACCACGGATGGGCCCGCGCGCAAAGGCGACTTTCAGCCGCTTGGCCCGGATTATTCGCGTCCGCGCTCGGCACCCTCACCCCAGCTCTCTCCCTCAGGAGGGAGAGGGATCTCTTTCCGTTCCCTCGCCCCCGGCGGGGGAGAGGGTCAGGGTGAGGGGGCGTCGCGCGATGAGCTTCTCCACGCTGTGCCGATGCGGAGTGCCGTCCTGGGCGCAGCTGATCGCCCCCTCCTCTCTGACCAAGATGCGCCAGTCGCCATAGAGCCGGGTCAGCTCGCCCGGGAGGAAGTAGTCGATGATCTCGCCCAGCTCGACGTAGATCTCCCGGTCGGTGAAGACGATGTGCGCGTGAAGGCCGCCGGGACGGGTCAGGGCCTTGGCGTTTTCGAGGAGACGATCGCGCTCCGGGCGCGGCGCGTAATGCACCGCGCCGCAGGAATAAACCAGGTCGAAGGGTCCCTCCAGGTTGGCCTCCGCCATATCCGCCGTCACCCACCGGACCGAGGCCCCGCGCTCGCGCGCCAGCCGCTCGGCCTTCCGGATGCCGGCAGCGGCGGAGTCCACGCCCACCACGTCGAAGCCGAGGGAGCTGAAGAAGACGCAGTCTCGCCCCTCCCCGCACCCCAGCTCCAGCAGTCGCGCGCCCGGCGGGAGAAGCTCGGCGACTTCCCGGGCGAAGCCGGAGGGCTCGGTGCCCCAGATATACTCGTCCGGCGTTTGGAGATATTTCTGGAGCCAGGGACTTCTCATATGGAGCGCAGATAACTCAGGAAGTCGGCTTCAGCCAACCGACACACACCGTGGTGCCTTCCACCTTCACCTGATAGGCGGCCACCGAGTGACCTCCCGGATGATCGGGCTGGCCGGTCCTGACGTCAAAGGTCCAGCCGTGCCACGGGCACGTCACTACACAGCCGGTCAGTGTTCCCTCGCCCAGGGGGCCGCCGCGGTGGGGACAGATCTGGTTGATCGCGTAGAACTCCCCGTCCACGTTGAAGAGCGCGATGGGTTTGTCGAAGGGACCGATGACAAGCTTCCCGGTCCCTGGAGGAACCTCACCGACTTCGGCCACCCTGACGAAGGAAACCGCCACCGCCCGACCCCGGCGCGCTCACTCAGACAGCTTCAGGAGGACGCCGGTCCTGCGGGAGCGCGTGATGGCCAGAGACAGGGCCCAGTACGCCAGGACCAGGTAGAGCGCCGAGAGCAGGAAGCCCTTGGCGAGGGAGAGCCTGAACTCGGGGGCGAATCCGAAGTGGACTCGGAAGGCATCCAGGAAGTAGGTGAGCGGAATCCACGCGGCCAGGTGTGCCAAGGGAGCCGGGAGCACGGCCACCGGGTAGTAGATTCCGCAGACCAGCAGCACCACGCTCACCGTTGACCAGGCCGACACCTCCGCCCGGAGCCCGAAGAGGAGCAGCAGGATGGAGACCAGCACTCCGACCAGCATCGCCGTCAGGTAGAGCCCGAGCAGAAACGCGGCCACCGGGACGACCCCCGGCGCAAAGAAATTGAAGTCGAACGCCCACAGGGTCAGCCCGGCCAGCAGGACGAACACCACGCTTCCCCGCGCCACCCCCATGAACCAGCTCCCCAGCACCATGTGCCAGGGGGACACCGGAGCCAGGAACTGATGCTTGGTGCTCTTTCCCCACATTTCGAAGAGAAGGGCGTAGGCCACGTCGAGCTGGCAGACCTGCATGATGGAGAGCGCCATGGTGCCCACGAGGACGAAGGCGGTCATCTCGGCGGAGAGCGCGATGAACCGCGTGAGGAGCCCCACGGAGATCACGCTGACGATGGGCCAGAAGAGGATTTCGAAGACGGTGAAGATGTGCCGCCGGCTGTTGATCCAGCTCTTCTGCGTGAACGCCAGCAGCTTGATGGTCTCAGATCGCCACATCCCGTCGCTCCCCTTCCCGCACCAGCTCGATAAACACCTTCTCCAGATCGGGCTCGCTCACCTGCACGTCGTTCACCACCGATCCCCGGTCCTGCAGGGAGCGAAGGATGTCGGGCAGCCGCTTCCGGGCATCGTCCACCAGGCACTCCACCCTGTTCTCCGAGACGCGACAGTGGAGAACGCCGGGGAGCCCGGCCAGGCTGGCGTCTCCGTTGGGATGGTCCAGGCCCACTGTGATGGTATCTCCTACCTTGATCTGCCGCTTCAGGTTGTCCGCGTCTCCCCGGGCCAGGATCTGCCCACCCCAGATGAAGGCGATCTCGTCGCAAAGCTCCTCGGCCTCCCGCATGTAGTGGGTGGTGAGAAGGATCGTGACCCCTTTCCGGCTCCTGAGGTCGGCCACCTGCTGGCGTATCCGAATGGAAATGTCCGGGTCCAGCCCGACGGTAGGCTCGTCGAGGAAGAGGAGCTCCGGGTCATTGAGGAGCGCCTTGGCCAGAGCCAGACGCTGCTTGAGTCCGGTGGAGAGCTCGTTGTAGACCACGGAGGCGTATGGCCGGAGCTCGCAGAGGTCCAGGAGGCCATCGGTTTTCTTTTGCCGCTCCCGCCGGCCGAGCCCGTAGAACCTGGCGTAGATGTCGAGGATCTCTCGAACGGTGAGGCTCCAGAGAAAGCTGGAGTGGCCGCTGGCCATGTTGATCCGCCGGCGAACCGCCCCGGCCTCCCGCACGACGTCATGGCCAAGCACCGAGGCCTGGCCGCCGTCCGGAAGAAGGAGCGTGGCCAGGATCGACAGCAGCGTCGTTTTCCCGGCCCCGTTGGGCCCCAAAAGCCCGAAGATCACCCCGCGGGGAACAGACAGGCTGACCCCGCGAAGGGCCCGGGTCACGCGCCTGGGGAACCACCCGTTCCGGAACGTCTTGACAAGATCCCGCACCTCGACGGCCAGCATGACAGCTTCATGGTAGCAGATCGGGACCCCGGGTTGGAAGATCCGGGTCTCCTCCAGGGAAGCGTTGGGGATCCGGTCGAGGACACCGCCCAGGATGTTGACGGCGCCTCGGAAATGATGCGCCCCCGGTATGATAAAATTCATCGATGGCCGACATGAGAAGGCGCATGCGTTTTTGACATTTCCCGGAGGGCCGGCCCGTTTAAGAAAGGGGACCACGTATGCCACGGCTTCGCCATCTCGCCCTGCTCACCGAGAATCCCGAGCGCCTCGCCGAGTTTTATCGAACCGTTTTCGAGATGAAGGAGGTCGAGCGGTCGCCGGGCGCCATCTACCTCTCCGACGGTCACACCAACCTGGCGCTCATCACGAAGATGAACATACCGGATCATCAACGGCCGACGGGGATCTACCATTTCGGCTTTCACATCGAAGAGCTCGGGGCGGTCCAGGAGCGGCTGCGCAAGGCGGGCATTTCCGACGCCGCACCGCCCCGGCCGCGCGACGGGCGCTATGCGGAGCACCGGGTCAAGGACCCGGACGGCAACCTCATCGATCTGGCTGAACACGACTGGCAGGTGTAGCGTCGCTGTCGGCACGTTCGATTGATCGAAATCGCCGAGCGCTCGGGAGCCAGGGCGCCCTTGCGCGCCAGCACCTGGCCCGGCATCTTCTACCGCCTGACGGACCGCGCCCCCAGCCAGCCCGACGCCGCCAGCACAGCGCAGGCGGCCTGGGTGAGGATGAGCCCGACCACCCAGAGGACGGAGGTCGCGCCGGTCCGGAACCTTCCGGCCAGAAGTGCCGGGGCATGCTCCGCCAGCGCCCCGGACACCCATATCACCCCGACCCAGAACGTCACGGCAAAGCCGCGCCCGCTCCCCCGCCCCGCGAGAATCAGCCCGAGAACCTGAAGCGCCAGAAAGCCGCCGAGGAGGAACGCCCCGCACCCCGCGCACAGGCCCAGCCGGCTCTCGATCCCCTCGGCGAAGTCCTCGACGATGTGTGGGATGATGAACGGCAGGCTGGCGAGCGAGACGGCGGTGACCCCCGACGCCTGCATCACCGTGACCGGTCCCGGGGGTCGAGGAAGTAGTCCATCGCCAGCCACAGGCTCTTACTGTAGCGGAAGAACCAGAGAGGGAAGACCACGCAGAAACCGCCCAACACGAGAAGCTGCTGAGGCAGCGGGAGGCGGGCGTAGAGCGCGAAATACCCGAGGATGGCGACGAGCACGGTCGCGGCGTAGTTGAGGTAGATCGCTCCTACGAAGTATCCCTGCTCCCGCTCGAACCGAAAGTCGCAGCCCCGGCAGCTCGGGGCCATCCTGAACCACCCGCGAAACATCGGCCCATACCCGCACCGGGGACAACGAAGCTGGATGCCGCGAACCAGGAGCCGGGTGGCGCGACGGAAGTCAGCCATCACACATGACTAACCTAGCCCGAGGAAGCGGAAAAACGCAAGCGGACGGGAGGGTCTGAGGAAGCCGATTGAATTCAGGAGCGCATTCTGCTACGGTCTCCCCCACCCGCAGGAGACGAGGCCCGTGATTGAAGATCGCGCTGCATGGCACCTGCCTATCGACTCTCTGGCTCCGGGCCAGGCGGCCAAGTTCACCCTCCGCTGTCACGGCAAGCCGGTGGAGGGCTTCGTGGTCAATCACGAGGGGCGCTTCTACGCCTACGTGAACCGCTGCGCCCACATCGGAACGCCCCTCGACATGTGGCCCAACGAGTTCTTTACCGGGGATGGCCGCCATCTGATCTGCGCCACCCACGGGGCCACGTACCTGCCGGAGACCGGAGAATGCGTCGCCGGGCCGTGTCCGGGCGCTTCGCTCACCCGGCTACCGGTGGGGCTCGACGGGGAGAGCCTGGTGGTCACCTGTCCCGATGCCCAGCCGTGAACACCGGCGACGAGCTCGCCAGGGTCGAGGAGGCGAACGCCGGGTTCTACCGGGCCTTCGAGAGCCTCACCCTCAGAGAGATGGAGGCTGTCTGGGCCAGGGGGGAGCGCGTCAAGTGTGTCCATCCCGGCTGGGGACTCCTCACAGGGTGGGAATCCGTCAGGGCAAGCTGGGAGACCATCTTCAAGAACACGACGGAGATCCGCTTCAGCGTGACGGACGTTCGGGCCCAGGTGGAAGGGAACCTGGCCTGGGTCACCTGCACCGAGAACATCCTCTCCCAGGTGAGCGGGAACATCTCGGTGGGCACCGTGCTGGCCACCAACATCTTTGAGCGCCACGACGAGGGCTGGCTGATGATCCATCACCACGGCTCCCATGTCTTCTCGGGGGAAGCCGCTTCGGAGCCCGAGGAGACCGCCTGAGGGTTTGACTTTTCTTCGCGCGACACCCACAATCGAGTTGTCATGGCTCTAGAGCTGATCGAGCTCGACGAGATCGGCCGGTTCCTCCGGAGTGGGATGACGGTCGGGATCGGAGGTGGGCCGCTCCTGATCACTCCCACAGGCCTGATCCGGGAAATGATCCGGACCGGCGCCCGGAATCTCCGTCTCGTCGCTTCCTCCACCGGCGGCTTCGGCCTCGACCTCATGATCGGCGCCGGTCTGGCTCAATCGGTGGAGTTCGCCCAGATCGTGCTGAACGAGTACGGCCCCGCCCCGAACTTCCGCCGCTGGGCCGAATCCGGGCGACTCCGCTGCCTCGACCACACCTGACCCGGCCTCCTGGCCGGGCTCCAGGCTGGAGCCTCTGGCCTCCCATTCATGCCGGTCCCTGGCCACGTGGGGTCGGACTACACGCGCCTGCGCCCCGAGTTCAAGGTCATCAGCGACCCCTACTCCGGCAAAGACGTCTTCCTGGTCCCGCCCATCATCCCCGACGTCGCGCTGATCCACGCGCTTGCCGCGGATCGGTCCGGTAATCTCCTTCTCGAGGAGAAAGAGGACGACTCCCTCCTGGCTCAGGCCTCGCGGGTGGTGATCGCTTCGGCGGAGCGGATAGTTCCGGCGGACCAGCTCAGGCGCGCCGACTACGGGGTATTCCTCCCCGGGATCCACGTGACTGCGGTTGTGCCCTTGCCCGGCGGCGCGCATCCCACGCCGGTCCGTGGCGACTACGGCCTGGACGCGGGCCATCTCGCCGAATACCTGTCCGCCGCGGCCAGCGACGAGAGCTTCAAGGTGTACCTTGACCGCTACGTCTTCGAGCCGAAGGACCACGCCGAGTATCTCGAGCGCGTCGGCCTCTCCCTCCCCTGACCTGTTCTTTCGGGGAGCAGATCGACCAGAACCATGGTTGGGGCACCCTCCGTAGCCCGGCCGACCGCCTCTGCCCGCCACGCCCGGCGTGATACTAGAAGAAGTCCGGCGCGCCTGGCTATCCGTGGGGCATTAAGAAGAGATGACCGAATACAATGTGACCCGTGATAGGCTCCTTTGCGAATCGCGGGACTGAGGATATATTCGACGGGGCGAGCACGCGCGCGGCTCGGGCGACCTGTTCACAGGCGTTGTGGCCTGTTGCAAAAAGAAAGCTGACGCAGATCAACCGCGTGCGGGACCTCGGCGAGCTCGCGGTACCTCCCGGCAACCGTCTCGAACGCCTGCGAGGCGACCGGAGGGGACAGTACAGCGTTAGGATCAATGAGCAGTACCGGGTGTGTTTTCGCTGGGAGGCCGGTCATGCGTATGAAGTCGCAATCACGGACTACCACTAGCGCTCGGCGCGTCTCCCGGAGCCGCACGCGAGCCGCCCACCTCGTAGCGCGTCGACTGCCCCGTTATCAGCCTCCCACCCATCCGGGGGAGATGTTGCTCGAGGAGTTCTTGGTTCCTCTCGGGATCAGCCGGTCGGTGTTTGCGAGCCGGCTTGGGATCTCCGTTCCCCGGCTGAACGAGATCATTCGAGGCAAGCAGGCGGTTACGCCGGACACGGCTCTTCGCCTCGCCCGCGTGCTTGGCATGTCCGCAGACTTCTGGTTGGGACTGCAGCAGGACTGGGATCTTTGGCATGCGATGCGGGGAAAGAAGGCTGCGAAGATCGCGGAACTGGAGCCGCTCCGACACACGGGCTGAGGGCTGCCCAACCCGCCCATGCATCCGGTGGCCGTTACGATGACAGCCGATTTGCCGGACGCCGCGCTTGGTACCGATGTTCGCAGTCCGGGAAACTCGCGGACGTCGTCTACATCTCCACAGGCATGGGAGCACTGAACACCGCAATGGTCGTCCATGAGTTGAAGGCCTACGGTGTTGCGACGCTGGCGGCTTATCGACGGCGGCGACGTCGAAGAGGGAAAGGGTGAAACAGAGCAGGTTTTCTCCGGGTTGGGATGAAGAGCGGGTTCGGAAGGTGCTGGAGCACTACGAAGAGCAAACTGAAGAAGAGGCTG
Source organism: uncultured bacterium (assembly GCA_964372605.1). GTDB lineage: Bacteria > Methylomirabilota > Methylomirabilia > Rokubacteriales > CSP1-6 > CAYJUC01. The sequence goes on along the minus strand of CAYJUC010000048.1, from coordinate 9,417 downwards.
TGACCGACGACGAGGCTACCTTCGAGGACCCGACGCAGACGGTGATGGAAGTTCCCACGGCATTGGTGCCTGTAATTCGGGAGCTTATTGCCAGGCATCAAGGAACCTGAACTGCCCGAAGTGGGGGTCCGCGTGGAATACACGCCGGAAGAGTTCATGGCCGCGGCCATCGCCCGCGAAGTTCGGGACGGCGAGACCGCAGCCGTCGGCACGCTCTCCCCGATCCCCGCGGCGGGACTCCTCCTGGCCCACTTCACCCACGCCCCCCGCACGACGCCCATCATCATCAACCACGACGACTACTGGCCCTTTCGCCGGGGCTCCAAGGATTTCTACGACTACGCTCAGAAGGGGAAGTTCGACCTGTTCTTCCTCTCCGGAGGGCAGATCGACCAGGCCGGAAACCTGAACCTGATCGCGATCGGGGAGGCCGATCATCCCAGGGCGCGGTTCCCCGGCGGGGCCGGGGCAGCCATGCTCTATTACCTGGCCAAGCGGGTGATTCTCTTCCGCACCGACCACAGCCCGAAGGGCTTCGTGGAGCGCGTGGACTGGATCGCGAGCCCGGGGTCGAGCTCCCCGCGGGTTGCCCGGCGTGGCGGGCCGTGGAAGGTCGTCACGCCCCTGGTCGTGTTCCGCTTCGATCAGGAGGCCAAACGACTCGCTCTGGAATCAATCCATCCGTGGGTGAGCCGGGAGGAGGTCCGGCAGAGAACGGGTTTTGCTCTGGACTTCTCCCGGCCGGTCGCGACCACGCCAGGCCCCACCCCCGAGCAGCTTCGAATCCTCCGCACGCGGGTGAGGGATTCGCTCGCCAGGATCTATCCCGTCTTCGCCGGGACCGCCTTCCGTCCGGCCTGAGCTTTTCTCCCCGGCGGCGCCCGGGCCGGTCACCTTCCTACTTGAACCTCCAGCGGCGATAGAGCAGCACCGCGCTGATGATGAAGATCAACACCGCGAAGACCAGGATGGTATCGATGAGACTTCCGATAAGGCTCTCGATCATCGGCAGACTCCTTAGCAGCGAAGGTCAGGGGGAACGCGCCTTGAGAAGCAGGTAGCCGTCCAGCTCCTTGACCACCGCATAGCGGCGCTCTTTCAGCTCTCCGCCCTTGCGCCAGCGCAGGACTACCTCTGAACCCTGCCGGTCGAGCCGGTAGTCGGGCAGCTGCCGCCAGGGATAGGTTGCAAGGTCGATCAGGACGTAACCGCTCTTTTCGATTCCGACGGGGAAGACAAAGATCTTGGCCCGTCGGGTGAGGTGAGGGACGTAGGGGTCGTGGGTGGAGACGGCCGCCTCCGGCGGGATCGCCGCCATCACCGTGTAGGCTGCCCGCTGGTGGTCGCTTCGGACGATCCGATCCACCCGGAGATCGTTGAAGGTCCGAGACGTCAGCGCGAGACTTAGGATCAAGGCGAACCCGAGGACCACTCCCGGCCTGAGCCGACCGGGCGGGGCGTTGGGCGTGCTCCAGCCCCGGAGCCGTCCGATTCCCGAGATCGCCGCCACCACGAAGAACGGGAGGATGAATGCGTTGTACTGGGTCCGGTGGTGAAAGAGGATCGGGTCCCGACTCAGCAAGTTCTCAGCCAGAACCGGGAGGGCCGGAAGCAGATCCAGGAGCCCCAGGAGCGGAAGGAAGCCCAGGGGAGTCAGGATGGCTAGGAGGTAGACGAGCTTGCCGACGCTGGCCAAGCCCGCAAGACTGCTCACGGGGTGGAGCAGCATCGTCCACAGGATCTCCCCCACCGTCCCCCCGAGGTGACCATAGCGCCCGAGATGAGGGTAAGCGGCGGCGCGAAAGTACGGGATCACCAGCTCCGTCAGCGCGAAGAGCAGCCCCACGCTGGCCAGCGCGAGCCCCACCCCCGGGATCCAGCGGCGTCGGGCCACGGCGATCCAGAGGCCGAGCCCGAGGACCGGGAGCGCGGCGTCCTCCCGGCAGGCAAGCGCCAGGAGCAGGGCGGCGAGGCACCACCAGGACCGGTTCGCCTCGAAGAAGTAGACGGCCGCCAGCAGGAGCGGGATCGCCAGCGCCGCCGCGTGAAAGTCTCTGATGTTGATCCCGTGAAGGCTCGGGTTAACCAGGTAGAGCACGGCCACGGTCGCCGCGAGGCGCTCGTCACCCAGCCAGCGCCGCGCCAGCGCGTACACCGGGATCGCCCCAAGACTCAGAACCACCGACTGCGCCACCAACAGCAGCATGGGGGTGGACCAGACCAGGTAGAACGGAGCCAGCAGGTACATGATCGGCGACAGGTGGTCGCCCCAGGCGTTCATCTCCGGAAGGCTCACCAGCGGACCGTTTCCTCTGGTGATGTTCCAGAGGAGCTGGTCGTAGTACCCCAGGTCCAGGGCGTGGGTGCGGAATGCCAGGTGCCGGGTCACGGTGATGAACGAGAAAAGGACCGCGTAGGAGATCACCCCCCAGACAACGACGCGGCGGGGCGCGAGCCGGGGAAACGAGACCGGTCGGAGCCAGAACCGGATCGCGAACAGCGCGAGCGCCACCAGCAGAACATCCTCGGGACGGGTAATGGGAACCCGGACCCGGCCGAGGGGAAGCGCCCAGCCACGCGTCAGGATCACTGCCAACATCACCGCGAGGGTCAGAAGGATCGCCCAGTCGAGGAGGCGGACCCCGGGGAGACGACGCAGGGGAACGTTCATCGGCCGCCGGATTTTTCTTCAGCTCGTGGGGCCGGCGCCGGGGGTGAGGCGGGTGTAGCGGGCCCTGAGGCTCTGAAAGGCGCGGGACCGGTAGAGCCCGGTGCGATACAGGACAAACCGAAAGAGCAGCCAGAGAATCTTGATCCCGTACACGGCGCTGTCGAAGAAGCCGGCCGACGAGGCGTCCGGGAAGTACCGGACCGGAACCGGGACCTCGGCGATGCGAAACGGCGCTGCCACGACCTGGGCAATGATCTCCTGGTCGAACACGAACCCGTCGGAGTTCATCGTGAAGTTGACGGTTTCGAGGACCTCCCGGCGGAACGCGCGGTAGCCCGTGTGGTACTCGGAGAGGTCGAGGCCGAACATGAGGTTCTCGGTCGCGGTCAGCGCCCGGTTCCCGACGTATTTCCACCACGGCATGCCCTGCTTGAGCGCGGACCCTGCCTTCAGGCGGGAACCGAGCACCAGATCCGCCTGGGCGTTGAGCAAGGGCTCGATGATCTTCGGAACCAGGGTCGGGTCGTACTGGTAATCCGGGTGGACCATGACCACGATATCGGCACCCGCCCGGAGCGCCTCGGTGTAACAGGTTTTCTGGTTGGCCCCGTACCCGTAGTTCCGGTTGTGGACGAAGATCTCCAGGCCCAGGTCGCGGGCGATCTCCAGGGTCGAATCCGTGGAGCCGTCGTCAACCAGGATGACCAGACTCACGGTGTCCTGGGGCAGCTCCTCGTAGGTCATGCGCAGCGTCCGCCCCGCGTTGTAAGCGGGCATCACGACGACCACTTTGGGGTTCATGGCGCGTCCGCCCGCCGGGCCACGGCGACAAACTGATAGGCGAACATGCGCTTGCAGCGCCCGGCGAGCCGGGCGCTGGCGCCGTGCACGAGGGTGAGCCACCGTCCGTGGAAACGCTCGGGGACCAAGAGCGGCAGCGGCACCGGAGTCGCGACCAGCTCCATCACCTCCATCCCCGCCTCCCGGAGAAACCGGAGAAATGACCTGAGGGTGAAGAACCTGAGGTGCGTCTTATCCAGGAGCCCCCGCTCCGTATAGTCGAACCGGCCCATCAACAGCCGGAGGCGCACCCAGAGGTGGGCCACGTTCCCCACCGACACGCAGACCATCCCGTCCCTCCCGAGGTGTCGGTTGAGCGCGGAGAAGACCCGCAGCGGGTCCCGCAGGTGCTCCAGCACGTCCCCGTACACGATCACGTCGTACTGGCCGTCGAGCTCGGGGATCTCGTGGTCGAGGTCGGCGACCACCACGCGACGGCACTTGCCGACGGCCCGGAGAGCCAGATCCCGATCGCCCTCGAGACAGGTGACCTCGTAGCCGCGAGCCGAGAGGATTTCGGCCAGATACCCGTCAGCCGAGCCGACGTCCAGCAACCGCCTTCCTCCTCCGGCCCCGAGGAAATTCAGGATCGCGGAGTGACTCGAGTAGGGATCGGTCTTGAGCGTGTACCTCACGGGCGGTTGGAATAGAGCCATCGCCCCCCGCTGTGCCCCGCAAGATGGACGCCGGCAGGCGGGAACTCCCGCACCACGCTCTTCTCGGGCTTCACCACGGAGAGCAGGAAGACCCGCCCCTGCCCGTCCCATCTCCCACGGAGCTCGGCCCGGCTCAAGAAGACCTCCCGGGCCTCGGGAAACGTGGCGCCGAAGGCCAGGTTCGACTGGAGACCGTCCACAACCTTCATCGGCCGACGGAGGTAGAGGAAGAGGGACCCGCTGTTTTCCAGAGCGCCCTCGTGGACCAGCAGATCTTCCGATCCCGCCTTGAGCCTCAGCACTTCGGCCATGAGCTTGACGGAGCGACTCCGGCTGACGAGGGCGAGCCCCTCCACCGTCACCGGAAGAAACGCCAGCATGGTGGCCATCAACACGCCGAGGCCGAAGCGGGGAAGCCCGCGCCAGACCGCCACGGCCAGCCCCAGGCTCCCCGCGCCGAAGATCAGAGCCGAGGTTCCGAGCAACGGTTGGATCTGGGCCAGGGGGGCGAAAGGGGCGCTCTGCCCGCGCGCTTCGAGATTGCGCGCGGGCACGTCCGCCAACGTGAGCGCGCCCGAGGGCAGACTCAGCTCACCGCGCCATGCGAGGGCGAAGAGGGCGGCCAACCCCACCAACACCACCAGGGGGGGAACCAGGACGGTCCGGAAGGACGGAGCGCCGGGAGAGCGATCCAGCACGTCATCCCAGAGCTTCCCCACCAAAAGGGCCAGGGCGGGAAACGCGGGAAGCGCATAGTGCGGCAGCTTGAACGGAGAGATCGTGAAGAACGCCAGCACCACCCCGCCCCAGAGGCCGAGAAGAAGCCAGCCCCGCGCCTCGAGGCCCACCCACGGACGCCGGAACGCCCGGGCGAAGGCCCACGGGAGCATCAAGCTCCAGGGGAAAAAGCCGATGGCGGTCACGCCGAGAAACTCGGCGGCTGTCAGCGGGACGTCCTCGTCCGGGAACAGTCGCTGTCCGGCAAAGTTGAGGAGGTGATTGTCGACGATAACGTACCAGAGGAACCCGTGATTCTTCCACTCCATGGCCAGATACCACGGCACCGTAATCAGGACGAACAGCGTCACCCCCGCCAAGGGAAGCCACCGGGCGCCCGAAGGCCGCTCCCGCGTGAGGAGGAAGAACAGGGCAATGACCAGGATCGGGCCGGCGGCTCCGAGAAGATCTTTGGCCAGCACGGTGAGCCCGAGGCCGCCGTAGCCGACCAGGAGGGCCCAGCGCCCCGCGCCCAGGTAGGCGAGGATGAACCCGGTATAGGCCAGCAGGATGAAGAACACGAATAGAGCGTCGGGCTTCACAACCCGGCCGAAGAGGAAAAACTCGAGGTTGACACCCACAACGAGGCCCGAGATGAGCCCGATCCTGGGGGAGCCCAGGATCGAGCCCAAGCGCGCCGTGAGCAACGCCGTGCCGAAGGCGGCCAGCGCCGACCAGAAGCGGGCGGCCCACTCTGAGGGCCCGACCAGTGAAAAGCCCAGGGCCATCAGCCAGTAGAGAAGCGGGGGCTTGTCGAAGTAGCGAACCCCGTTGAAATGGGGGGTGATCCAGTCTCCGCCGATCCCCATCTCCCGGGCGATCTCCGCATGCAGCCCTTCCGGCGGGTCGAGAAACGGAGCGACCCCCAGGCCCCGGAAGAAGAGCGCGGCAGCCACCAACCCCAAACCCCACAGCACCCCCGATCCGTATTGGCGCATCAGATCACTCGGAGGGGGGCGGTGCCCCCCTTCCGAACCTCCCCCCGGAACTTGCGCGGGCCAAGCCCGCGCTCGAACGCGCCGTGATCTCGCGGTGAGGTGAAGCCCCGCCCCAGCGCCGCGCTACAAGCGCGTCGGAATAACCGCGGTTCGAGCGCCGGCTCAGCCGGCGCAACTGGGGGTGGCTCGGAGGGGGCCATCGAGGCCCCCTTCAATGATCTACAATGGTGGTCGTGAAGTGGCTCCTCATCCTCCTCGGGGTCGGGCTTCTGTCCTGGGGGTGTCGGGACGCGATGGAACGCGCGCTGATCTACGTGCCGACGCGGGACATGATTGGCACTCCGGCAGACTTGGCCCTGGCTTACAGGGACGTCTGGTTCAGAACTGAAGACCAGGTGCGTCTCCACGGTTGGCTTGTTCCGGGTCGCGTTCCCCTGACCCTGCTCTGGTTCCACGGGAACGCGGGAAACGTGAGCCATCGACTCGATAACATCAAAGAGATTCACCACCGGCTCGGAATCGGAGTCTTCATCTTCGATTACCGCGGGTACGGTCGGAGCGACGGCCTCCCGACCGAGGCCGGTCTCTATCGCGACGCCCGGGCGGCCCGGGACGCCCTCATCCGCGAGCTCGGCATCCCCGGAGACCGGATCGTTTTCTTCGGCCGATCGCTGGGGGCCGCCGTGGCGCTGGACCTGGCGCTCGCTCATCCGCCGCCAGCCTTGATCCTCGAAACCCCGTTCCTGTCCGTCAGGGCCATGGCGAATCGAACCCTCCCGGGCAGCGGCTACCTCTTCAAAACCAGCCTCGATTCCCTCGCGAAGGTGGGCCATCTCAAGAGCCCGCTTCTCATCCTGCACGGAGACATGGACGAAATCGTCCCCCACGAACACGGGCGCCGACTGTTTCAGGCGGCGCCCGAGCCGAAAGCATTCTACACGATCCGTGGCGCGCATCACAACGACACGTACCTGGTCGGCGGGAATGACTACTGGGAGGCGTGGAAAGAGTTTCTCGGAAAACTCCCCGGCGCCTAAATTTAGCAGGCTCGATCCCGGCCTACAACCACCGCCCGGGGGGAGGATCAGTTAGGGGCGTTGTTGCCATTCACCGCAAAGACCCCGGCGTTCGTGCCGTTGTTGAAGTTGCCGCCGCGGATCAGCGCGCCAGTGACCCGTGCCCCTTATCTGAGCCTCGGCTCAGACACCGTGCCATCACGCCTCGACCCGGACCGTGCGACCGTCCGAAGCGAGGCGTACCCGATATTTTTCGAGGGCGGCCACAGGGACCCCGCATACGGGAATCCGCTCGGGCTCGTCGGCGGCCGCCAGGTTGCGCACCGCCAGGCCCAGCCGCCTGCCGCACTCCACCGCATCTTCAGGGAAGGTCTGGAAAAACACCCTGCGCTTCACGAACACGATCTCCTGGGGGTGTTCCAGCTTCGCCCTGAGATAGCGTTCCATCTGCGGACTCGTCATGCCCGAGGGCAAGACCGTCGTCCTCGGCCTGGTTTCGACCAAGACGCCGGCGCTCGAATCGGCTGACACTCTGAAGCGCCGGATCGACGAAGCGGCACGTGTCGCTCCGCTCGACCAGCTTGCGGTCAGCCCGCAATGTGGGTTTGCCAGCTCGGTGCGCGGCAATCCGCTGACCGAGGCCGATCAGGAAGCAAAGCTTGCGCGGATCGTCGAAGTGGCCACCGATGTCTGGGGCGCGGTCTGACGAGGCCGGATTGGCGTGTCACTCACCCTGGGGGAATCCCCATTCAAGACCGACTCCGACGTGAGATTCTTTGCGACCGGCGTCGGCGCATCTGCGCCACGAGCTCGTCAACCGAGAGGCCGCCCAGGATGCGATGACGCCGTGCCGAGTAGTCTCCCCGGCCTCGCTCGGTCTGCATCGCGAAGCGCACAGCCCCCGACGGCCCCAGTTTCTCTACGAGGGCGTCCCAGCCGCGCGCCCGGATCTCCGCGTTCGTCAAGCCCGCGCTCTTCACTGGCGCCTCCTGATGATGAGCGCTATCGCTTCGGGTGGGGTGACGACTTGAAGCGACCGGTGGATCTCCGCTCGATTCGCTCGGCGGATCATCCGGTCATCCGTGGTGACGAGCAGCTCTGCGCCGCCTGCCTCGGCACATGCCACATGAAGCGCATCCAGCCCGCGAAGTCCAACGCGCTCCAGTTCCCGGGCGCGTCTGGCTATGGCTTGAGACATTTCGACGCGTGTCCTCACCAAAGCCATGAGGCTCTGAAGTCGCTGGATGCGCGCGCGATCTGGATCCTGTGTGATCTCGAAGTCCAGATACTCAGAGCCAATCCACTCCAGAGTCCCGCGCTCGGCGGCTTCGAGGAGCGCCACTACCGCCTCGGCTTCGACCCGGGTGCGTGGCAACGACAGATCGTCGAACGGGCGGCTCAGGGCGCTCGTGTTGAAGTAGATACGCATGAAAGCCGTTTCACCGACATTCTAACCTAACTTCCGCGGTCGAGGGTGTCGAAACGGGCGTTTCAAGGCCGCGACCGAGTGAGAAGTCCCTGTAATTTCGAGGGTCGGCTGCGCCAATTCGCCAGGCCCGGGCGGTTTGCTCTTCGGCCCCGAAGGGCCAGGAGCACGGGTCTGTTGTCCTGATGGCATAGCCTGTGGCTCCGTGAAGCGACAGGAATCGAGCCTTCCCGGGGATACTCACCCGGGACCAGGACGATTAGCGGGCCGCGCGAAACCCGATGTTGTTGTTCGAGTTCGACGGCGCGTTGTTGCCATTCACCGCGAAGACCCCGGCATTCGTGCCGTTGTTGAAGTGGCCGCCGCGGATCAGCGCGCCAGTGACCCGTGCCCCCTGCCTGAGCCTCGGCTCAGACACCGTGCGTCACGCCTCGACCCGCACCGTGCGACCATCCGAAGCGAGGCGTGTCCAAAGACCCGCTCTTCACAAACACGATGGTCTGAGGGGATTCGAGTTTCGCCTTGAGATAGCGTTCGACATGGGGACTCGTCATCCGGTACCGGACCGCTGTCCGGGACGGTTTTGTGGGAGCATCGGCCCGAACGGGCAGCTCGTCCTTTATGTCAGCCCGCGCAGCCGCGCTCTGCTTGAGCCACCCCCCGAGCATGCGACCGATCTCACTCAACTCCCGGGAGAGCCCCTCATATCCACTGTGGCTCAGGAAGGCCAGCCGGTGGGCGAGCCTCAGCGTCACCCGCAGGGCATCCAGCGTCCCGCTCGCCTCTTCCAGCTCCGGAACCTTGTCGCGGCGCCGGTTCGCCCTCACCAGCTGCACCAGCAGGCGAAGCGCCAGGCGCAGGAGCTCTCGCCCCAAGAGCGCCTTCTGCGCCCGAGGAAATCTGTTGACAGCGGCATAGAGCATCGCCGAGAAGTCGTATGTCTTCTGGACAATGGAGATGAGGTCCTCATCCATGAGCCGCGCCAAGCCGAAGACGCCGCCCTGCGTGAGCGGGGCCAAGCCCCGCCCACGCAGGATCAAAGTGCAAAGTCCCAAAGGGCCAAAGGACGACTAGCGGGCCGCGCGAAACCCGA
>CAYJUC010000047.1:6066-16737 GCA_964372605.1 uncultured bacterium | reverse complement strand
GCGCGAGGCCCGAGTTAATCGCGCCGGCGAAGCCGGCGCTCGAACAGCGGTTATTCCGACGCGCTCCTAGGCCGCGAAAGGGGACTCGATGGGACTGACCTGGAAGGACGCCGAGGAGATTGCGCTCGCGCTGATGGAGAAGTTCCCGGGCACGGACCCGCTGACGGTGCGCTTCACGGATCTCCACCGGTCGGTCACCGAGCTGGAAGGCTTCTCCGACGACCCGAAGGCCTCCAACGAGGGTATCCTTGAGGCCATCCAGATGGCCTGGCATCAGGAGTTTCAGAATCGGTAGGTGGCTTTTCCGCCGGGGGAGGAACCGGAGGGGGTGGGGACCCCCTCCGGCAAACTACCAGCTGATGACGGAATCGGCCTCGAAAATCAGGTCGAGGAGCCGGGAATGGGTGAGGGATCCTTCGGATCCGTTTTCGGCGAGCCGGTGGCTGGTCACGCCGGCAGGGAGGATCGGGGCGGGCGCTCCGTGCATGAGCACCACCGTGACCTCGGTGCCGGACTCGCGGCTCTGGCGCTCGATCACGGCAAGCGCGGCAGGGCTGAAATCGGCTTTGAGCAGATGCAGGACTCGGGGCATCAGATCTCTCGGAGGGGGGCATGCCCCCCTTCCGAACCTCCCCCCGGCAGTTCGAGCGTGGCGGGTGCGGCCCTGCCGTGAGGCAGGCCACCTGCCGCGCGAGGCCCGAGATGGTTGCGCGGGCCAAGCCCGCGCTCGAACAGATTTCTCAGCACGCTGTCAGAACACGATGAAGCGCTCGGCTTTGGCCACGAGGCCGGCGATCTCATCCGGGGAAACCGGGACCACCGCGTGGCCGTCCTCGTTCCAGCCGCTTCCGTCTGGAGGAATGGCCGACCGCTCCACGTGGAAGGAAATGCCGAACCGCTTGAGACTGCCGCGGAACTTGGCGATGTCGTCCCCGTCCACCAGGTCGTCGGTGTCGTCGTCCAAGAGATGCGCGGCCGGCCCGATGAGGACGACCGTGACGGGGTTCTCGCCGGCGACGACCCCGAGGGCGATCCGCAACGCCTCGTTGGCGCGGTGGGACGCGCGCGGATCCTCGGAGATCAGGACCAGGACCGGCAGCGGCTCACCCACAACTCTAGTTCAGCGCGATGAAGCGCTCGCAGCCGTTGATGAGATCGGTCAGGACTACCAGGCCGGAGTAGGTGAGGGTGTCCGCGTCGCCGAGCGGGATGCCGCGCCGCTGGCAGCCGTAGGCGCAGACAAAGAGTTTGGCGCCGCGCTCGGCCAGCTCGCGGATCTCGGGCCGGTCTTTGACGGAGACGGCGTCGTCGATCAGGTAGAGGTACACGTCGGCGCCCCTTTCCAGCGCGGCCCGCGAGAGCTGGACGAGGGTATACAGGTTGGGGTGCTCGGGGTTCGTGGACAGCATGATCCCGAATTTTCGGCGCGCGAGGTCCATCGAGCGTCGAGCCTATCACCCGTCCCTTTTTCTGTCAAAGGCGGGTGGATCGGAGGGGAAACGTTGACAGTTCCGGGTGATCCCGGTAGGGTGAGGTGAAGGAGTTCCGCGATGATCCGGCGGGTATACCTGGACCATAACGCGTCTACCCAGGTCCATCCCGAGGTGGTGGCGGCCATGCTGCCGTACTTCGGAGAGCGCTTCGGGAATCCCTCGAGCGTCCACAGCTTCGGGCGCGAAGCGCGCGATGGACTGGACACGGCCCGGGAGACCATCGCCCGCTTTCTCAAGGCGGGAAAAGACGAACTGCTCTTTACCTCCGGCGGCACCGAATCGGACAACCTGGCCGTCAAAGGAGTGGCCTGGGCCAGCGGCTCCGGGCACATCATCACCTCCCAGATCGAGCACCACGCGGTGCTCCACACCTGCCAGGCCCTCGAGGCGCAGGGGTTCCGGGTGACCTACCTCCCCGTGGATGAATTCGGCATGGTGGATCCGGACGATGTGACCCGGGCCGTTCGCCCGGACACGATCCTGATCACCGTCATGCACGCCAACAGCGAGGTCGGGACGATCCAACCCGTGGCGGAGATCGGGCGCATCGCGCGGGAGCGCGGAATCCCCTTCCACGTTGACGCGATCCAGACGCTCGGGAAGGTGCCGATCGATCTGGATGCGTTCGGAATCAACCTCCTGTCATTTTCGGGGCACAAGATCTATGGGCCCAAAGGGGTCGCCGGGCTCTACATCCGCAAGAAGACCAAGATGGTCGCGGTTCAGCACGGCGGTGATCACGAGCGCCGCCGCCGGGCCGGGACAGAAAATGTTCCCGGCATCGTCGGCTTCGGCAAGGCTGTAGAGATCCGGGCGCGCGAGATGGAGGCGGAGGGGGCGCGCCTCATGGCGCAGAGAGATCGGCTGTGGGCGGGGATCAGCGCCCAGGTTCCCGAAGTCCGGCTCAACGGCCACCCGACCCGCCGTCTTCCCGGAACCCTGAACGTCTCCTTCCGCCATGTCGAGTCCGAGTCCATCGTGCTGGGGTTGGACCTCAAGGGTGTGGCGGTGTCTGCGGGCTCGGCGTGCACCTCCGGGAACGTGGAGCCGTCCCACGTGCTGGTGGCGATGGGGGTCCCGCTGGACTGGGCCGTGGGAGCGGTGCGCGCCAGCCTGGGGCGGGAGAACAGCCCGGAGGATATCGACTACGTCCTCCAAGTCCTGCCGCCCCTCGTGGAGCGGCTCCGGCGTCTCTCGCCGGCGGCGGTGTCATGAGCTACAGTGATCGGCTCATCGACCACTTTCGAAACCCCCGCAACGCCGGGATGATGCGGAATCCCGACGGCGTGGGGGAGGACGAGTACGAGGGTTGCGGAGACCTGACCCGTTTTTATCTCCGGGTCGTCGACGGGCGGGTGGCCCATGCGCGATTTCAGAGCTACGGATGCGGCCCCACCATCGCGGCCTCCAGCGCCGGGACCGAGCTGGCGGCCGGGCGGTCAGTGGAAGATCTGCTCGCCCTCACCGAGGAAGACGTAACGGCGGCCGTGGGCGGGCTCCCGCCGGAGCGCCAGCACGCAGCGCGGGCGGTGGTGGGGGCCATACGGGCGGCGGCCCGCGATCACCTGCGGAAGCGGGACACAGCGCTGACTCCGAGGGCAACCGGGCGTGTTTGAGGCGATTCGGCGCGACATCCAGGCGGCGATGGAGCGGGATCCGGCGGCCCGCTCCCGTTGGGAAATCCTCCTCTGTTACCCGGGGGTTCACGCCCTCTGGTTTCACCGGCTGGCCCACTGGCTCTGGGGACTGGGCTTGGTGGTGACCGCCCGCTGGGTGTCCCACCTGGGCCGCTTTTTTACCGGGATCGAGATCCACCCGGGCGCCCGGATCGGCCCCGGCCTCTTCATCGATCACGGGATGGGGGTCGTCATCGGCGAGACCTCAGAGATCGGGGAGAACGTGACGCTCTATCAGGGAGTCACCCTGGGCGGCACCAGCCTTAAAAAGGAGAAGCGCCATCCGACTCTGGGGCCAAGCGTGGTGGTGGGAGCGGGGGCGGCGATCCTTGGCGCCATCACCATCGGCGACGGAAGTCGCATCGGAGGAGGCTCCGTGGTGGTGAACGACGTCCCCCCCAACTCGGTGGTGGTGGGGATTCCCGGGAAGGTGATCTATCGAGACGGCAAGCGGGTGGGGGTGTCTGTTGATCTGGAGCACACGGATCTGCCGGATCCGGTGGCCAAGACCATCGAACAACTCTTGGATCGGATTCATGGGCTGGAGTCGGAGATGGACAGTTTGAAAAAGAGGTTGGAGGAGGTCAGGGCGAAGGAGGTGAACCGGTGATCCCTAAAGATGCGATGAGCGTGCAGGAAGCCTCAGCTTACCTCGCCATGGACGCGGAAATGTTGACCCGGATGGCTCGGGAGCGGTCGATCCCGGCCCTGGAGGTAGAGGGACAGTGGGTGTTCTCGAAGAAGTCCGTCGACAAGTGGCGCCAGCAGGAGATCAGGCGGAAGTAGCCAGCGAGTGTTCGATCGGAACGCCGCCTGGTCTGTCCTGACGGAGTTCACCCGAAGCGACAGCCTCTTGAAGCATGCCCTGGCCGTGGAGGCGTCCATGCGCGCCTATGCCAAGAAGTACGCGGCCGATCCCGAGAGATGGGGGATCGTGGGGCTGCTCCACGACTTCGACTACGAAATGCACCCGGCCGCGCCCCAGCACCCTTTGAAGGGCGCGGAGATCCTCCGGGCGCGGGGCGCCGCCGAGCCGCTTGTCTATGCGATCCTCTCGCATGCCGACTACTCGGGTTGCCCGAGAGTTTCCCTCCTGGACCGCGCTATTTTCGCCTGCGATGAGCTGACCGGGTTCGTGACGGCCTGCGCGCTGGTCCGTCCCGGCAGGGCCATCACCGGCATGGAAGCGGCGTCGGTCAGGAAGAAGCTCAGGGACAAGGGGTTTGCTCGGACCGTCAACCGCGACGATGTCTATCGGGGCGCCGAAGAGCTGGGGCTGGGCCTGGACGATCACATCACGTTCGTGATCGAAGCCCTGGAAGGCGTCGCCCGGGAGATCGGCCTCGCAGGCCCTCAGAGTTAGGGATCTATCCCGAATCCGCTTAGATTGACCTCCCGCTCCATCAGCCCGACGAGAGACACTCTGTCCTGGCGTTCGTCCCCGCTCGGAGGGAAGAAGGGAAGAGAGCCGAGACACGGAGTGTCCGTGAGCCTCAGGAGGGTGCGGCGGTTGGTCTCGGCGGCGAGATCCCCGGTCGAGGCCGGGTGATTGAGAATATATCCGAGGACCGGGAGCCCCATGGCGCTGGCGCAACGGAGCGTCAGGAGCGTATGGTTGACGGCCCCGAGCTTTGAGCCCACCACGACGAGCAGCGGGATGCCCAAATCGCCGGCCAGGTCGGCAAAGGTGTACCGCTCGGCCAGGGGAACCAACAACCCACCCGCGCTTTCGACCAGCGTGATGTCGTGCCGGGCCCGAATCCGTTCGTACGCGGCGATGAGCCGTTGTCTTTCGATTTTCACTCCGGCCATCTCCGCAGCGACCGCCGGCGCCAGCGGCGGCGCAAAACGATAGGGGCAGACGAGCTTCAACGGAAGGGATGACCCCGAATAGCGCTGAAGGCGCAACGCGTCCGCGGGAACGAGCCGGCCATCTCGGAGTTCGCACCCCGTCTCCACCGGTTTCATCACCCCGACCCTCTTCCCCCTGGCGGACAGAACAGTCGAGAGCGCGCAGGCAAAGAATGTCTTGCCCACGCCGGTGTCCGTGCCGGTGATCAGGAGGCCGGTCATGCCGTCTCAGTCGCGGCTCGGATGGATTCTCGGGTCACCCGAACGAGGAGGCGGAGCTCCTCCAGGGTGATGCTCAGCGGAGGCATCAGCACGATCACGTTCCCCAGCGGGCGGAGGATCACCCCCCTCCGCCGGGCCTCCTCGATGACCCGGCCACCCACCCGTTCGGCCGATCCGTAGGGGATCTTCTTCTCTCGATCCCGCATCAGCTCGATGCCCACCATGACCCCCCGCTGCCGGATGTCCGCCACGTGGGCGAGGGGCTGGATCTCCGAGTTCAGCAGTTCCGCCAGCAAGAAAATCTTTCGGCCCAGATGTTCCAGGGTCCGCTCTTTTGTGAAGATCTCCAGGCTGGCGAGCGCTGCGGCGCATGCCAGGGGGTTGCCGGTGTAGGTGTGGCCGTGGAAGAAGGTCCTGAGCTCGTGGTGCTCGCCCAGGAAGGTTGAGAAGATCTCCTCGCTGGTCAGCGTGGCGGCCAGAGGCAGGTACCCGCCGCTCAGCCCTTTGGCGAGGCAGAGAATGTCCGGGCTCACGCCATCGTGCTCGCAGGCGAACATCTTCCCGGTGCGGCCAAACCCGGTCGCCACCTCGTCGCAGATCAACAGGATGTCGTTCTCCCGGGCGAGCTGCCTGAGCGCTCCCAGGTAGCCTGCCGGTTGCGCCCACATGCCTGCCGCTCCCTGCATGAGGGGCTCGATGATGAGGGCGGCGAGTTCCGCGCGGTGACGGCTCAGGACAGCCTGGGCCTCGACGATGGCTCTGGCAACGGCGTCTGCCTCTGACATTCCCTGCTGGAAGCGGAACAAATGGGGAGGCGGCAGGCGAACGCAATCAAACAGGAGGGGACGGTAGAAGCGGTGAAAGAGCTCGGAGTAGCCAATGCTGACCGCTCCCAGGGTGTCGCCGTGATAGGCCTCGACGAGAGAGGCAAATTTGGTCTTGCGGGGCTCGCCCCGGAGCCGCCAGTACTGAAACGCCATCTTGAGGGCGATTTCCACCGCCGTCGCGCCGGAGTCCGAGTAAAAAACCCGGGTCAGTCCTGGCGGGGCGATCTCGACCAATTTTTTCGCGAGCAGGATAGACGGCACGTTGGCGAGGCCCAGCAGGGTGGAGTGGGCGATCTTTTCAAGCTGTTCGGCGATGGCTCCATTGATCTCAGGCCTCCCGTGACCGTGCACGTTGCACCAGAGCGAGGAGACGCCATCCAGGTATCTTCGGCCGTCCACGTCGATCAGGTAGTTTCCATCTCCCCGGACGATAATGACGGGATCTTCGGCCATCCACTGCCGCATCTGGGTAAACGGGTGCCAGAGGTGCCGGTGATCCCAGGCTTTCAGCTCGGCGTAGGAGTGCATTTACAACACGCCGGTTTCTTTCCCAGCGTCGGCGAAGGCGCCGAGGGCCGCTTCCAGCTCGGCCTCCGTGTGCGTGGCCATCGGCGCGACCCGAAGGCGAGCGGTTCCCTCGGGAACAGTGGGCGGGCGGATCCCCTGCGCGAACACGCCTCTCCTGACCAGGGCGGCTGAAAGCGCCATCGTCTTCTCTTCGTCCCCGATCAGGACGGGCAGGATCGGCGAGGCGGTCTCTCCCAGACGGTAGCCGAGGTGGACGAGCCCGCGCTTCAAAAACGCGGCGTTCTGCCAGAGACGTTGTCGCCGTTCCGGCTCGTTTAGGATGATTTGGAGGGCCGCCAGGGACGCCGCCAGCACCGGCGGGGGGAGGGCCGTGGTATACACGAAGCTTCTGGCGCGGTTCAAGAGCCACCGGATCAATACCCGGCTTCCCGCCACAAAGGCGCCGAAGCTACCGAGCGCCTTTCCCAGCGTGCCCATCTGAACCTCGACGGCTCCCTGGAGGCCCATCTCTTCCACCACTCCGGCTCCGGTCGAGCCGAAGACGCCGGTGGCGTGCGCCTCGTCCACCATGACCCAGGCTCCATATCGTCTCGCCAGGGCCACGATCTCCCGGAGGGGAGCCACGTCTCCGTCCATGCTGAAGACAGACTCCGTGACGATCAGTCGGTGACCGCCCGGCGGCGCGGAGGCCAGAAGTTCGTCCAGATGCGCCATATCCTTGTGGCGAAACACGCGCGCGCTCGACGCCGACAGGCGGCACGCGTCGATGATGCTGGCGTGGTTGAGCTCGTCGCTCCAGACGGTGTCTTCCGGTCCCACCAGGGCGGGGATGACGCCCGTATTGGCGTGGTAGCCGGAGCCGAAAACCAGGGCCGCCTCCGTGCCCTTGAACTCCGCCAGCGCGGCTTCCAGCGCGGCGTGGAGCTCCATGGTGCCGGAAATCAGGCGAGAGGCTCCGGCGCCGCATCCGTAGGTCTCCAGCGCCCGGGCCGCCGCCTGCTTCAGCGCTGGATGATTCGCCAGGTCAAGGTAGTTGTTTGACGAGAGCTGGAGCACCGCGTTTCCGTCGAGCGCGATCGTGGTCGTTTGAGCTCCGGAAACGAGGCGGAGCGAACGGGAGAGACCGCGCCGTTCCAGCGCCTCCAGCTTTTTTTGCAGAACATGATCGAGCACGTCTTTACACCTGCTTTCGAGCGTGAGGGATGCGTAACGCGGCGCGCTTTGCGAAACAGTAGCCCGAAACGGGTTCTCCGTGTCAAGTCGAAAAACGGCGTCGCTAAGGAACGGGTTCACGGGATCCTGGTGGGAGAGCTCCAGGCCATGGAAGGCGCCGGGAGGACCGTGTACGACTTCCCGGACGCGCCGTGGGAGTTCACCAAGGCCGTAACAACTACGGGAGGCGTTTTTCAGCGAGCCGCGGCGGCTGTAGAAGTGGACGGCCGGGTCTGCGGCGCGTCGTCAAGCTCCGCTGTCAGCCGCGCGATCCTTCGCTCGAGGCCGTCGAGCACGAAGAGGGTCTGCTTCCGGAAATGGAGGAAGAGCGCCATGAGGTGGACGGCAGCCTCGAAGTTCTTCGGCCGCGTCCCGAGGATTCGGAGGAGGTTGCGCCAGAAATACCACGCGGTCCCGCGCCCTAACCCGAGCCGCCAGATCACCCTACCGAGGGCGGCGAGCTCCTTCGAACGCCCGCGCGTCGATCCGAGCTGCTTGGGCTGCCGCCGGAGCAAGCCGGCCGCCAGTAGCACCCGATCAAAGTAGCTCTTCGGTGAGTAAAGGCGACGCACGATCGACGCGTAGTCTTCCAGGATCTCGACGCAGGGGCGCGCGGGCGCAAAGTTGAGACCGCTCGTGGCTTGATCCACGTCTTCCGGCCGCTGGAGCGAGTAGCCCTCGGGCAGCCGCCCTTCTCGATCCAGGCGACGCGTGAGTTGGGTGTTCGGGAGCGCGGTGAGGAGCCCCACCATCGCCATCGAGATACCCGTGGCCTCCACGCAGGCCACGATCGACTCCGTGGCGCTCCGGGTCTCGCCGTCGAAGCCGACGATGAAGCCGGCGGTAACGACCATGCCGTGGCGATAGAGACGGTGAACGCTGTCGACGATGGGGTGGCGCGTGTTCTGCCTTTTCTGGGTACGGATCAGGAGGTCTTTGTCGGGCGTCTCGATCCCGACGAAGACGTAGCGGAAGTCCACCGCCTCCATCATGGCAAGGAGCTTGGGATCATCGGCGAGGTTGATGGTCGCTTCGGTGCTGAAGTAGAACGGGAAGCCGCGCTCGCGGCTCCATATCAAGAGCTCCGGCAGAAAGGCCATCACGGTCTTTTTGTTGCCGATGAAGTTGTCGTCCACGAAATCCACATGACCCCGGTAGCCGAGCCGGCGGAGACACTCCAGCTCCCGAAGCATCTGCCGGGGGGTCTTCGTCCGGGGCTTCCGGCCGTAGAGCTCGATGATGTCGCAAAACTCGCAGTTGAACGGGCAGCCGCGGGAGAACTGGACCCCGACGTGCAGGTACTTCGTCAAATCGAGCAGGTCGAATCGGGGCACCGGGCTTAGGGCCACGTCTGGTTTCTCTTCCGAGCGGTACATCCCGCGCGTGGCCCCGACCTCCAGATCGGCCAGGAATTTTGGGATCGTCATCTCCCCTTCGTCGAGCACCAGGAAATCGGCTGCCGCGTAGACATCCGGCTGACTGGTCGGATCCTGGCCGCCCAGGGCGATCCGCTTGCCGCGCCGGTGGCAGAGCTCAATGAGGGAGAGGAGGCTCCGCTGCTGCGGGATCATCCCGCCGGCCATCACGATGTCCGCCCAATCGATGAGCGTGGGGTCCATCTCCCGCACGTTGAGGTCCAGGAGTCGGATCTCCCAGTCCTGGGGCAGGAGCGCCGCCACCGTGACGAGGCCGAGGGGCGCAGCCGGGTAGCGGGCGTCGAAGAGCTCGCAGACCTCGCGGTAGTTCCAGTAGCTATTTTCCAAGAACCGGGGCGATACCAGCAGGCACTTGTTCATCGTATTCCCCTTGAACTATGGGTTTCCTCGCGCTGGAAGTCAAGCAAGCATCTGGCCCCGAGGGGCTCCTGGGCCGCCTGTTCAAGGAACGGGTGTAAATCCCGTAGGGCTTGAAGTCCGCGGCGCCGTTGCGAATTTCTCATCGCTCGTGTAAGGTATTACTCGCGGACTGAATCGCGAGTCGTTCCGGACCCCGGGGAGAATTGGATGGATCGACCGATTGCCTACGACAAGCTGGCCCGCGAGGAGCGGTTCGTCAGGATGCGGGCCCGGCGAGTCGGGGAGATCAAAATCGAGCAGGGTCTTCTCCCCATGCCCGTTCTCACGAGCCATGAGGCCATCAAGGAACGGGTTCACGGGGTCCTGGTGGGTGAGCTCCAGGCCATGGAAGGCGCCGGGCGGACCGTGTACGACTTCCCGGATGCGCCGTGGGAGTTCGCCATGGACATGGCGCGCCAGGTGTGGGACGAGTCGCGACACGTGGAGATCTATATCCGGCTGCTCGAGCACCTGGGCGGCTACGTGGGAGAGTTCCCCGAAACCACCATCCTCTGGCGTTGCGCCTGCGCCGAAGACGCGGCCGCGCGGGTCGCCGGGGTCAACCGGGGCCTCGAGGGGCTGGCGTGCGATGTCTTCAACCAGCTCATCCAGATCGCCCGGAAAATCGGTGATCCGGTGCTGGAGCACGCGGTGGACTTCGTCCTGGCGGACGAGATCACCCATGTGCGGATGGGCTCGAAGTGGCTCCACGAGCTGACGAAGGGCGATCCCGAGCGCCGCAGGCGGGCCGTTCTCTTCCAGGAGTCGATCGACGAGCGCTTCAACCTGGGCGGCATCCGTCAGGAGGGGGCGGTTGAAGAAGTCCCCATCGCCATCTCCACCGAAATCCGAAAGCTCGCCGGCTTCACCGACGAAGAGATCGCCCATCTGATCAAGACGACGCAGCGCTCCCCCGTCTATTAGATCACTCGGAGGGGGGCATGCCCCCCTTCCGAACCTCCCCCCGGAGGGTTTGCGCGGGCAAAGCCCGCGCTCGAACGAGTTGCAGCCCATTGTGAGATCTGGC
>CAYJUC010000047.1:0-5966 GCA_964372605.1 uncultured bacterium | reverse complement strand
TTTGCGCGGGCAAAGCCCGCGCTCGAACGAGTTGCAGCCCATTGTGAGATCTGGCATTCGACGGCAACCGAGTTTTTATTAGGGCAGCGCCGATATGCGGGGTCCCGCTCCCTCCGCCGAGAACCCTTTCAGTGGCACCGGGCCTGATCGTCCCCATCCGCTCGCCGGCCACCTCTCTGTTGACGAGTCCGCCAAGCGAATCCGCCATTACCGCTACGTCGAGGAGCGGATGATGCGGATCATGGGTGGCTGGATTGCGCTCACCCCCGAGCTGTCGGCCAAGCTCCTCCTCGGCAGGCACGTCTGGGACTGCGCCCAGCACGCCGACCTCTGGGGCCGCCGACTGCCCGAACTCCGCGCGCCGGCCCAGGTCTCCGAGCCGCCCAATCTTCTGTTCGTGAGATTCGTGGACGCGCTGGAATCGTCCGACGGCCCTCACCAGAGCGTGGAGCGACTGGTGGGGATCTACCGGGTGCTCAAGCCCCACCTCCTGGCCGCCTACGAGACCCACCTGGCCCAGTCGAACCCGGTCTACGAGCCACCGACCCGGCGGATCCTCCAGCGCTGCCTGGACGAGGAGCGCCGCCACATCGCCGCTGGCCGGGCGGTCCTGACCCACCTGCTTCGGGCCGGAACGGATACGGAGCGGGCGCATCGCTGGCAGTCCCAATTGGAAGCACTTCTGGTTGAGAGCGGCGGCGTGACGGGGGCCGGAGCGGAGACGCTGAGCCCTCGCGACGCTCCAGACGATCCGACGGGAGCCCAGGATTTCATCCGGCTCGAGCAGCCGATTGCCCGGTGGCCGTTTCCCCCCGGGCTCGAGGCGGCCCTCGAGTCCCACGCCCGACGCGTTCGAGAGCGAGACCTGGCCGGGATCCGGACCGACCTGGTGCCCGCCTGCGAGGAGAGCCTGAAAGTCTACCGTTCCTTGCCGGGGGGGGACCTCGGCGATCACGAGGTCGTCGCCCTGGCCAGGATCGGCGCTCAGTGGGTCGTCAAGTTGCGGTTTCGCGGCCAACCCGGCGCGCTGCTCCAGCTCAGGTGGGCCTTCCAGGACGGGCGCTGGCTGGTCCTCGAGGCCGAACTGGTCCGGGCAGAGCCTCGGGCGTCGTAGCCGGCGACTCGATCATCGTGTCAGAATCCACGAAGATGGAGATTAACTAACTGGGAAGGGAGGATCGACGTGACCCTACAGATGATCCGGGAACTCTACGATTACGACCGCTGGGCGAACCGACGGCTCTTCGACCTGGTGGCGGGCCTTCCCGCAGGCCTAACCGACCGCGAAATCGGAAAGCAGTTCAGCTTTCCGACGCTGAAGGGAATGCTGGTCCACATCCTCGGGGCGCTCACCATCTGGCTCACGCGCTGGGAGGGAACCTCTCCCGCGGCCATGCTCAGCGCCGCGGAGTTGCCCGACCTCGCCGCGCTCAGGCGCCGCTGGGACCAGCAGGACGAAAAAATCCGGGCATTCACCGCGGGTCTCCGGGATCAGGACCTCACGCGCGTCATCCACTACAAAAACACCCAGGGGCAGGCCTTCCAGCTCCCCCTCTGGCCGCTCATGCAGCACGTGGCCAACCATTCGACCCACCACCGGAGCGAGATCGCGACCATGCTCACCATCCTGGGGACCTCCCCGCCCCCCACGGACCTGGTGGTCTATCACTTGGTCAAGACCTGCCAGATGTCGTGAGCGTTTCGTAGTCGCGGGCCTTCTGGAAGACGAGGTTCAGGTACGGGAGGAAGAGGGAAGGGGGGACATCCAGCCACCGCGCGAGCCCCCGCAAGGCGGCGAGCACCGGGCGCGCCGCCATCCCCTTCCGGCTCTTGGCGTGGCGGGCGAAGAATCCATATCCGTAGCCGATCTCCTCGGTCAGGTCTCTGAGATCGATCATCCGGGATTTCGGAAGACACTCGTAATAACTGGCATTTCGCCACGCGGTCCCCGGCCGCGTGAAGTCTCCGAACGACACCCCTCTGAGCTTGCCCAGCGCCTTGGCGTAGATGAACGCCAGCTCCGGCCTGAGCCACTGGACGAACGGGAGCCCCACGGAGTGGGTCTCCCAGGGGAAGAACCGATTTGGCGTGTCGAGAAACCCCACGAACCCCCCAACCTTCAGCGTCCGATAGTAGTTGTCCACATAGACGTGGCGGTCCTCAAACGGGAGATGCTCGACGACTCCGACGGCCAGGACCAGGTCGAAGGCGCCGTCGTCGAACGGGAGGCGGCGCGTCTCCTCGGTGGTGAGCTGTCGGACCTCCCTGACTTTCGTGAGCCCCAGATCCTCGACCTTGGCCCGGGTGATTTCGATGAACGCCCGATCGACGTCGAAGGTGTAGATCTCGGAAACCGAACCCTGGTCGTTCAAGTACTCGGTGATGTGACCGAAGGAACACCCCACCTCCAGGACCTTGAGGCCGTCGATTCCCCGGTTTTCGAAGTGCCCGAACAGGGGATCGAGAAAGCGCCGCCCGCGGGTTTCTTTGAAGGAGAAGTAGGGGGGAGTCCGGTGGATGCCTTTGCGATCGATCAACATCCGGATCACGCGCGCGCTGTAGTGAGTGCGGTACTCCTTTCCGTCCACGGACAGGATCCGCTCTCGGCCGAGATCCGTGAGGGTGTACTGCCCGGACGCCATGCCCGGCATTATGCCTTCGGTGACCGGCCTGATCAAGGCGCGGGGGGGCGTCACCTGGGTGACGTGACGCGGCCGGGGAGAGAGACAATCAGCGGTCGCGGCCCGCTGGCCCGCGCGACGGGACCGGGATCAGTTCTCGACGAAGGCCTTGAGGCTCCTGCCCCTCAAAGGATGACGCAGCTTTCTGAGCGCTTTCACCTCGATCTGGCGGATCCGTTCCCGCGTCAGCGAAAAATGTCGCCCTACTTCCTCGAGGGTGTGCTCCGATGCCTCCCCGATCCCGAAACGGAGGCGAAGGATCTCCTTCTCCTTGGGGGAGAGGGTGTCCAGGGCGCGTTTCACCTGCGCGTTCAGGTCCTCGGTGGCCAACGATTCGGAGGGAGACGTTGTGGTCTTGTCCTCCAAAAAGTCTCCGAGGTCCGAGTCCTGGCCGATGGGCGTCTCGATAGAAAGCGGCTTCCTCGCCGACTCGAGGATCAGGCGGACCTTCTTGGCGGGAGCCCCGCTCTTCTGGGCCAGCTCCTCAGGTGTCGGCTCCCGGCCCAGCTCGTTCACCAGGCTCCGGCTGACGCGCGAGAGGTGGTTCAGCGTCTCCACCATATGGACCGGGATGCGGATGGTCCGGGAGTGGTCGGCGATCGCGCGAGTGACGGCCTGGCGGATCCACCAGGTGGCATAGGTTGAGAACTTGAACCCGCGCCGGTAGTCGAACTTGTCCACCGCCTTCATCAGGCCGATGTTCCCCTCCTGGATCAGGTCGAGCAGATGCAGGTTGCTGCCGACATACCGCTTTGCCACGGAGACCACCAGGCGGAGGTTGGCCTCCATCAGCTCGCGCTTGGCTTGCCGGACCCGGCGGTCGCACGTCTCCACCTCCTGGAACAGGGGAAGGAACTTGCGCCGGGGGAGGCCGGCCCGCGCTTCCAGGGCACGAAGCTCCCGGTCAATCTCCCTCTTCCGAGTGAGCGGGGTCTCATGCGACCGCTCGGCCTCCAGGGCTTGAATCCGGTGCGCGATCTGCCGGACCTCCAGGCCCAACTGATCGAGCACGGCGGGCTTGAGCGGGAGATCTCTGATCGTCTTCCCGATCTCGTCCCGGTTCTGCGCGATCCAACGACGGAGCTCCGCGCGGCTTTTCTCCGACCGCCGACGGTCTTGGAGGGCGTCCTCGAGTTTGGCGATCTCGCGCCAGAGCCGGCGAATTCGACCGAGCCCGGCCAGGTGCGGCTTGGCCTCGGGAGACGCGAGATCACTCCCTCCCGGCAGGAGGATCAGATCGTCGAGTTGGGCCTCGCTCCGCCGGATCCGGTCGAACTGCTCCAGGAGGGAGCGAACCACCAGGGGAATCAGAGCCAGAGCCGAACGAAGCGCTGTCAGGCCGGTCTCGATGCGGCGACCGATCTCCACCTCCTGCTCGGCCTTCAACAGGCGGACTTTTCCGATCTCCCTGAAATAGACCCGGACCGGGTCCTCTCCGGCCCCGGTTAGAGCCTCTTCCGGCTCCCTTTCGGCGAGCCAGGTCTCGGGCATAACCTCGGGGTCGGCATCGTCGGGATCAGAGGAGAAAGGCCCCAGGCCAATAGAAACTTCAGGTTCCTGCGTACTCTCTTTCAGCAACATGACAGTGTGTTCTCCATTGGACAGTAACGCCTCACCCGTCCCCCCGCGCCACGGGCGACTGGATGCGATCATCTATTTAGATTCATTTCGGGGTTCCGGAGTTTCAACCCCCTTCCGTATCGGAAAACCGCCCATTGAGCAGGAAAGTTCCAGCGCCCCCTGTAAGTATGCAAAAAATAGACCAAGAAATTCAGTGGTATTCGCCGGCCCATGGGGTCTGCTAAGATGACGACCCGGGGAGGCTCCTGTGCAGGCCGAGATCGTCAGCGTCGGGTCTGAACTTCTCCTGGGGCAGATCGTCGACACCAACTCCGCGGTCATCGCCCGCCATTTCGCCGCGATCGGATTGGACCTCTACTACAAGACCACCGTGGGGGATAACCTGGGACGGCTCTCCGCCGTGCTCAAACAAGCGCTCGGTCGTTCCCAGGTGGTGATCACCACGGGCGGGCTCGGTCCGACTGCCGACGATATCACCCGAGAGGGTGTGGCTCAGGCGGTCGGCCGGGAGCTCCAGTTCTCGCCCCATCTGATGGCCGGGATCGAGGCGTTTTTCCGGGCCAGAGGATTCACGCTCTCTCCTTCGAACCGCCGCCAGGCCTTCATCCCCCAGGGGGCCATTCCCATCGAAAACCCTGTAGGGACGGCTCCGTGCTTCATCGTGGAGGTGGCGGAGCGGTCTCTCATCAGCCTTCCCGGGGTCCCCCGGGAGATGGAGCATCTCCTGGTTCATCGCGTGATCCCCTACCTCAAGGAGCGCTACGACCTCGGGGGGCGGATCTGCCTCCGAGTCCTCCGAATCTGTGGCCTCGGCGAGAGTCGGATCGGCGAGCTCTTGGCGGACTTCATGGAGAAAGGCCGGAACCCCACCGTGGGAACGCTCGCCCACCTGGGGCAGGTGGACGTGAGGATCGCCGCCAAGGGGTCGACCGAGGCCGATGCGCAAGCGCTGATCACCCCGGTGGAGGCCCTGATCCGGCAGCGTTTAGGGGATCTCATCTTCGGCGCCGATCAGGAGACCCTCGAAGGAGTGGTGGAGCGGAAGCTCGAACAGTTCGGCGGCCGGGTTGCCCTCGTCGAGTTGGGAACCGCCGGGGTAGTAGCTGAGCGGTTGGGGGCCGGAGCCGCCAGGGTGTTCGCGGGCGGGATGATCCTGGGGAGGCTTTACGGGATCCGCTGGCTCGGGACCGACCTGCCGCGGAAGGCCCCTGCCGAGGAGAAGGCTCGGCTCTTGGCGCGGGCCATCCGTCAATGGGGAAGCGTTGAAGTCGGCGCCGCCAGCGTGCTGGAGGACGTCCCGGAGAGCCAGCCCCCAACCGTCGCGGTCGGGATTGCGGTGTCCCTGGATGGCCGGGAGGAGGGACGAGCGCACACATTCGGGGGTGATCTCCCGTCGATCCGAATCCGGACCGCCACTCTGACCCTCGATCTTCTTCGCCGCACGCTTCCCAGCTGATCGCGCCGCGCGGCGGCGTGATGACCCCTGTTGCCTATGCGGGGTCCTCTACCGATGTGGCGCTCGGGCTCGCCGCCTTTGCCGATTTTAAATCCTTGTTTCGTTGGTTCAATCCCGTCCCTGCCCACGCGTTTTGGGTAACGTCTTATGTTTACGAGGAAGATTCGCTTACAGCCGGACTGCTTCGCAGGTGGTGAGTGGCGAGAGAGAACGCGCGGGGGTCGGCGTTTCGTCCCCTGACCGGACGT
>CAYJUC010000046.1:0-16905 GCA_964372605.1 uncultured bacterium | reverse complement strand
CCCGGCCGACGCAGGCGACCCGCCCGGCTACAGGTGGAGGAGTTTGGCCGCGGTGCTGCCGAGGATCTTCGTCTGATCCGCTCGTGAGATCCCGGCGAGGCGCGTGACGACCTCCACGGGCCGCTCGTACCCCAGGTCGAAGCAGTAGTCGCTCCCGATCATCACCCGATCGGCGCCCACCAACTTGATGAGATACCGGAGCGGCTCGGGCGCGTGGCTGATCGTGTCGTAGGTAAAGCGCTTCAGGTAAGTGGAGGGCTTGCGCTTGAGGTGCGCGCACTCGGCCCGCACTTTATGCCCCCGGTCGAGGCGGCCCGCCAGATATGGGAGGGCGCCCCCCGCGTGGGGGAGACAGACCGTGAGCCGGGGAAAACGGTCCAGGATCCCGCCGAAGATGAGCTGCGCGGCTGCGACAGCGGTGTCGAAGGGGTTGCCGAGGAGGTTGCCGAGGTAGTACGGGGCCAGGCGCTGGGCGCCGATGACGTTGAGCGGATGAAGGAAGACCGGGAGCTTGAGCGCGTCGATGCGCTCCCAGATCGGGAGAAAGTCGGGGTTGGACAGCTCGCGCCCGTTCACGTTGGTCCCGAAGTAGATCCCGCGGATCCCCGGCAGCCGCGCCGCGCGCTCCAGCTCCTTATTCGCCAGCGGCGGGTCCTGGAGCGGCAGGGTCGCGAGGCCGACGAAGCGGTCGGGGAAAGCGGTGTGGGCCGCCGACAGGGCGTCGTTCACGATGCGGGCCAGGCGGACGCCGAGCTCGCTCCCCGCCCAGTAGACCATCGGGAACGTGAGCGAGAGGGCGTGGACCTGAACGCGCTGGCGATCCATCTCCTTCCGCCTGACATCAAGATCCCAGAAGCCTGCTCCCAGGGGTCCCCCCAGAATCGGCCCGATCTGGATCGCCGGGCCCCTGGGGTTCGAGCGGTTCAGCCTGATCCCGGAGGCTTCGCCCTCCGTCTCGAGCAGCTTGAGGTATGCCTCCGGGAAATAGTGGGCGTGGATGTCGACGGTCGGAGCTTTCGTCATCGTGGAGTCCTTTCCTGGTTGCAGAGGTCCAGCGCGGTCAGCGCGTAGAGCCGGGCGCCCGTCACCATGTCGGCGATGCGCATGGAGAAGTTCCCGCCGCCCACGCTGGCTCCGGGCCCGTAGGTGATTGACGGGATCCCCACCTCGTTGAAGCAGTTGATGTCGCGCCACATGCTCGAGAAGTGTGGAGCGCCGATCTTGGGATCCTCGCCGAAGACCTGGCGGTGCGAGCGCCGGATGGCGTCGGCCAGCGGCTCCACCTGCTTGCCCTCGTAGCCCTTGCGATAGGTGTAGAGCTCCACTTCGCCCGAAAGCCCGGCGCCGGCGACGAGACGGCGCAGCTCGTCCTGCACGTCGAGGGGATTCTGGACCGGCGTGATCCGGACATCCACGTAGATGGCGCACTGCTGCACGGTCTTGGTGATCTTGTAGGGGACGCCGCCGCGGATGGCGCCGACGTTGACCTTGGGGATGACCACGCCGCCCGGGCATTCGTAGCGGTGGCGCTGCTCGTAGTCGTAGGCCCACTCCTCCAGGCGCTCGATCAGGCGCGCCATCCGGACGATGGCGTTGGGGCTCTTCTCCAGCGGCGTCGGCCGCTTGATGTACGGAGTGTAGATCGGAAAGTCGTCGCCGAACAGCGTGATCTTGAAGAAGGCCTTCCCCGCCTCCACCCAGATCAGGCCGAGGTCCGTCCCCTCGGCGACGAGCGCGTAGTCGGCGACGGCCCCGCGGGTGATCGCGTAGCGCGTCCCGGCCTCCTTGGCCAGATACTCCGGGGGCTGGAACTCGTCTACCGGCTCCAGCCCGATTTCCCCTACCACGGCCATGAGGGTGAGGTCGCCCTTGAGCGCCGCGCCGCTCTCCCGGATCGCCTTGGCCGCGATGAGCCAGGTGGCCATCGGCCCTTTATCGTTGCAGATCCCGTTGCCGATCAGGTTGTCGCCTTCCCGCCACGCCGAGTGGAAGATAGGATCGGCTGCCCGGCGGGTCGTCCAGATTTCCTCCGCCGCGATCGTCGTGTCCATGTGGCTGTTGAAGACCAGGCTCCGGCCACTCCCCTGGCCCGGCAGGGTGGCCACCACGTTGAAGCGGTCAGGGTAAAGCCCGAGCTTCTTCGGGGCGAAGCCGTTGCGCAGGAGCCAGTCGTAGACGTACTGGCCGACCTCTCCCTCGCGGCCGGTGGGGCTGTCGATCTTCCCCAGATCCAGGGCGACCTGCACCAGCTCGTCGGCGTCGATCCGGTCCAGGACCTTCTGGGCAGTCGCATCAGGCTTCATTTCGGCCGTCTCCTTGGTCGTGAGGGTGAATGAGTGATCCAGGGAACGATCTTACTACAGCCGGCGGGGTCCACGGCAAGCGGCGCGGCGCGTCAGGACCCCAGGCCTCGTGAACGCCGGGGGCGCCGGGCGAGCACGAAGAAGATCGAGCCGACTGCCGCGAGCGTCGCAAGGATCGAGAATCCAAGTTCGTAGCTCCCGGTGCGGTCAGCCAGCACGCCGGCGACGAGCGGCCCGCCGATCATCCCGAACATGACGATCGTCGACGATGCCCCGGAGATCGTCCCGAAGGAGGCGATCCCGAAGTAGTCCGCACGGATCGCCGACATGAGCGGGCCCCGCATGCCCCACGCGAGGCCATGCAGCACGGCAAACCCGAGGACCATCCAGAACGCCGGCGCGAAGGCGAGCAGCAGGAGCGCCACCGCATGCCCCACCATGCAGCCGGCGGCGATCGCGCGTTTCTCGTAGCGGTCCCCGGCCCACCCACCCCCGATATGCCCCACCACCTGCATCGCGGCCATCACGGAGACGACGGTGGCCGCCTGCGCCAGGGAGTAGCCGAGTCGCTCCGTCACGTGGACGACCATGTGGACCAGCACGGCGGAGACGACGAGCAGCGCCGAGCCGTGACCGAGCGAGATGTACCAGAACGCGGGGGTCCGGATGGCCTCGCGCGTGGTGAAGTCTCTGCTCCTGGCGCGCGTCGGGGCCGCGCGGCCGAGCGGGCCCGCGCCCGTGGCAGTCTCGGGCAGGTCGCCGTCGGCTCCGAGGCCGTAGGGTTCGGGACGGTGGCGGACGAGCTGCGCCAGGGGCAGACCGGCGGCGAGGACGAGGAGGCCCGAGAGAAAGGCGGTCCAGCGCCAGCCGATGCGCGTCAGGGCGAGGACGACGACCGGCGTCAAGAGCCCGCCCACGGCCATTCCGGTCGCGGTGATGCTGAGGGCGAGGGCCCGGCGTCGCCGGAACCAGGCGACGATCGCCACGGTAATCGGGAGAAAGCCCCCGAGGCTCGACCCGAGGGCCATCAGGAAGAACGTCAGGAAGAAGGTCGCCGGCGAGCCGATCTGGCTGAACAGCATGAACGCGACGCCGAAGATCACCATCCCGACCCGGATCAGCAGTCGCGGCCCGAAACGATCGGTGAGCCAGCCCTGGAGCGGCCCGAGGATCCCGCTCTCCGCCCGGGCCATGGCGAACGCCGCCGAGAGCATGGTCTTACTCCAGCCGAATTCCTCGCGGAGCAAGACGACGTACGCGCCGTAGGCGTGGAACATGAGGGCCCCGACCAGGATCTCCAGGCCGAAGCCCGCGGCCACGATCCACCAACCGTAGAACAGTCTGCCCTGGATCACTGCGACGGTGTAGTCTCCGCGAACTTCCCGAGCGCGAGGAGGTCGGCGCCTACCGGATCAGGGCGCGCACAGGCGTTGTTCGGCGGCCGATCCCGTCGGCACACAATGTTGGGCCGCCTCCGATGGGCTGTCAACAGCTTTTGCCGGAGCGACTCCAGCGACAGGCTCAGAACCCCCTTTCCCGGGCGGTGTCTCACCCGGGCCTCGGTCCGACCGCCGCGCGCACCCGGCCTCTCTTACTTACGATCCCCACGCTCGGCGCGCTTGACAAATCGCCTGCGAGTCGATAGCCTCCGTTGGAAACAGGGGCCGGGAAACCGCACTGAGGTCCGAGGGACAAGGAGGCCTGAATGGCACTATTGGATTTCGACACATACGTCAAGGAGATCACGCAAGGGCTCGAAGAGCCCGGCCGCGCGCTGGCGTCCCACCCCGTGATCGGCAAGATCGAGCGGGGAGAGCTCACGCGGACCCAGCTTGCCGGGTGGGCGAACCAGATCTACATCCAGACGCGGGAAATCGTCCGGTGGATCGGAGCGCTGTACGCCAACTGCCCGATCCCGAAGTTCCGCCGGGAGATCTTCCTGAACCTGTTCGAGGAGGAGATGGGGGGAGTCACCGGGACCGACGCCCATCCACAGCTGATGGCCCGTGTGGGGATGGCGTTCGGGCTCAAACGAGAGGAGATGGACCAGGCCAAAGTCCTCCCCGCCACGGGCAACGTGATCCGTCTGGGCGAGTTCTACCTCGCCCACCGGCCGTGGGTAGTCGGGATGGGCAACGCCATGGGGTTCGAGTACCAGTCCCCGCGGGCCTTCAAGCTCATCGCCGACGGGCTCAGGAAGTCATACGGGTTGAGTGACCACGACGTCCTGTTTTTCGATGTCCACGTGACGGCCGATGAGGACCACTCCGGCACGATCCTGCGCGCGCTCCACGAGCACGCGACGACAGAGGAGCTACAGCGGGGAGCAATGGAGGCCGCCTACACCTACGCGGCCGCCTACTACCAGATGCTGGGCACCTACGAGGCGTTCGCTTAATGGAGGAAGGAACGATGCGTAACACCAAGCGAGCATGGCTGATCACCCTGGCGCTCGTCGCCTGCGCCCTGGTCGGGGTGGGCCTCGGGACGGCCGCAGAAGTCGGAGTGACCGACACCTCGGTCAAGATCGGCGTCATCACCGAGGTCACCGGGCCGTTCACCCTCTTCGGCCGCGGCGTCAAGGACGGGTGGACGCTCCACATCGAGGACGTGAACGCGAAGGGGGGCGTGCACGGCCGGAAGATCGAGCTGGTCTTCGGCGACCAGCAGGCCAGCGGGGCCAAGGCCATCGCCGCGGCGAAGCGGCTGATCGAGGTGGACAAGGTCTTCGCCCTGGCGGGCGGCGGGATCACGCCGGCCACGGTCCCCCTCATCCCCCTCATCAACGAGTCCAAGGTGCCGTTCGTCGTCACGATCACGAGCAACCCGAAGCTGACCAATCCGCTCTCGCGCTACATCTTCCGTCCCTTCAACGCGCCCGACGACGTCAACGCCCACGCCATGGTGGAGTTCGCGTGGAAGGCGAAGGGCTTGAAGAAGATCGCCGTCCTGAACGGCGCCGACGAGTACGGCAAGGGCGGCGCCGACGAGATCCTCGTCCGGCTCAAGACGTACGGGGCAGCCCCTGTGGCGCACGAGACCTTCACCCTGGGGGATACGAACTTCAACTCCCAAATTCTGCGCTTGAAGGCGGCCAAGCCCGAAGCCGTCCTGATCTACGGCTTCACCAAGGAAGTGTCGATCGTCCTGCGCCAGGCGAAGGAGCTGGGGCTCGAGACGACCTTCGTCCTTTCCCAGGGCACCGGCGGCGCGCTGTTCGTCGAGCTGGCCAAGGAGTACGCCGTCGGCGCGTACAACGTCTGGTACGCGGGCCCGGTGCTCGACGCGCCCACCACGCCGGTGACCCAGGCGTTCTGGACGAAGTTCCGGAGCCGCTTTGCCGGCTACCCGCCGAGCGTTCCCAACATCGTCGACATGACCTCGTACGCGGGCGCCATGGCCTTCGAGGAAGGCCTGAAGCGCGCCGGACGCGACCTGACGCGCGAGAAGTTCATCGCCGCCATGGAGAGCATCAAGAACTTCGAGACCGGCGGGCTCACCAACCCCGCGTCCTTCAGCCCCACGGAGCACCAGGGCTCCAAGACGGTCCGCGTCTACCAGATCCTGGCGGGCGGGAAGACGGAGTTCACAAACTTCATCTACACCCCCGACCGCTGATCCAGGATGTTTCTGGATCTCCTGATCAGCGGCCTCCTGGCCGGGAGCCTCTACGCGCTGGTCGCCCTGGGGCTGGTGGTGATCTTCAAGGCCACGGACGTCGTCAACTTCGCCCAGGGCGAGATCGTGATGGCGGGGGGGTATTTCGGGATCCTCTTCCACAACGTGCTGGGACAGAACTGGATCGTCACGATCCTCGCCACCCTGGCCTGCTCGCTCGTCCTGGGACTTCTCTTGGAGCGGGTGGCCAACCGCCCGCTCATGCGAGCCCAGAGCTTCACGGTGATCATCGCCACCATCGGTCTCGGGATCATCCTCCGGAACATCGCCCGCATCATCTGGACCGACGACGTCTACGCCCTTCCGCCTGTCGTGACCGCCCGGCCCATCGCCCAGCTCGCCGGAGTGACTCTGACGGCCCAGAGCTTCTTCGTCCTGCTGAGCGCGCTGGGGCTGGTGGCCGCGCTCTACGGCTTCTTCCAGACAAAGCTGGGAAAGGCGATGCGCGCGGTCCAGCAGAACCGGACCGGCGCCGAGCTGGTCGGCATCGAGCTCCCGCTGATCTTCGCGCTGACGTGGGCCGTGAGCGCGTGCCTGGCCGGCGCCGCCGGATTCCTCCTGGCCCCCCTGGTGGGAGTCAGCCCGGCCATGGGGTGGATCGCCGTCAAGGCGTTCGTCGCCGCCATCATCGGCGGCTTCACGAGCATCCCGGGCACGATCGCCGGGGGGTTCGTGGTCGGCGTAGTGGAGAACATGGCCGGCGGCTACATCTCGACGGCGATGAAGGACATCGTCACCTACGCCATCCTGATCGGGGTCCTCATGGTGAGGCCCTCCGGCCTCTTCGAGCGGGGCCTCACCCGGCGGGCGTGACCGGACCATGAAGCGCGTCGGACTTACGCTCGTCGGCGCGCTGATCTTCGTCGCGCTCCCCTTCCTCGTCACCAACTACGTCGTCTACCTGCTCAATCTGATCGCCATCAACGTGATCCTGGCCATCGGGCTCGACATCCTCACGGGCTGGACCGGTCAGATCTCTCTGGGCCACGCGGGATTCGCGGCGGTGGGCGCCTACGCCAGCGGCCTCGCCATCCTCCATCTGGGCACGCCGTTCTGGCTCGCGCCGCCGCTGGCGGCCCTTTTCGCCGCCCTGGTGAGCCTGGTCATCGGCTTCCCGGCGCTCCGACTCAGCGGGCACTACCTGGCCCTGGCCACCTTCGGCTTCGGCGAGGTCATCCAGCTCACCATCATTCACGCGGAGCGCCTGACCAACGGACCCCGCGGGCTCTGGCTCCCGGCCCCGACCCTCGGACCGCTCAAGCTCGGAACCGATCGCTCGCTCTACTTCCTGATCATTCCCGTGACCGCGGTCCTGGTGCTCCTGGCCTGGAACCTCTCCCACTCCGGCATGGGCCGAGCCCTCCTCTCCATCAGGATGAGCGAGCTGGCCGCCTCCTCGGTGGGGATCAGCCTCCCCCGGTACAAGACGCTCGCCTTCGCCTTGAGCGCGTTCTATGCCGGCATCGCCGGCGGGCTCTTCGGCGCGCTGGTGAAGTTCCTCGACCCCGGGGCCTTCTCCGTGTGGCAGTCGATCCTCTACCTGACGATGATCGCCGTCGGCGGGATGCGGAGCATCTCGGGCGCCGTCATCGGGGCCGCTCTCCTGACCCTCCTGCCGGAGGTCCTCGGAGGGCTCCAGTCCTACATGGAGCTGGGTTATGGAGTCCTGCTGCTGACCTTCATCATCTTCATCCCGGAGGGGATCTACGGCCGGCTGGGAGCGACGCTCGAGAGCTGGCGTTCCAGAGCGGCGACCGCGCCCTCCGGCGCCTGAGCGGGATGGGGCTTCTCGAGGCCCAGGACCTCACCGTGAGCTTCGGCCGCCTGGTCGCGGTGAACCGCGTGTCGCTCGCCCTGGACCAGGGCGAGATCCTGGGGCTGATCGGCCCCAACGGAGCGGGCAAGACCACCATCTTCAACGTGATCACGGGCGTCTACCGGGCCGACGCAGGAGCGGTCCGCTTCCAGAATCAGGAGATCCTCGGCCTCCGCCCGTATCAGGTCGCCCGGCTTGGCGTGGCGCGCACGTTTCAGAACATCGAGGTCTTCGGGGGGATGCCGTTAATCGAGAACGTGCTCACCGGCTTCCACCTCCAGGTCCGGCCGGGGGTGCTGGGGGCGGCGCTTCGCTTGCCCGGACCGTCGCGCCGCGAGCGCGAGGCCCGCGCCGAGAGCCTGAAGCTCCTGGAGTTCGTCGGCCTCCAAACGCTCGCGTCGCAGCGGGCGTCCGCCCTTCCCTTCGGCCAGCAACGCCTCCTGGAGCTGGCCCGCGCGCTCGCGCTCCGGCCCAGGCTCCTGCTCCTGGATGAACCGGCATCGGGACTGAGTCACGCCGAGACAGACGCACTGGCCCAGCTCTTGAGGCGCATTCGGAAGGAGCTGGGCGTCACGATCCTCCTGGTCGAGCATGTCATGGAGCTTGTCATGGGGCTCTGCGACCGGATCGTGGTTTTGGACCACGGCGAGAAGATCGCGGAGGGCAGCCCGGCAAAGGTCAGGAGCGACCCGCGCGTGGTCCAGGCGTACCTCGGAGCGGACGGGGCCTGATGCTGAAGGTGGTGGATCTCTCGACCGCTTACGGGAGGGTGGAGGCGCTGAAGGGCGTGTCCCTCCGTGTTGGCGAGGGACAGATCGTGGCGCTCCTCGGGGCGAACGGCGCCGGAAAGACGACCACGCTCAAGAGCGTCGCCGGGCTCCTGGCCCCCCGGTCCGGGGTCATCGAGCTGGAAGGCCGGCCTCTCATCGGCCTTTCCCCTGCGAAGGTCGTGAAGCGAGGGGTCTCCCTCGTCCCGCAGGAGCGCGAGCTCTTCCCCGAGATGAGCGTGATCGACAACCTGATGCTCGGCGCCTTCACCCGCAAAGACTCGTTAGCCATCCGCGCCGACCAGGACCGCATCCTCCAGCTCTTTCCCGTCTTGGATGAGCGCCAGCGCCAGGCTGCCGGAACGCTCTCGGGAGGCGAGCGCCAGATGCTCGCCATCGGGCGGGCGCTCATGGCCCGGCCCAAGCTTCTCCTTCTCGACGAGCCGTCACTCGGCCTGGCCCCGCTGATCGTGAGGGAGATTTTCGAGGCCATCGGCAGGATCAACCGGGAGGGGACGGCCATCCTTCTCGTGGAGCAGAAGATCCCGCTAGCCCTCGCGCTGGCCGAGTACGCGTACGTCCTCGAGGTCGGCCGCGTCGCGCTGGAAGGGCCGGCCAAAGAGCTCGCCGCCCGGGGCGGCATTCGCAAGCTCTACCTCGGATAGCCCCGGGAGGGAGGCAACGATGGGCGAACGAAGCTCTGTTCAGGCCACCTGCTGCCACTGCTCCACCCGATGTGGCGTGATCGTGGAGGTCGAGGCCGACCGCCCCGTCGCGATCCACGGGGATCCAGACCATCCGCTCACTCGCGGCTTCATCTGCAAGAGGGGACTGGCCGCGATCGAATACTACGATCACCCAGGCCGCCTGAACCGTCCCATGAAGCGGGTCGGCGCCCGGGGAGAAGGACGCTGGGCGGAGCTCTCATGGGATGAAGCGATCGACGAGATCGCCGACAGCCTCAGGGGTATCATCGAGCGTGACGGACCCGAGGCGGTTGCCCACGCCTCCGGCACGTTTCACGGTCCCGATGTCGGCGCCATCGGCTACCGTTTCCTCAATCATCTGGGGAGCCCCAACTCTGTCAACGTCTGGAGCATCTGCGCCGGTCCCCAGATCGTCGCCGAGTCGCTCACCTATGGGTTTGGCCCCTCGACGCCAGACTTCATCCCTGGGCGGAACCGCCTGGTGCTCCTCTGGGGGCGCCATCCGTCGGCGTCCAATCCCCCTCAGTGGGGCCGGATCCTGGCGGCGAAGCGCGCCGGAGCCACGCTGATCGTGATCGATCCCCGGAGGACGCAGGAGGCTCAGGCCGCCGACCTCTGGCTCCGTCCGCGCCCGGGAAGTGACGCCGCCCTGGCCCTCGGCTTCCTCCACGTCGTCATCGCCGAAGGGCTCTACGACCAGGACTTCGTGGCGCGCTGGACCGCGGGCTTCGACGCCCTGGCGAAACGCGTCAAGGACTATCACCCCGCGCGCGTGGCCGAGATCACCTGGCTCACGCCGGAGGAGGTCAGCCGGGCGGCGCGGCTCTATGCGACGAGCCGCCCCGCCGTGCTCTCATCGGGCACGCCGAACGGCATGGGGCGGAACGCGCTCAGCTTCGAGCGCGCCAAGGCCTGCCTGATCGCGATCTCCGGCAACCTGGACGCCCGCGGCGGTAACCGGTTGCTTGGGCCGCCGCGAAACGTCCTCGGCTGGGCCGACGTGGAGGACAATGGCCTCCTCTCACCGGCGCAGCGAGCGAAGAGGCTCGGTGCCGAGCGCTTTCGACTTTTGGGCGAGGGGTGGGAGAGGCTGAACGACGCCATGCGGAAGGTGTGGAGTCGGGAGTGCGTGATCGGCGGAAGCGTGGCGGGGCACGCCCATGCGCCCTCGCTCTGGCGCGCGATCCTCAGCGAGCGCCCGTACCCCATCCGGGCGCTCTTCGTCCAGCACAACAACGTCCTGGGCGCGTACCCCAACGCGAAGCTCGTCTATGAGGCGCTCCGGAGCCCCAACCTCCAGCTCCTCGTCGTTCACGAGCAGTTCATGACGCCGACGGCGCAGCTCGCGGACTACGTCCTGCCCGCCGCGGGATGGCTGGAGAAGCCCTTCTTGTTCTCGGGCGCCGGGGTCGTGGCCCACGAGCCCGCGCTCCCGGCCATCGGAGCGCGGCGGAGCGACTACCAGCTCTTCGCCGACCTGGCCGCGCGCCTGGGTCACGGCAACGCGTGGCCGTCGAGCCTGGAAGCGTTCTTCGACATGATGCTCCGCCCAGCGGGTCTCCGCTTCGCCGAGATCGCGCGCCGTCCCCGGCCCTGGCTGGAGGACCTCGGGGCTGCCCGCCATCACCGGGAGCGCGACGCGGCGACGGAGGAGCCTCGAGGCTTCGGGACACCGACCGGAAAGGTGGAGCTTGCCTCCACGATCCTCGAGGCGCTGGGCTACGACGCCGTGCCCCGGTTCGAGGAACCGCTCGACGACGCGTTCGGGGCACCCGAGGAGTACCCTTTCCTCCTCTCCACCGGCGCCACTCAGATCGAGTTCACTCATCAGGACCACCGGCAGATCTCCGCGCTCAGGCGGCGGCACCCCGACCCGACCGTGGAGATCGCGCCCGAGACGGCGCAAGCACTGGAAATCACCGACGGTGACTGGGTCTGGATCGAAACGCCGCGGGGGCGCGTCCGCCAGCGGGCGAAGCTCTCCCCAGCGCTCCACCCGCAGGTCGTCAACGCAGAACGCTGGTGGTATCCGGAGCGGGCAGGAGAAGACCCGGAGCTGTACGGCATCTGGGAGTCCAACATCAACGCGTACACCGAGGACGACCCGGCTCTCTGCGATCCTGCCTACGGCGCCTGGCCCTTCCGCCTGGGCCGCTGCCGGTTGCGCAAGGCCTGACCCGCTACCGCATTCCCCGAGGAGCGGGTGGCGGTATGGAGCGCTCGCCTCCGGCCAAGTGATCGACTACGTGTCCGCCTTATAGATGGCGTCCCACCACCGGATCCAGAGCTCCATCGTCAGCGTGGCGGATTCCCGCGCGCGCCTCTGAAGCATGGGGGTTGTGGCGTAGCGGTCGATGACGTCGAGACCCATGTCGGTGTGTTCCTGATCGAGGGTCCCGTGCTCGGTCCAGAACTCCACCTGCGCGTCGGTCAGGTTGTAGTGCTTCCTGAACCCGTCGGCCAGGCGGTCGGAGGCCTTGGGGAAACAGCGTCCGCCCATCCCGGTCGCGGAAATGGTCTCGACCAGCGCGGTCTCTTGGGAGTAGTTCACGAACCCGTCCCAGTGCTCCGGCTCGAAGACCCGCACGCACGACTCCTCGAGGGCCGCCCGGTCGGTCGACGTGGCGTTGATGTAGAGGATGAACGCGTACGTCTCGGGAAGGTACGGCCGCTCCGTGAAGTCCTCGGGGACGCGCATCCCGATGGTCTTCGCCCAGTTGATGTACATCGGCGTGTGCCAGACTTCCTCCGCGACCTCCTTGAGAAGGGAGGCCTGAAGCTCGCAGTCATGGGGCGCGACGTGCTGGAGCCGCATGGACATCCGCCGATAGGTGCCGCGGACGAGGGGGTAGAGCTCTTTGGTGAAGCCGTGGATGAGCTTCATCGATGCCTTGCCGTTCCCCACATCGAGGACGATCGGGTGATCCCGGATCTGCCTGTAGAGCGGTTCGAGCTCCTTTTCGAGCTGCTTTCCAAATCCCGTAGCGGGCGGCATCGTCTTCGTCGCGGTTTGCATGCCATCTCCTCCTCATAAGGGTGTGGTGCGAGGAGGAATTATAGGAAGCGCCGCCCGCCAGTGTCAAGCGCTAAACTGCCCGACGTTGAGCCCACTTGACGGCCAGCCCTGGATCAGGGCGCGTACA
Source organism: uncultured bacterium (assembly GCA_964372605.1). GTDB lineage: Bacteria > Methylomirabilota > Methylomirabilia > Rokubacteriales > CSP1-6 > CAYJUC01. The sequence continues at coordinate 4,491 of CAYJUC010000046.1, read as the reverse complement.
GGATGGACTGATCGGGAACCGGCTGCTTGAAAAAGCCCTCCCCGATCGCCACCTTGATGACTTCCCAGATGGAATCCCGCGCTGCCGCGTCAGTGGTTGGCCGGACCTCAAAGACCACCCGCGGCGTGGTCACCATTTCCTTGAAGGCTCCGGGGGGGAGATTGAGGCTCTGGGAGACGATCCGGTCCGCCTCGTCGGGATTCGACCGCATGAACCGGGCGCCATCCTGGAAGGTCGCCACCAGCCGCGGGACGGCGGCGGGGTTCTTCCTGATGAACTCCTCGTGGGCGCCCAGGACCAGGAGCCACCCGTCTTTGCCTGTGATCTCCCGCCACGCTTGCCGGGCATTGAAGATGATGCGATTGCCCGGATTATCCCGCATGGTCAGGGTGGCCGAGGGCTCCCAGGTCATGGCCGCGCTCACGCGATCGGCGGCCAGCTGGGTGCGGGCGAGCGGCGGGCCGGCCTGAATAACCGTGATGTCACGCCCGAGGACGATCCCCTTGTTCTTCGCGTAGACCGTGAGGACCTGGTATTCCGAAGAGGCCATGTCGGCCGCGATGGTCTTGCCCTTGAGATCGCTGAACGACTGGATTTTCGGGTCCCGCGCGATGATAACCATGGAGGTCATGTCCACCAGGGTGGCGACAGCCTTGATGGGGGCGCCCTCCAGCCGCATCTTCTGATAGACCAGAGGCCCGCCGATCCCTCCCTGGACTTCCCCCGTGGCCTGGGCCGCGTAGAAGGCGCTCACCGCGCCGAAATTGCGCAGGTCGAGGTCGATCCCGTTCTTCCGATCGAGCCCCTGGCCTTTGATCACGTCGGTGATCATCGCCACGTGGGAGGGGAAGGAAAGCCTGCCGAACGCGATGCGGAACGGCTCCTGGGCGGCCACGCTCGTCGCCGAAATGCCCAGGAGCAGGAGCCACGCCATCCCGAGGACCAGGAGTACCGATCGTGCTGCGCCGTGAGACCGTGTCATGACAGGTTCCCTCCTCCGGCCCAGCTCCGGGCCGGGCTCTCTAGGTCATCGAAGGGGGCCTCGATGGCCCCTCCGAGCCACCCCCAGGAAACTAGGGTTGCGCCGGCGGAGCCGACGCTCGAACAGCGCTTACTCCGACAGGCCTCTAGCCCGGATTATTCGCGTCCGCACTCTGCACCCTCACCCCAGCCCCTCCCTCCGAAGGGAGAGGGGGCTCTTTTGGGTCCCTCGCCCCCGGCGGGGGAGAGGGCCAGGGTGAGGGGGCCTGTCAGACGCGCTGAGCAATTCGTGAATAGTGCACGCTAGCAAAAGTGTGGTCGCGCCCCTTCGGCGCCGCGTCGTCGTTCAGGCGCCGATGGGCGGCCGGCGGCGGTGCCAGTCCGTTGCCCGCTGGTACGCGTCCGCCGCGCGCAAGACAGTTGCCTCGTCAAACGGGCGGCCGACGAGCTGCATGCCGGCCGGCAGCCCGTTGGTAAAACCAGAGGGGAGGGAGCAGGCCGGGTAGCCCGCGAAGCTGAACACCGACGTGAGCGAGATCAGGGCCACGGTGAGGTTCATGGTCCGCCCGGGTAGCTGGACCTCCCGCTCCCCGGCAGTCGGGGCCGGAACCGGCGTGGTCGGGGCGAGCAGGAGATCGTGTTTGGAGAGCAGGGTGTTGAGCTCATCGCGCACCCGCCTCCTCAGCTGCTGGGCGCGCACGTAGTGCATCCCCGTCACGAAGGCGCCCCGGCGGAGGCGGGTGCGGACATCGGCCGAGTACTCGTGGCCGCGGGTTCTGAGCCAGGACGCGTGATAGGCCAGCGATTCCGAGGCCAGGATCGCGAAGAACGCCGCGCCGACGTGCGAGGCGCTTGGGACTGTGACTTCCTCGATCCGAGCCCCCAGGCTCTCGAACGTCTTTGCGGCGCCGTCCACCGCGGCGACCACATCCGGCAGGCAGAAGTCGACGAAGAACCCCCGGAGCAGCCCCACGCGCAGTCCCTTCACCTCCCCCGTGAGGGAAGCCGCGTAATCCGGGAGCGGGAGGGCGCTCGTGGTCTCGTCGGCGGGATCGTGGCCGGCGATCGCCTGCAGCACGAGCGCGCAGTCGGCGGCCGTTCGCGCCATCGGGCCCACGTGATCCATCGACCACGCGAGTGGGATGACGCCGGCGCGGCTCACGCGGCCGTACGTCGGCTTGAGCCCGGTGATCCCGCACAGGGCCGACGGGCTGCGGATCGACCCCCCCGTATCCGACCCCAGCGCCCCCGGACAGAGGCCGGCCGCGACGGCGACACCCGAGCCCGAGGAGGACCCGCCGGAAATGCGGGGCACTTGCGCGTCCCAGGGGTTCCGCGCGTCACCGAAGGTTTCGTTCCACCCCTCGGCGCCGTACGCGAACTCGTGCATGTTCAGCTTGCCCAGGATGATGGCCCCGGCCAGGCGCAGGCGCTCGACCGCGGTCGCGTCCTTCGCGGGCACGTGGTCGGCGAGAATCCGAGAGCCGGCGGTGGTGCGAAGACCCTTCGTCTCGAAGAGATCTTTGAGCCCGATCGGCACGCCGTGGAGAGGACCCGCGACGCGACCCGCGACGAGCTCGCCTTCGGCCGAGCGCGCGGCCGCCAGGGCGGTGTCGGCGCAGACCGTGATGTACGCGCGGAGCGTCCGGTCGAGCGCGGCGATCCGCTCGAGATACGCCTGCACGACCTCGACGGGAGAGACCTCTTTCCTCCCGATCATCCGCGCGAGGTCGGCGATGGAGGCCCAGGCCGGCTCGACCATCTCAGCCAACCCGGTACTGCAAGGCGGGTTCCACGGCGTCGAGGGAGAGCTCCTCGAACCGGGCCACCGGCTCCATGGCGCGCTCGAGGGCGGGGCGGATGTGCTCCAGTTCTTCATCCGTCCACTGGAACCCGTTCAGCGACGCGAGCTGACGCATGGCATCGAGCGAGAGATTGATCATATCGTCCCCCAAGCCCGGATCATTCGCGTTCGCAACCGGTACCCTCACCCCAGCCCCTCTCCCTCCGAAGGGAGAGGGGGCTCTTTCGTTCCCTCGCCCCCGCGGGGAGAGGGTCAGGGTGAGGGGCCTGTCAGACGCGCTACTTGGCCCACTTGCCTTTCATCTCCTGGTACGAGGGCATGGCCATGAACGCTTCGGGCGTCCACTTCCAGAACTGGCTGACGCTGGGGTACGTGGCGATCACCGAGTTCTGAAGCACGCCGCCCTTCTTCTCCACCTTCCGGATATAGACGTTGTGGATGGGGTTGTGGAAGGCGTCCAGCCTGAACTTCCCGCGCGGGGCCTCGAAGTCCACCTTCCCGAGCGCGGCCAGGAAGGCCGACTGGTTCTCCACCTGCCCCTTCACCGCCTCAAGCGCCTGAGCGATCATCTGGGCTCCTACGTACCCCTGCTCGGCAAACAGCGTGGGGCGCCGCTTGTACTTGGCCTCGTACGCCTCCACGAAGCGCCGATTCGCCGGCGTCTCCAGCGCCCCGCTCCATGGATGAGACGTGACGACCCCGATGGCGTTGTCCCCCGCGGCCGCGAGAATGGCCTCGTGCGTGAGAGACCCCGTGCCGATCAGCGGGATCTTCCCCTTGAGCCCGAACTCCGCGTACTGGTTCATGAAGCGCGGCGCGTCGGCGCCGCCGAAGAAGGCCGACACGAGGTCAGCGTCGCGCTTGATCTGGGAAAGATAGGGGGCGAAGTCCGGAGCGCCGATTGGCGGGTAGAGCTCCTGAACGACCTGGCCGCCGGCCTGGGTGAAGGTCCGCGCGAAGCCGCCGATCTGCTCGTACCCCGCGGCGAAGTCCCAGGCCATGATCACGGCCTTGCGGAAGCCCTGCTTGTAGGCCCACTCCCCGAGCGCATGGCTGGCGTCGCTGTTGGCGAACGAGGAGCGGAAGATGTACTCGCTCCGAAGCTTCTTCGTGATCTCGTCGGCGCCCGCGTTCATGATGATGAAGGGCATCTTCTTGTCGATGACATACCCCCGGACGGCCAGGGTGACCGGAGTCGAGATGACGCCGCCCAGGATATGGATCTTGTCCCGCTCCACCAGCTTCCGCGCCTTGGTCAGTCCCTCATCGGGCTTGTTGGTCCCCTTGTTCTCGAGCAGCACCTCCACGGTGCGGCCACCCGCCTTGTTGCCTACCTGACTCCAGTAGAGCAGGAAGCCGTCCCGCATATCGAGCCCCGTCTGCGCGAAGGGCCCGACATCCGGGTAGATGAAGCCGATTCTGATCGACTCCTGGGCGTGAGCCATCGGAGCGCCGACGAGCCCCGCCAGCCCAAGCAGAGCCATCAGTCCCGCGAGAAACCCCATCCGACCGCCTCTGTTATCTGGTCTTCGCATAACCCCTCCTAAGAACGCCTGTTCCGTCCGGACACCCCGCCTGGATCGCCAGGAGCGTGTCCGGGTAACCGCGCCATGGACCAGACTGCGCTTCGAGCACCGGCTCCGCCGGTGCGATTAACTCGGGCCTCGCGCGGCGGGTGGCCTGCCTCACGGCATGGCCGAACCCGC
>CAYJUC010000045.1:0-16915 GCA_964372605.1 uncultured bacterium | reverse complement strand
CCGCTTGAGCCCCTGGCCGATATAGGTTCCGTCCGAAGATGCCATGCGGTTCTCCCTTGGTGGATGACGACGTTAGTAGGGTGCTGAAATCTGTTCGAGCGCGGGCTTGGCCCGCGCAACCCCCCGGGGGGAGGTTTCGGAAGGGGGGCGAAGCCCCCCTCCGAGGGTTTAATAGGTGCCGGGGCGGAGCTCGCGGAAGACAGCCTTGAACTTCTCCAGCGTGAAGCCCGGCGCGTGGGAGGCGGTGATGATCTGGCGCTCCTGAGCCTCCACCTTCGCCGCCGCGTCGGGGATCTTTCCCGCGATCTCGTGCGGGATCGTGACGACGCCGTGCTGGTCGCCGTGGAGGAGGTCGCCGGGCGCGATCCACAAGCCGCCCACCTTGACGGGAAGCCCGAAGTCCACCATGTGAATGTAGGCGTGGGAGACCGACACGTGCGCGGCGCAGAACTGGAACCCCAGCGCCCGCACTTCGTCCAGGTCGCGGACCGAGCCGTCGGTCACGACGCCCGCGCAGTCCAGCGCCTTGTGGATGTTGGATTGCACCTCCCCCCAGTACGCGCCATGACCGCGCGGCTCGTCCAGGTCGTGCATCACGATGACGCGGGGCGCCGGGATCGTCTGAATGTAATCCCACCAGGCGTAGGCGCTGGCGCGGTGGCCGTCCTTGGGAGACGGTTCCGCGCGGATCAGCGCCGGGACCGCGTACCCTACCAGGGGGCCCAGCTCGGGGAAGAGGGCGCGGACCTCGGAGGAGACGAACCCCTGGTTCCGCGGCCTCAGGTTGAAGGTTTCGATGGCGTTGGCCACGCTCGGGCTGGTGAGCTTCTTCAGGGCATCCAGTTCGGTCTGTGAGAGCTCCATGCCTCCCCCTTCTCGCTGTCAGATGCTGTCACGCCTCTGCTGGCGCAGAAGCTCCGTCAGCTCGGTCACTGTCGCTTCCACCTGCTCCAGGTTGGGATTGACCCGAAGCGCGCGCTGGAAGTAGTCGAGGGCTTTCTCCGGTTGGTTGAGCTGAAGGTAAATCATGCCGAAGCCGGAGAGCGCTCCGAAGTGGACCGGGTTCCGCTTGATGACTTCCTCACAGTCGGCCAGCGATTTGTCGTACTCTCCGACCAGGTAGTACACGGTGGCTCGCTTGTTCCACCCCTCGGCGAACTCGGGCTTCTTCTGGATGATCTCGCTGAAGGTTCTGATGGCTGCCTGCGGGGCCGGCTCGCGCATCCGCTCGAGCCCGATCTGGAAGAGGCGGTCCACTTCCAGGTCTCCGGAGCGGCTCCAGACTTGCCAGAGGGCGCCCTCGGCCAGGGCTCGTACCCCATGGTCCGGGTCTCTGAGCGCCGTGACCAGCAGCGATACGTCGGCCATCTGGCCCGTCTCCCCCAGCCAGGCCGCGCCGAGGCGCCGGGCGTCGGTGTCGTCCGGTTTTTTCAGAGCTTCCAGCGCCTGTTCTCGGGTGAGCGGTCGCTGGGCGTGGGCCGGGGGCGCGGGCCAGAGCGCGGCTGCCAGCACGAGGACGACCAGGGCGCGGCGCCTCACGGCTCGAAGGCCTCGTTGGCGCCGCTTCGCGATCCTCCGGGCTGGCGGCCTCCGGCCATCACGTAGATCCGCCGGCCCAGCGAGACCGCTCCCGTCCCGTGGCGGGGCGTGGGGAGGGGCGCCTTGGAGATCCAGCGGCCGGTGGCGGGGTCGTACATCTCGGTCGCGTTGAAGATCCGGAACGGCAACTCGCCGCCGAAGACGTAGATCTTTCCGTCCAGCGCTGATGCGGCGAGCCCGCCGCGTCCAGTCTCGAGCGGCGCGGCGACGCGCCAGCTATCGGTGGCCGGGTCGTAGACCTCAACGTTCGGGTAGGCGGTGCCGAGGAACGAATCGCGGCCGCCGATGGCGTAGAGCTTGCCGCCGAGGGCCGCCAGCGCGTGGTGGTCGCGGGCCGTGGGCATGGGACTCCGCCGGCTCCAGCTGTTGGTGGCGGGGTCGTAGACCTCGTGGGCGTTGGTGATCCTGTCGATAGTTCCGCCGAGGACGTGGATCTTGCCGTCCAGCAGTGCCGCGGCCGCCGCGCCCCGCGGGGTCGGCATCGGGGCCTTCTGGCGCCAGACGTTCTCCCCCGGATCATACTCGAACAGCTCCTGCCGCGCGGTCCAGGCAACCTGACCGGTGAATCCCCCGATGACGTAGACCTTTCCGTTGAGCCCCACGGCCGCCGCGTGGTGAACCGCGATGGGGAGGGGGATTCGTCCCGTCCAGCGGTTGGTCGCCGGATCGTACGCCTCGACAGTTCCCACCGGCTGGAGCCAGTCGCCGAAGCCGCCGATCACGTAAACCTGCCCGCCGGCCTCGGCCACAGCCACTTCACCCCGCTCGCTCGGCATGGGCGCCAGGACCGTCCAGACCCCCGGCCGTTCCTGGTCGTACGGGGCGCTGGAGGGAGTGGTGGCGCCGACGCACCCCGCGAAGGAGAGGCCGGCGAGGATGCACCCGAACAGCCGTCCCTTTATCATCCTCGGCTCCATCATCGACCGACGAGCTCCCGGAATTGCGCCTCGTCGAGGGTGAGGACGCCGAGCCGGCGCGCATCGTCGGCCTTGGACCCCGGCGCCTCTCCCACGACGACGTAGCTGGTTTTCTTTGAGACCGAGCCCGCAACCCGGCCTCCGAGCTTTTCGATCATCTCCTTCGCCTCGTCCCGGGAGAGCGACGCGAGCCCGCCGGTGAGCACGAAGGTCTTGCCGGCCAGCGGCTTAAACCCGCGATCAGCTTCTTCATCCTCCATGACCAGACCGGCGGCCCTGAGCCGCTCGATGATCCGGCGGTTCCCCGGCTCGGAGAAAAATCGCGACACCGCTTGGGCGATCTTGGGCCCGATCCCGTAGATCCCGGCGATCTCGGCTTCGGAGGCCTGGAGCAACGCCGCCATGCTGCGGAAGCGGGAGGCCAGGAGCCGCGCGCCGCGCTCGCCGACCATGCGGATCCCGAGGGCATGAAGCAGGCGCGCCAGCCCGCGACTTTTCGACGCCTGGATGGCGTCCACCAGGTTCTGAGCGGATTTTTGGGCGAGGCGATCCAGCTCCGCCGCCTGCTCGACCGTCAGGTGATAGAGGTCGGCGAAGTCTTTGACCAGCCCCCGATCGACGAGCTGGTTCACCACGGCCTCACCCAGGTGCTCGATGTCCATGGCCCGGCGCGAGCCCCAGTGCTGGAGCCGCTCCTTGAGCTGGGCCGGGCAGGCGGAGTTGGTGCAGCGCCAGATGGCTTCCCCTTCGGGACGGTACGCCTGGCCCTTGCAGACCGGGCAGTGGGTGGGCATGACGAACGGCTCGGCGTCGGGGGGCCGGCGCTCTTTGACCACCTGGACGACGTAGGGAATCACGTCGCCGGCCCGCTCGACGAGGATCGTATCTCCGACGCGGATATCCTTCTTCCTGATCTCGTCCTCGTTGTGGAGACTGGCCCGGCTCACCGTGACCCCGGCCAACTCCACGGGCTCCAGGCGGGCGCCCGGGGTGAGCGCCCCCGTCTTCCCCACGTTGATCTCGATGGCCAGGACGCGGGTCGTGCCCTGGCGGGCGGAGAACTTGAAGGCGATGGCCCAGCGCGGGTGGTGCGTGGTGGCGCCGAGCTGCCGTTGCTGGGAGAGGGAGTTGACCTTGACGACAACGCCGTCGGCGTCGTAGCCGAGCCCGTCCCGCTCCGCCTCGATCTCCCGGCAGTAGGCGATCACCGCTTCCATGTCGCTGCATCGCTTCGAGCGCGGGTTGACCTTGAAGCCCGCCGCCTTGAGCGCTTCCAGCGCCTCCCAGTGGGTCTCGAACGGGAACGGGTCGGCGTAGCTCACGTGGTAGCAGAAGATGTCCAGCGGGCGTTTGGCGGTGACGGCAGGGTCCTTCTGACGGATCGCGCCGGCCGCCGCGTTTCTCGGGTTGGCGAAGGCCGGTTCGCCCGCCTCTTCCAGGGTCGCGTTCAGCTTCTGGAAATCCGCCCGCGGCATATAGACTTCGCCGCGGACTTCCAGCTCCTTGATCTCCGCGAGCCGGCCCCGGAGGCGCACGGGGAGCGACCTGACCGTCCTGAGGTTCTGGGTGACCTCTTCGCCAATCCGGCCGTCGCCCCGCGTGGCGCCGCGGACGAATTGCCCCTTCTGGTAGAGGAGCGCGATACCAAGGCCATCGATCTTCGGCTCGCAGACGTACTCGAAGCGCGTCCCCGGCAGCACCCGCCCGATCCGGGCCTCGAACTCCTTGAGCGGTTCGGGGCCCATGGCATTGTCCAGCGAGAGCATGGCCGCCTTGTGCTCGACTGAGGCGAACGCCTCCACGGGCTGGCCGGCCACGCGCTGGGTGGGGCTGTCGGGGGTGACGAGGTCGGGATGGTTTTCCTCGAGGGCCCGGAGCTCCCGCATCAGGCGGTCGTACTCGGCGTCGGAGATCTCGGGCCGGGCCAGGACGTAGTAGCAGTAGTCGTGGTGGTGGATCTCTTCCCTAAGCTCCTCGATGCGGGCGGCAGCGTCAGCGCTCTCTGTCATGGCGGGACCAAAACTAAGGATACCACAGGGGTTCCGGCCGACGAGGGGCCGCGTCTCTTCACGGGTTTCCGTGGCCCGGGGCGCCCGCCCACGCGTTCAGCGCAGGCACCTGCCTGCGCCCGGGTGCCGAGTGCCCCCTTAGACCAGAATGAGCGCGAGCGGCGCGGTCAGGACATGGACCCGCAGATGCGTATGGCGAGCTGTGTCAGGACAGCGCCGCAGACCAGGCAGATGATTTCCTCGCGGAGATAGCCCGCCGGGATCACGGGGGAGAAACGAGAGCTCCACCTGGTCGCTCACGTCTAGTAACGGACCTGCACGCTTCCCAGCACCGCCAGGGGCTCACCGGGGAGGCCGCCAATGTTGGATCCGTTGCGGAAGTAGGTGGTGTCCGCGACATTGTTGACGTTCATCTGGACCTCGAACGACCCCCACCGGTAGAACGCCACCAGATCGCCCACCACGTAGGCGGGAATCGCTTGAGTGTTCAGGGTGTCCAGGAAGACGCTCGCTTTGTAGGTCAAGCCGGCGCCGAAGCCGAGGCCCTTCAACGCGCCGCTCTGCAACTCGTAGGTCGTCCAGAGGCCGGCAGAATGAATTGGCACGCCCGTCGGCCTGTGGCCCTTGCCCGACGACGGATCAGTCGGGGACAACTTTGTCAGCTCCGCGTCTTGATAGGCGTAGTTAGCGTAGAGCTTCCAGCCGGGAACCGGCTCGCTCGCCAGATCAAGCTCGAAGCCCTGCGTGCGCTGCTCGCCGATCGGCACTTGATCTGTGCCGATGGTCACCAGGAAGTCTTCGCGCGTGACGTGAAACAGGGCGAGGTTCAGACTGATTTGATCGTCGAGGAAGGTCGTTTTGTTCCCCAATTCCCACTGCGTAGCCTTTTCGGGGGCTCGGGCCGCGCCTTCGTTGCTCACCGTCGACAGGTGACTGCGGGACACGCCCCCAAAGAAGGACGTTGCTTTGACGGGCTGATACACGAGCCCGGCTTGCCCGCCGAGCTCGTCATCGGAGCGACTCTTTCTGGGGCGGCTCAACCGGTTGAAGTCCTTGGACTCGAACCGATCGGCCCGGAGGCCCATGCGTACCTTCCACTGCTCGGTGAACCCGATCTGGTCCTGGGCGTACAAACCGTACTGGTTGGCTTCGATGTGCCGGTCGAAGCTGGGCCTGAAGACCAGGTCCGCCCTCCTCACTTCCGGAATGACGGGGTGGAAAACGTCGGTGATATTCGGCAAGTTGGCTTCGGCCCGCTTGGCATCGAGGAGCTGGAGCTGGTACTCGAACCCGGCGACGAACTTGTGCTTGGTGGTGCCGGTCATCACGGTCCACACCGGCTCGAGCTGGTACACATAGTCCGTCCGGAAGATCGTCTCCTCCCGCAGCCGCCGACCGGTCATGACAAGTCTGCCCGGCCCCACGGTGCCGCCCGAATTCCGCCGAAGGAAGAGGTCCTGCCGGAGGATGGCGAAGTTATTCCGCAGAAGGAGGGCGTCGGTGAGTTTCAGCTCGTAGTTCAGCGCCCCGCGATACAGCTCCTGATCGGTATCGCTGAACGGCGTATAGTACTTGGTCTCGCGCGGCACCCCGAGAAGCGTCCGGCCACGGAAGGGGATGCCCAAGGTGTCCGCGATTGCCTCGATGTTGCGATAGTCGAACTTCAGGGTCAGCGTGTGGTCGGGGTTGGGCTTCCAGGTCAACAGCGGCAGAATCTCAATGGTCGTGTTGGAGAGATCCCGAAAACCATCCGAATGGTAGTAGGCCCCATTGAAGCGATATAGCAAGTGCTTGACGCCGAGAGGGCCGCCAAGGTCCACGGCCTCGCGGTGGGTCCCGAAGCTCCCCCCGCTCCCATAGAGCGAATAGAGCGGCTTTTCGAGGGGCTGCTTGCTGATCAGGTTGACGATTCCGCCAGGCTCGCCGCTGCCGTAAAGGGCTGAGCCGGGCCCCTTCAGCACCTCAATGCGCTCCACATCGGTCAGCGTGCGCGCATAGCCGTTGATCTGTGGCCCGTCGATGAGGCCGTCGCGCAAGAATTTTTGGTTCAACCCGCGGATCAGGTAGTTGTTAAAGAAGCCGTAGTTGCTCGAACTGGACTGGGCGACACCGCTGACATTCCGGGTGACCGCGTCGAGGCTATACGCGCCCTGGTCGGCCAGCACTTCCTTTGGGACGACTTGAATCGACGCGGGGATATCCTTCAACGGTGTATCCGTCTTCGTTCCCGTGGTCGCGCTACTGGGGACGGCGGGTCGACCGTACGGCGCCTCCACAGTCACCCCGGGAAGGGGAATGGGCTTTTCCTGAGCTGGCGCCACAGGGGCATCGAAGGCGACGAGAAGTAGCAGGATCAGGCCGATCGACTGTTGACGGCGCGTTGTCGGACCCGTAACGTAATAGGTCGTGGGCATAGGGGACCTCCCTTTCTCATGACCCGGGGGCGGCCGGCTCACACCCTGACCGGCTGACTGGCCGTCCCCGTGTTTTCACTGCGCTGAGTGTCAATCGCCGAAGCTCGCCTCGTTCCCCACGCTGAATGTGAGTGACGCCCGGAGGTAGCTCCGGTCCGCCCCTTTCCCGTAGCCGCGGGTGAGCGGGTTGGTGTAATAGACGGCGACCCGCCAGACGCCGGGTCGCGTGATTCGGACGCGGCCTGGTGATCCGGGGTTCTTCTGGCTCGCATACGCGAACTCGCGCGTCTCCTGGCTGAAGCCGTCGTACGTCGCCTGGACGGTGATGTGCTCATCGAGGGGCTTACCGTCGAGAAGGACATCGAAGTCGAAGTAGTCTCCGACCTTGAGGGAGGCCGGATGCACCCGGGGGACTAGCTCGATCCGCAGGCCGAGGGGCTTGAGTGCCGTGTCGGATGGCCTGCCGACGGTCAGGATTGTCTTCGCTGAGCGAAAGATCGCGCGCGTCACCATCCGTTCGTCGCCGGTCGCTTCGTCCTTGACTTTCCTCTCGCGCGTGATCGGTGTCCTCCCCACGCCGAAGACGTAGGTCCCTTCTTGTGCGGCCTTGAACTCGGTGGTGAACAGGCCATCGTCAGCCCGCGGCAGATCTGTCGTTGTCCTGTCGGGCGCGAGCACCTTGTAGGCTTCCATCTGCGCCGCCGGCATTTTCTTGTGTAGCGGAAAACGGTCGCCCGACGTGACGTACATGACGACGTTGCCCGCCCCCGGCAGCGCGTAGTAGTTGAGACCGAGGTAGAGCGGGTCGGCCGACACAGAGGAGGCAATCGTCACGATGGTGGTGATCACTCCGCCGAATACTTTTGCGATTTTCATCACTTCACCTCAAAGGTGAGAGACGCCTTGTACTCGACCTTGTCGGCCTTCCCCGCCATGTCCGGCGGAGGCTCGTGGGCGTGGACGACGAAGATCTGCCAGACCCCATACCGGATGATCTTCAGCTGCGCGATCCCCTGAGTGTCCACCTCACCCGTAGAGGCGAAGACGTCCTTGCCGGTGGAGAACCCGAGGTAGGTCGCTTTGATTGTGGGGTCGGCGAGCGGACGACGCAGCGGGCTGCCCTTGAACAGGACCCTGAAGGGGAGATAGTCACCTTCCTTGAGATGGTGAGGGTTCTTCAGCGGGATGATCTCCAAATCTTGCCCGATGGGTGAGGAGAAGCGGGGATCTCCCGGATCGACGTCTCCCACATTGATGATGGCCTTCGCGAACTGAAGCCCAAATTTGCTTTCAAGGATCTGCGCTCCCTTGGGCAGCTCCTCCTTTGGTTTGAGCAAGACTCGCAGCCTGCCATCCTCAAGGATGTCGGCCACGAACGTCGGCTTCAGCGCCGCGGCCACAATCCATGTTCCTTTCGTGGGGACCTCCACAGGCGTCGCGTGAAATCCTCCGTCCGCCGGCTTGAGCTCCCTCCGCTCCCCGGCGGGATCGGTGATGGAGAAGCTCTTCAGCTGGCCCTCTCTCAGGAAATCGTGGACGGGGTAGAAATCTCCCCATCCGAAGTAAATGATGGTCTTCCCGGCGAAGGAGCCCTGCCCGGCCTCTTCCACGGTGAAGCGGGTTGCGTTCAGCCACACGTGATGCGCGAAGGTCGTCGAGGGAATCATAGCGAGAGCCAGGCAGAGAAGGCCGATTCGTAAAAGCCGACATCGACGGTCCATACGTTCCTCCTTCTGTTTTGGGTTTGAAAGCTCAGTTCTGCTGGAAGCGACCGTTTCTCCGAACGCCGTCCCGAACGAAGGCCGCGAGGGCTAGAGCCGTGGTGACGATGAAGAGACCGCCGCTCGTGGCCAGGATGTACCAGCCCAGACGGGTGGCCTGTTCAAAGCCGAGGGGGCCGATGGCGAACCCGATCACCAGCCAGCCGAAGGGGTATGCGAAACCTGCCAGGCTCACAATCCAGGCCAGCCACCGGCGGCTCGTCCACGAGAGATTCGTGTTGGCGACGACCAGCGAAACCACGAGGATGATGAGCCCGACGCTCCCTGCATGGAGATGAAAGCGGATGAGGCGGCTCCGAAAGTTCCCTGTCGCTCGCCGAACGATCTCCTGATCCTTAGTCGCGTCTCCCGACAGTCCGTGGCGCGCGGGATTGGCCGTCATTTGAGCCTTGAGGCGATCGTAGAGCGAGCCCTGGAATTCCCCGAAATAGCCACCGAAGGCATTGCCGAGCAGGGTCAAGAAGAGCCCAGCGATGACTCCCACTCGATGCGGCATCCGGAGATAGCTCACGTTCGTCACCGGAGCTCGAACCCCACCGGCAGCGTGACCCACACGGCGGTGGACTGGCTACCCTTCCGGGCCAGCTCTTCACCTGGTAACTCATTCATCTCAACCTCCGTTCGCCTCGCCTGCCGCAGAGGCGAGTCCGCTGGGCATACCTTTGGCCCGTTACGATTAGCGTCTATCCCTGGCTGGCTACCTGGAGGTGAGCTGCTGAGGTGGCTGGCTGGGTGGATGAGCTACTTTGTCAAGATCAACCTTCCGTTTTTGGTGATGCGCAGTAGGTATTCCTCCCCCTCATGGACCAGGATCACCTCCCGCGTCCCCTGCATAAGCTCGGCGGTTTCGATCCGTTTCCGTCGAGGCGATGGAGGAGGGATTTCCGGCCCCTCACGCTTCAGAGAGCTCTTCGTGTTCTTGGGGTTCACTCCGTTATTTCCCCTTCAGCTCAAACTTCACGGGCACCTCCACCCAGACCGCTACCGCTTGAGCTCCACGGCGCGCGGGCTCGAACCGCCACTTCTTCACCGCCTCGATCGCCGCCTGATCGAGGTCCCGGTCGCCGGCGGACTGCGCGATCCGGATCTCGCCGACCCGCCCGTTCGCGGTGACCTCGAACTGGAGGAGCGTGACCCCACCGATACCCCGACGCCGAGCCGACTCGGGATACACGGGCCTGGTCTGGTATCCACCCATCGGTCTCGCCAGCGCGAGTGGCCCTCCAGGCCCGTCGCCGGTTCTCGCGGCCACCCCGCTTCCGCCACCGACGCCCGGGCCCGCGGCGATGGCGAAGTCGCCTGCTGACGCGAGCTTCCCTGCCCCCGCCTCCGAGCCGGCGGCGCCCGCGCCGGAGCCCCTCCCGCGGTTGCCTGCAAGGTCTTCCGCCTTGAGCGTCGGCAGCGCAAGCCTCGGGCTCGGTTCGAGTGGCGTGGCGAGCGGCGGCGCCGAGAGGGGCTGGTCGACGAGCGGCGGCGCCGGCGGCTCGACAGGCGATGGTGTCTCGGCTGGCGGCTCTGGCTCCCTCGCCACGATGCGTGGAGGCGTGAGGGGCTCGGCCTTCTTGGGCTTCGGCACCTCCTTCGGCGGCGTGGGCGCGGGTGCCGGCGGTGCCGGAGCAACCGTGACGAGCTCGATGAGCAGCGCGGGCGCGGGCGGCATCGGGCTCGCGAGCCCAAGCAGGGGCGACACCGCAACCACCACCGCCGCATGCGTCAGGAGCGACGCGAGGACAGCACGGGCGAGCACCGGCTCGCTCATGGCTTGCCGCGCGCCTTGTCCGGGTTCACCGCGATGGCCAACCTGGCGACCCCGGCGCCACGGACTTCATCGAGCACGTCCACGACGCGACCGTGGGCGACGTCCTGATCGGCATTGACGATCACCGTCAACGCGGGATTGGCGGCGAGGAGCGCCTTGAGTTGCCGTGGGATCTCGCCGAGCGGTGCCGGCTGCTTGTTCAGGTAGATTTCGCCGCCCTTCGTGACCGTGATCGTCACGTTTTCCTGACGGGCCTGCTGGCCGCTCGCCGCCCGGGGGAGGTTGACCGGGAAACCGCGATACACCGTCATCGACAGCGCCGCCATCATGAAGAAGACGAGGAGAAAGAAGACGGTGTCGATCATCGGGATGATCTCTATGCGCGCCTTCCGGAGCGGGCGACGGGCCAGGTTCACGCCGCGTCCCCTGAGAGCAGGAGCTCCAGGCGAGAGCCCGAACGTTCGATCTCGTCCAGCGCCCGTTCCGCTCGCGCGGAAAAGTAGTTGTAGGGAACCAGGGTGCCGATGGCGATGCCGAGCCCGGCGGCGGTGGCGATGAGGGCCTCAGCCACGCCCCCGGTGATCGCATGCGGCTGGGTGATGCCGCTCGACGACATGACGCCGAAGGCGCTGATCATCCCCGTCACCGTGCCGAGAAGCCCCAGGAGCGGCGAGAGCGTGATGATGGTGTCGAGCACGGGCAGGTAGCGCCGCATCCGGGCGAGTTCGTCCTTCGCGGCCGCCTCCATGGCGAGGGCCGGCGAGGGATTCCGGTGCTCGATCCCCGCCGCGAGGATGCGCGCCAACGGGGAGCGTGCGGCGCGAGCGGTCTCCATCGCGTCCTCCCACCTGCCGGCGGCGGCCAGCTCCAGCGTCCGCCGACCGGCGTCCGAGCCCCGCAGCCGCCACCAGAACCACGCCCGCTCCAGGATCACGGCCAGCGAAATGACCGAGCAGCCGAGAAGGGGGATCATCACCGGCCCACCCTTCACGAGAATCGCGACGAACGCCGACACCGCTTCCCCCTTTACGGTTGAGGATCGAGAACCAGGAGGCTCAGGCCGATGAGGCGCCTCCGGAGGACGCGAGAGACTCGACACGCCATGAGGACGCGGCAGAGAGGTTCGCATCCGTTACGGTTCTGTCTCGGGCCCCCGGTGCCCAAAGCCTCGCCGACCCGCTCAAGGCAACGCGGGCAGGTTGCGCAGGGATCGGTGAGCCGCTGCCAGAAGAGCAGCAGCACGTAGATCCGCTTCGGTCCGGAGAGGATGAGCGACATTTAGCCCTCGAAGTCCTCCGGCCTGACCCGTTGGAGCCAGTCCGTCACATCCGGGTGGCAAGTCTCGGGCCTGTGGGGCTGATCCAGCGAGCAGGCGAGGCGGAGAGCTTTGGGGGTGGCGTAGATAGGCGCTCCCGCTCGGAGTGCCAGGGCAAGGGCGTCGGCCGGGTGGCAAGGGAAGGCAACTTCGCCTTCGTCCTGCTCGACGTAGAGCGTACTCGAGACCCCTAATTCGTTGTTCCCGTCCAGAACCACGCGGAGGATGCGGGCCTCGAAGTGGGCCAAAAGCCCCTGGACCAGCTCGAAGACCGGGACGGATGGGCAGGGGATGTGCCCGAGGGCGCGGGCGAGGCGGTTGGCCTCGTTCATGGGGATCAGGAACCCGAGGCCGAGCCGTTCCGTCAGGTCCGCCAGAACCACGATCGCTTGTTGAGTCTTGGGGTCGTGGGTGAGCCCCTTTACCCGCATGAGAGTCATCGAATGCCTCCTCAAACTCACGGTTGACTTTCAGCGCAGGGCTGCCACAATGAAAACGGCAGCGGACCAGAGGGGTACCTGTGGTCCTGCGCGCCTGGGGGCGGTCGGCTGTCGAGCCTGCCAAAGCCAGCAGCCGGTCGCCCTTCTTTCCTCGATCAGAACCTTTTGATC
Organism: uncultured bacterium; assembly: GCA_964372605.1. Lineage (GTDB taxonomy): Bacteria > Methylomirabilota > Methylomirabilia > Rokubacteriales > CSP1-6 > CAYJUC01. The sequence goes on along the minus strand of CAYJUC010000045.1, from coordinate 4,510 downwards.
CAGCCTTCCGTTGGCACCTCCACGCTGGGGAATAGGGTCGGCAGCAGCTTCCTTCTAGAAACCGGAAACCTTACTGAGCTCCGTCGAGACCCTCAGCACTTCCTTCTTTATCTGCTCCGCTGGTAGCGGGGTCGCTGGAGGCATGACCCCGGCGAACCCCTTTGACAGAGCGGCCAGAGATTTCTCGATCTCGTTGGCCGCCTCGGGGGCTTTCTTCCGGAGGGGACCGGCAATGCTCCGGTAGAGCGTCTGGGTCCTGCGGAAGAATCCGTAGGCGTCCTGATATTCCACAACCTGGGTGATCTTTCCCTCTTTGAATCCTTCTTCGTACTCTTCCGCGACGTCCTCGAGGATCGCCAGGACAACCCTCGCTTGGAACACAACACTGCGGTGGATTTCGCTCGGGACCACCCGGCTGACCGCTTCATCCAGGGCGGCGAAAACGCCTCTCACGGTGTCCTCGTACCGCTTTGTCGAAACCTTGGCGTCGATCTCCTGGCCGGGTTTTTCGAGGAGCGCGCCAACCCTCTTGGCAAACTCGGGGCTGGCCTGAGTGAGAGGGTCCCTGAGAAGGCTCCAGAGCTCCTGAACGGGATGAGCCGCATGGATGGCAGCGTATGCCGCTTCTCCTCTGGCATAGAGCTCCCGGCTGGACAACAGGTGTCCCTTGATCTTCTCCGCGTTAGCAGCGAACTTCACCTGCTCGTCCATCAGCTGGGGCTGGCCCCACGAGCAGGGAGGGCCGACGAGGGCCAGGCTTGCCAGCGCCCCGGCCAGGATCCACTGCCGAATGTGCCAGTCCCGGATTCTGATGCGCATCCCTGCTCGCATGGGTTATCGCCTCCTCCGCGCGCCCTGGGTTCCAAAGCCGCGGGCGCTAACCGGGGATCGAAAAAGCTCGTCGAACCTAACTTCCAGCGCCCGGGCCACCCGCTCCAGGGTGCGAATGGTCACGTTGGCCCGCCCGCTCTCGATGCGCTGGTAGTACTTGTAGCTCCCCCTCGCTCCCCCAGCCCCCACTGCGTCAGCCCCTGGGCGAGGCGAAGCGCGCGGAGGAGCTCCATCTCCACCGTTCCAGATTCATGTTCCCGCACGACCAGCTCCAGCTTTTCGCCTTCTTGCCGTCCGTCGATGACCCCGAGACAGACCTCCCGCGTGCTCATGGTTTCCGCCTCCATTTGAGGTCTGGCGCCAGCGCCGCGCCGGCGACCAGGGCGCAGATCAAGCCCCAGATCAGGGTGATGACGAGAAGCCGCATCGCGTCTCCCTACGGGATCAAGAGCGCGCCGTAGAGCTTTTCGACCGCGGGCTCAAAGTCGGCCACCTGGATCTGGGTGACTGGCGCCTTCTTGAACTGGCCGAGCCCCCTGATGCCTTTGTCTGCGCCCGGGAGCTGCGCGCCCGGGAGGAGCGGGATCTCGAACTCCCCCTCCACGAGGAGGCGGTTCCCTTTGGGCTGGAGGAGGAAATCGACAAACTTCTTCGCGGCCTCGAGGTTCCTGGTTCCCTTGATGATGGCGGCGGTGATCGAGTAGACGGGGGCGCCCATCTCGCCCGGCCCCTGATCCGGGTAGACGATCCCAATGGGGCTCGCCGGGTTCTCGTGAAGCTGGAGCAGATAATAGTAGTGGTTGGTGATGCCGATGGCATACTCGCCCGTGGTCACGGCTTTCCGCACGGCGGTATTGTTATTCAGGACCTTTAGGCCGTTGGCCTTCAGGCCGTTGACGTAACGCGTGGTAAATTCTTCGCCCCTGAGGGCCATGACGGTGGCCAGGTGTCCCACGGTGGTTCGCTCCCCCATGGAGGCCACCACCACCTTCCCTTTCCACTTGGGGTCGGTGAGATCGAAGAACGAACGGGGCGCGTCGGCCTCCTTCACCAGGTTTTTGTTGTAGATCAGCACACGGACGCGGCCGGTGATCCCTACCCATGTCCCGTCGGGGGCCTTGAACTCGCCGGAGAGCTCCCTGGCATACGGTGACGAGTACGGTTCAAGCAACCCCTTGCGGCGCAAAAGCTCCGCGACCCCGGCCGTGGTGCCGAGGAAGAGATCTCCCTTGGGGTCTCCCTTCTCGATCTCGATCCTGCGGGCCAGCTCCCCCGCCTTCCCGGTGAGGAGAGTCACCTTGATACCGGTGTCCTGCTTGAAGAGGTCGATGGCCGGCTTGATTAGCTCCTCCTTTCTGGCCGAGTACACGATAAGGCTCTCGGCTGCCAGGGCAGGCACCAGGGCTGCCCACAGGATCAGGGGGAGCAGAATGAGCGGGATGCCGACAAGGGATCGCCGCATACGGGCCTCCTTATGACTTCTGTCTCCGTCGTTGCGCGGACACGCCGAGGAGGGCTATAATGGCCCCAATGGTCGGCGGCCCGAAGTTTGCGTATTATGGAAGCCTAATAGAAATAGTTTGTCAAGCCTAAAGATGGAGGACAGCGATGGACGCCACCGCGTCGATTCAGGACTACCTCGGAGCCATCTATGACCTTGCTGGGAGCGGCAAGCCGGTGATCGGCGCCCGGCTCGCCAAGTACATGAAGCTCTCAGCGCCCGCGGTGACCGAGGCGATCCAGCGGATGCTCCAGGCCGGTTATGTTCGGTTCAGCCGAAGCAAGGAAGTGACACTGACTAAAAAGGGGAAAACCCTGGCCGAGGTCATGGCGCGGCGCCACCGGCTCCTGGAACGCTGGCTGACGGACGTCCTGGGGCTTGACTGGATGGACGCGCATGAAGAGGCCCATCGCCTCGAGCACGCACTCTCGCCGAAGGTGGAGGACCGGCTGGCCTCCATGCTTGGCATGCCCAGCACCTGCCCCCACGGTAACCCGATCCCGGGCATGACCAAGCCCTCGCGGATCGTGCCGTTTCCGCTGAGCCAGGCTGTGGAGGGGAGGACTGTCACCGTGGAGCGGATTACCGAGGAAGCCGAGTCTGATCGGAAACTGATGGAGCATCTCTGGCGTCACGGCGTCCGACCCGGAACGCGCTTGAAGATTCAGGAGGTGGCTCCGTGGGCGGGGACGATCACGACCGAGCGCGACGGCAAGACGGTCGTACTGGGACTGGCCGCGGCGGGAAAGATCTGGGTCTACCAGGCGGCGTAGCCGGCTTTACTTCGACCGCCCGGCGAGACGCGCCTTGGCCTCTTGGACCAGGCGACTCACGCGGGTGTGGTCCTCGCCGGGCGGGGTCAGCGCGAGAAACTTCTCCCACGATTGGATGGCGCCCCGGTAATCCTGCTTGGCCTCGTAGAGGACCTGACCGCGGTACAGGTAGGCCGGCGCGTAGTTGGGGTCCAGCTCCAGCGCCTTGCCGAAGCTTTCCAACGCGGTATCGCTGTGGCCGCCGATAGCCACGACTAGTCCCAGATGGGTCAGGGCATCCACGTTCTTCGGATCGCGCTTGAGCACCGCCTGGTACGCGGCGATGGCTTCCCTGTACTGTCCAGCGAACAGGCTCTGGCGGGCGGCCTCCAGCATGCCGCGGAGCATTTCAGGGGCGATTGGTGTCGAGGCGCCACCCAGGGGCGGGCCCCCGGGCTCTCGCCCGCCCGCCCTGCTGCCTTCCATTCCCGGCATATCTATCGGCACCGGGAGGCGGCTCCCGGGTGGGATCATCGTCTGGTCTGGCGCTGTGTAGCGGGCGACACCAAGCCCGAGCGTGAGACCGAAGAGCATCAGGACGACGGCGCCCACGGCCAGGGTGACAGGGTTCCTGGTCCACGCGCGCGGCTGGCCGCCAGGGCGGGCGGGCGAGAGCCCGGGGGCCCGCCCATGGGTGTCGGCGGGCGAGAGCCCGGGGGCCCGCCCTTGGGTGTCGGTCGGCGCGACCGGGACCACCCGGCGCTGCTCCATCCGAGGTCGGGCCGCCTCGAGCCGATCCTGCTCCTTCAGAAGCTGGGCCGCCCGCGCCTCGTAACGGTCGCGAAGCGCCGCATAGTCATCCTCGGAGAGGTGGCCCGACTGGTGATCGAATTCCAACTCTCTCAGGGCCCGATAAATGGCGCGCTTCTCCTCCGCCAGCTCCGTCTGGCGGTCGTCGGGAATGGCAGGGCTCCCGGCCGCGGCGCCGCCGCTCCTGAAAACAGGCCAGAGGACGAAGGCCAGGGCCGGCAGGGCCAGCACGACGATCGCGACAATCTGCGCCGGGCTCATCAGTCGGAGGGGGCCCAGGAGGCCCCCTCCGAGACCTCCCCCGAGATCGGTTGCGCCGGCGAAGCCGGCGCTCGAACCAGCGTGGCTGCCAGCGCCGAACTGAATATCGATGTAAGGTGTCTCATGGCTCGAGGTCTGCCATCTCGCGGCGGATGCGCTCTCGGGTGTCCGGGTCCACCGGGGTTGCGGGAGCCGCGCTCGCCGACCGGCGACTCCAGCGCCGCATCAGGAGGATGAGTCCCACCAGCCCCACGAGGGTCCCGGCGAACGGGGTCACCCAGACGAGGAGGTTGAAGCCGCGCGGGCGAGGGGAGAGGAGAATCCACTCGCCATACTTGTCCACGAAGTAGGCGAC
>CAYJUC010000044.1:0-17151 GCA_964372605.1 uncultured bacterium | reverse complement strand
GGCCGACCGCTCCTACCGCGTCGATCGCATCCAGAACGTCCGGATCACCAAGGAGTCCTTCGCGCCGATCTACCCTGTCGAGTTCTGGCCAACGGCTCCCATCAGCGCCCCACCTCTCGTGCGCCGCCCGTCCCCGTCAGCCCCGTGGCCGCACGCCCCGAGGACAGGGCGACCCCGAAACCCGGCGCGCGCCATGGGCGGACCGAAGTATGTCGTGCAGTGCTCCCACTGTCGCAAGCGCTTTGTCAGGCGAGACACCAACCTGGCAAGGCACAAGATGAAGGGCCGTCAGTATGAGTGTCCTGGTCGAATCGGCTACATTGTCCGGCCAGCGCGATGACGAAGGTTGTGAACCAATCAATGCGCGGCAGATCCGGCTCATGCACGACCGCGGGATCTGGGCGAAGCCAGCGTGGGTCTCCTGCTGCAACAGCTGGAGGGATACAGGACTACACGAACGCGGCTGATTGGGCGCTCTACTTCCATCCCGTCGAGGACACCGAGTACCTTGCACTCGGAGAGCGGCGTCTCTACGGAGAGTGGGTGGGGGGAGGCTATCGTTGGGACCGGACGCTCATCTCTCAGCCCATAGAGTGCAATCGGTGTGAGTTGTACCAGCGGCGGGTTGACAAGACACTGGTCGAGGGTGTCACGGCGCTACACGCCCAAGGCCGAGCCGTACTCTACCTCTCGCCAGTTCGCACGTTCATGCTTGGCACCAGCGATGCCCATCTGTGGGGACGGGAAGACGACCTGCCATTCGTATGGGGCGCAATCGAGCAAACGATGGAGTGCTCGGGCTTCGAGTCCTGCACAGCCGCGCGGTGTGAGGTAAAGCAGTGGGCGCGGGCGCTCAAGATCGCGCCGACTCACACGACGGCGCTGGTCCGGGCGGTGGTGGGATCCGCTCCGCCAGGCGAGTACGTGTGGGAAGGCGATTTTCGGCCCGGCCCACGAGGGGGCACCAGTGTTCTAACGAAGGCGCGGGAAGAGGGGGTACAGTTCTCTCTCCTTGAGCGGGCGCTCGACCAGTTGAACTTCGCCCGGAACGCCAAGGTACACGAGGGGGTGTGCCCGCCGCTGGAATGGAACGTCGTCACGCTGGCATTCTTGGGATCAAGATTCTGGATTGCTCTGTTTAAGAGGGTTCTGTCGTGGGAGGGGGTTCGCCAATGGACCGATGACGACGAGTGTGAGGTCATCGGCCTTCAGGCGCTCGCTAGACACGGTCAGGCGTCTCTTGTCGAAGGATACGAGGCATACGAACGTGCCGTAGAACGGTGTGATAGCGAGAAGGCAGGGCAACGTTTTGCAGAATATCTGGAACGTCTCCGCCGAGGGGGCGGAACATAGACGGCCCTCCTAAACGCCATGCAAGGACGGATTCCTAGTCCAGCGCGGCGATCCACTCGATTTCGAGCGTGGCCTCGTCGGTCTCGTCGCAGCGGACCTTGACCTCTCGGCCTACGGGGCTTTCCAGATGACCTTGCCGTCACTGTTGAAAAGCACGAGGGACGAAGCAGACCGCCGTTCGACGGTTCCGGCACGAACTCCTTTAATTTCGCTATGTCCTACCACGTTCCTTTCGCGCTCGCGCTCGTCATATAGAACGAGGCTCGGGCCTTTATCGATGACGGTCAGCACAGCCCGTGGCACTAGGTTCTTGAGGAGGCTTATTCGCGGTACGCCATCTGCCGCCACTGTGAGCCAAACGCGATTAAACTCGTTCTTACCCCACAGGGCCACGTAAGGCTCTCCATCGAGATTCACCCCCAGCCCAATTTCTCCTTTGACCTTGCCGCCCTTTGGAGAGAGGCCTAGCCATGGCCAACCCTCAACGAGCTGACCGAGCGTGGCAACTTCGTTCCCATCGTTGTCTACCACGACGAATCGTTTCGCTCGGATCTCGCCCGGTACGCTCGCGCCCGCGGCTCCGAGGAGTAACACGAGACTCAGGGTGACCAACGCGAAGCTCCCAAGCAACTTCCAGTTCCGATTCTGCTTTTCCGGACGGTTGAGGCGTTGCGTGAGGGCGTCGAGAGACAGCTCCGTCATGGTCCGCTCCTCCTCTATAAAGCTCGACTGAACGGCCTTATCAGAGCTGCCCCTGGTATGTGAAGACGAGACCGCAGTCGTTACACTTGAATTTGTGGGACATGACCGATGGGAGCTTTCCCGACTGTGTGCGCGTACCGGCACCGGTGCCCACTCCCTGGTAGGCCACTTTCGAGCTCCGACATTGAGGGCACTCTTTTTTCGTAGTTATCGGCCTCTGACTCATACCCGCCTCCTTGATCCGTTGGCGTGGGTCTAAGCCCAATCTGAAAGAGGCTTGGTTTGAAAACCCTTTCTGCCGCGAGCGGCGGGGGTCCCCGCTCGCCGCGCCACCCGCCGGGCTCACCTCAATCTGAGGGGGTCTACTTGAGGTAGCCCTTCTCCCGGTAGAACCGCTCCGCGCCCGGGTGGAGCGGGATGTCGCGCGGCGCCTCCGCATCGTTGGCGCAGAGCTGCGCCACATCCAGCGTCTTGTAGTTGTCGGTGGGGAAGACGTCCTTCCGCGCTTCGATCGCTTCGCAGAGGGCGTACGCGACGTCGTCCGGCATATCGGCACGGACCACCATGGGCCAGCCGCTGAAATCCACGGTCTTGACGTCCTCGGGCATGCCCCGGAATCGAGACTTGGGCACCACCGACGGGCGGTAGCCCATCGCCTTCAGGCGCTCCAGCGCCGCTCCATCCACGGGCAGGTAGCGGAAGCCGTGGTCCACCACTGTCTGGCCCCAGCTCTTGATCCCTTCGTCGAAGACCGCGTTGATGGTCCCGTTCTCGATGCCCGCTCGGCGGTCCGGATGGCTGGGTCTTGCCGTTGTCTGAATTTTTCCTCCCCACTTCCGGATGTCGGCAAAGGTGAAGCCGGCGACTTTCATGACGGCCGCCGCCGTGAACATCGTGGGATTCTGCATGATGGCGCTTTGAGTGGTCGGTCCGGTGGAGAGGCGGAGGGGAGACCGCTCCTTCCTGATCTGAGCTAACGAGGTGATCCCCGTGGACTCGTGGACGGCGAAGCCCATGACATCGTAAGAGGGAAACACGGCGATGGTCCTCAGGGGAACACGGCTGCGGAACGGTCCTTTTCCCCTGTACGCCATCGTCACGGCTACCGAGGGGTTGATCCACACGAGCGAGATCCTGCCTTCGGCGAGCGCCCTGAGCTCCCGGAACCCGTCGGCGGCGAAGGCGAGCGAGACCCCGCTTTTCCCCTGACCGCGCGTGGCCCGGAGCGCGAGCGTGATCGAGTGGCCGACGCGCGACTCCGTCTGGAGGACCTGCTCGGCTGCCCGGGTAGTCTGGAACGAGAGCGAGCTATCGAAGAGGGCGGCCGCCATCTCCAAGAGCCCCTTGGATCGCTGGATCTCGGCGTTATACCTCCGTCTCATCGTGTTCATGCCCAGGTTCCTCCTCCAGGTCGAGTCCGGCGGGTCCTGTCGCAGCGAGCAGCCCGGAGGCCCGAGCCACCCCCGCCCATGGAAGGGTGGGACGCCGCAGGCGGGGCGGGAGGTGATACCGGGACCCCCGGCTCGGGCCTCCGGGCGCCCGCTCGCTGCGCCACCCGCCGGAATATCAGTCCAGCGCGGCGAAACCGTCGATCTCGAGCATGATCCCACCGGTCTGGTCGTACAGACCCTTGGCCTCCACCAGTGTCATGGCGGGGTAGTGGCGGCCGAAGTACTCGCGGTAAACCTGGCCGATGGCCTTTCCGTTGGCCCGGTAGTTATTCTTGTCGAGCACGTAGATGGTGAGCTTGACCACATCCCGAAGATTCCCGCCCTGCGCCTCCACGACAGCCTTGAGGTTCTCGCAGACCTGGCGGAACTGGGCGACGATGTCTCCCTTGCCGACGACGTTGCCGTCCTTGTCGAAAGCCACCTGGCCGGCCAGGAACAGGATTCTCCCGCCCCGCACCTCGAAACCGTGGGAGAAGCCGGCGGGCTTGGTGAGTGACGGCGGATTCACGGCGATCTTGGCCATCTCTAAATCCTCGGAGGGGGGCATGCCCCCCTTCCGAGCCTCCCCCCAAAGGTTGCGCGGGCGTAGCCCGCGCTCGAACTGCGTGGACTTGGTGGCGCGATCGGACTATGACGGTTTTTCCGCATCTCTCTAATCTCTCCTTGTCGTTGTTGCTTTTACCCCCTCGCGTTTCAACTCGGGTATGACGTGATCACCGAACAGGCGGATGGATCGGAGCACCTCGGCCTGCGTCAGACTACCGAAGTCCATCAGCGCGACGAAGCAGGTGAAGCCGGTCTTCCGCTGGCTTTCGCGGATCTTCTCGATCACGCTGGCCGGGCTTCCGACCATCGCGATGCCGTGGTCGTCCAGATACGAGAAGTCCTGATACGAGGTCTGCCACTTCTCGAGCAGCGAATTGTAGGCGGGGGTCTTCTCGGGCACCTGAAGGTGCTTCCAGAACTCGGTGGCCGGGCCAGCCGCGGCTGCCCGCGCTTCGCCGTCGGTCTCCGCCACGTGCAAGTGGCGGACGAGGGCGGCCTTGGGTGTGCCCGCGTGGCCCGCTTTTTCCCATCCCTCGCGGTGTCGCTGGATGTTGGCCTGAACGACTTCGTCGAGATCAAAGAGCGTGGCCAGGTGAAGACCCTGCTCGGCGGCCCACGCGATGGAGCCGGGGCTCAACCCCGCGTACCAGAGCGGCGGGTGGGGGGATTGATACGGCCTGACGACGCAGACGGCGTCTTCGTAGGCGTGGTACTTGCCGGAGACCGTCAGGCTCTCCCCGGCCCAGAGGCGCCGCATGATCCCGAGCGCCTCGATGAGGCGATCGCGGGCTTCGCCGTAGGGGAGCTTCCACCGCCTGAACTCGTCGGGCCGGACGCCCCGACCGAGTCCCACCTCCAGACGACCCCTGGCGAGGTTATCCAGCATCGCGATCTCTTCGGCGAGACGGAGGGGATCGTGAAACGGCGGCACGTAGCACATCGGAAGCAACCGGATGGTCGACGTCCGCTGGATCACCGCGCTCATGTAGACGCCAACGGACGGCGTGTAGCTGAGGGGGGAACAGTGGTGCTCGGTGAACAGGTAGTAATCGACGCCGCCCGCCTCGGCCAGCGCGATCTGCTGGAAGTGATTCTCGTAGATCTGCCACGGCGCCAGCCCCGCCTTGCCGATGGCGCCGACGTAGTCGAAGATGCCGAACTCCATGGCTCTCCCCTTCGTGGCGCGGCGGCGCTCGCCAGCGGATTCGGGCCGCGCCTGGTCAGCTCACGCCGGAACCGGCTCGCGCTGCCCCTTCACGATGTAGCGCTCGCACTCGTTCAGCGCGTACCAGAAGAGTTGAACCGCGGTCTCTGTGGCTTTCAGGCACTCGGCCTGGAGCTCCGGCGACTTCACGTGCTCGTCCAGGATCTCGAGCGCCCGCCGGCCGTGCTCGGTGTCTGCCTCGACGTGCTCCTCGAAGAACCCGATGGCCGGATCACCCGGCTTGAAGCCGTGATGCCGGATGAGGCCCTTGACGCTCCGCCGGTGCATCTCCACGTTCTGGGACTCGCACGCCCCACCCGCCGCCAAGAACACCTGCCAGGGTTCGTTGTACACCAGGTTCCAGAAGTAGTACGCGAGCGCTTGATAGTGCGGGTAGAACTCGCCGTGAATCATCCGCTCGCGCGGCAGGCCGGCGACGTCGCAGAAGGCGAACTGGAGATCGTCGTGATCGACCCCTTTGCGGTCGCCCACACCCAGGAGTCCGAACTCCTCCGCCAGGTTCTCAGCCAGAACGCGCCGCACCTCGATGGGCGCCTTCGCCATGCAGGCCGGGATCTGCCTGAAGAAGTGCCGGGTGATCTGATAGTTCTGGATGACGTAGAGGCACATCTGCTCCATCGTGAGCTTGCCGTCTTCCCAGGCCGCGAAGAATGAGTGGTTCTTGAGGTGCCACTTCTCCCGGATAGCCAGCCACTGCTCGATGAAAGGGCTCATCGCGTTCCTCCGTGCCCGGCACCCTCACCCCCGCCCTCTCCCTCCTGAGGGAGAGGGAGCTCTTTCGGTTCCCTCGCCCCAGGCGGGGGAGAGGGTCAGGTGGCGGGCGCCTACGGGCGGACGATGAATTTCGGCTCGCTGCCGGCGGGCTCCTCGATAATGAGGGTGCGCTGGGACGCCATCAGCGGGACGTCAAGGATGGAGTAGATGATGGCGTCCTCCATCCCGGTGTTGTAGTGCTCATGGTAGCACCACGCCGGGGTCGTGACCGTGTCTCCCCGCTCCCACTCGATCTTCTCGCCGTCGACGATCGTGTAACCGCTCCCCTGCATGATGATGTTGATCGCCGTGAAGGTGTGGCGGTGGGCCTCGACGTGCTCCCCCGGCTTCACGAGCTGGGGCCCCACGATGTTGGAGGGCGTGGTGCCCATCAGCTCGCCGGTGTCCTCGTCCACGAGGGCGACGACGCGGCGGGCGGCGCCAGTGCGCGGGTCGGCCTCGATCTCCTTGAACTTTTCCAGCACGTCCTTCCACTTCCAGATCGTTCCCTTGAGCCGCTTCTTGGCTATGCCGCGGGTCGTCTGCTCGTAGTTGATGAACCTTGCCTCTCCCATTGGAGCCTCCTTTTCTGAGTTTCCCGCCTGACGTTCGACCGCATTGTAGCCTTGCCGTCGGAGGTGAGTCAATCGCCGTTCGAGCGCCGGCGCCGCCGGCTCGGAGGGGGCCATCGAGGCTCCCTTCGATGATCTACCGGGGCAGGAAGCGAAGGTCCTGGATCTTGGCCAGGTCCAGCGGCTCCTTGATGGCGCCGATGTCCAGAGCCTCTTGCATCGAGCCCTTGAGGTTCTCAAGTTTTGGCGCCCCGGTCTCGTACCAGTCCGGGTTGAGATCCTTGTAGGCCAGTCTGATCGCTTCTATCGGGAGCTTCAGCTCCTCGGCCCAGATCTGGGCGGTCTGCTCCGGATTCTCCTTGATGAACCGGACGGCTTTCGCCCGGGCTTTCAGGAAGTTCCGGATCAGCTCCGGGTCCTTCTTGATGACGTCCTCCATGGCCACCACCACGGTCTGCTGGTACTCCTTGATGTAATCCTCGCCTCTGATAATGGCGCGAGCCTCCTTCTTCAGGATCAGGGGGTGGTAGGCGGGGAGCACATGCCAGCTGGCGTCCACCACCCTGTTCTTGATTGCGGCCCAGCTGTCGCCCGGCGCGCCCACCCGAACGATCTGCACGTCCTTCTCTAACCCCTCCTTCTTCAGGATGTACTGGATCGTCTGGTGTGTGACGCTCCCGGGGGAGCTGAAGCCGACCTTCTTTCCCTTGAGATCCTTGACCGACTTGATGGGGGAGTCGGCCTCCACCAGCCAGACCACGCCGGCCAGTGGAGAGAGGCTTGCCGAGACGATCTTCATCGGCTCTCCCTTGGCGATGGCGATCATGACCGCGTTCGCCGCGGCGGTGGCACCAAGGTCGACGGACTTGGAGGTGATGCCGCGGATCACCTCGCCGCCACCCCTGAAGTAGGAGGGCTCCACCTTCATCCCTACCTCTTCGAAGAACTTCATGTGCATTCCCACGAAGATGGCGAGGTTATCCAGCACTGGCTTGCTCGTGCACGCGACTTTCACCGTCCTGAGCTGAGCGGACGCCAGGGGAGGGAACGCCAGCAGTCCGGCCAGGCCCAGGAGCATTGCGGTCATCCAGCGTCGTCTCATGGGGTCTCTCCTTGCTTCACTTCTCGGTAAACTTCACCTTGGTGAGCCCTTTCTGCCGGTCGTCGGTCCAGCGGATCGCCTTGTACTCGAACCGCGGGATCGAGCCGTGGGCCACCTCCTCCACCTGCATCCGCACTCCCGTCCGGTCCCTGAGCCGAGCCGGGAGCGCTCCGAGGATGCGGGACTTGACCGCCGGAGCGGCATCCTTCTTGAACTCGAGCGCGACCCTCACCTCCTCGGCGCCGTCCTCGGACAGGTAGACGTGGCCATTGTATTCCTCCACCTCCTTGGAGGCGAAGATCACTTCCTCGACGGCGAGGGGCCAGATGTTCTGCCCTTTGATCTTCAGCATGTCGTCGTATCGCGCGATAGTCCCCGCCTCCCACACCTCCCAGGTGCGGCCGCAATCGCAAGCCTCATGCGGCAGACGGCGGACCTTGTCGCCCTGGCGGAAGCGGATCATGGGCGCCGCCTCCTGGTAGAGGTTGGTGATGACCACTTCCCCCTCGTCCCCGTACTTCACGGGCTCTCCTGAGGCGGGATCCAGAATCTCCGCCAGAACGACGGGCTCCGCGGGGTGATAGCTGCCCCGTTTTCCCTCGAAGACGACGCTCTTCTCGCAGGTACTGGCGTAGATGGACCGGATCTGGGTGGTCCCGTAGCAGTCGTAGAGCCGGGTCCCCCAGAACTCCTCCATCTCCTCTGCCCACTCCACCGGAAACGCGCCGGTGGACAACATGATCCCTTTCAGGTTCGGCATCTCCCGCGCGGGCTCCACGCCCATCTCCCGGCAGAGATGCGTCAGCCGGGTGAGGTAGACGGGAGTGGCCCAGATATAGTGGTGCTTGAACTCGCGGAGTCGCTGGATTTTCGTCCTTGAGTCGAAGATCCCGAGGACCATGGCGTTGGCGCCGAATCGCTCCAGCCCGCCGAAGGCGACCTGACCGCCCGCCATCGTCGCGAGGGGCCAGAAGAGCGCGTTCAGGTCCCCCTTCTCCATGCCCGCCCAGGTGAAGAAATAGGATCCGAGCTCGGCGGCTGACCTGAAGTCGTTCTCGGTCATCGGATGGAATTCCTGCCCGATCCCGGATGTCCCGCTGGTGATGTAGACCTTCCGGATCTCCGCCTCGGGGACCATCAGCTTCCGGCCGTACGGCGACTGCTCGGCCTGGTCTTTGAGCAGGTCCCGCTTGTCGATGAACGGGATCCGCTTCTGGAAGTCGTCCCACGAGCGGATCTCGGCGGGCCGGACCTTGGCTTCGTCGAACAGCCGCCGGTAGAACTGGTTCTGGTGGTACACTCGCTCGATCAGCTGGCTGAGCCGCCTGAACTGGAGTGCCCGGAGCTCTTCCCTCGGCAGCGTCTCAAGCTGGTAGTTGTAGTAGCGTCGCCGGACTTCCTGCTTCATGGATGCTCCCCCGGGTGCTGGATCACTGAGGCATATCTATCGGGAACCCTACCCGCATCCCGCGGTGATTGTCAAGAGAGACGGGGAGCCCCCCCAACTTCGCGCTTGACTCCGCCGTTCATCCGCGCTCTATAGAGATGGCGCAGATGGAGGACCACGGGCGGGAGGGGAAGATGGCGGCGAGCAAGCGGGTCCTGGTCACGGGTAGCACCGGCGCCATCGGGAACATGGTGGTCCGCGAGCTCTTGAAGCGCGGCGACACGCCCATCGGCTACGACGTCTCCGAAGACTTTCGCTTCATGCCGGACATTGTAGGGAAGTTCGAGTTCGCGCGCGGCGACGTGCTGGATCTACCGCGCGTCCTCGACACGGTCAAGCGCCATGGGATCGAAGCCATCATCCACACGGCGGCGCTCCTCCCCGACCTGGCCACGGCAAACCCCTACATGGCGGTCCAGGTCAACATCGTCGGCACGGCCAACGTGGTGGAGGCGGCGCGGCTGTTCGGCCTCCGCCTCGTCTTCACGAGCACCAAGGGGGTCATGCAGGACTTCGTCGGCGAGTACGGCCATCCGACGTACCGGCCCCTCACCGAAGATTACCCGGTCATCCCGCCCGACAACAGTCACACCCTCTACAACGACACCAAGGTGTTTTGCGAGCACTATTTGAACCGCTGCGCGAGGCTGAAGGGGCTCGACCACGTGATCCTCAGGTTTTCGAGCATCTTCGGGCCCGGCCGGCTCCGGCACGGCGGGCGCGCGGTCATGAGCGAGATGATCGAGGCAGCCGCGCGCAACGAGCCGTACACGATCGCGACCGGAGGCGAGCAGAAGGACGACGTGATCTACACCCGGGACGTGGCGCACGCCTGCGTCTCGGCCGTCCACGCCGAGGCGCCGAGGCGTCGCACCTACCTGATCGGGTCCGGCCGCCTGGTGAGCTATCGGGAGATCGTGGAGGCGGTCAAGCGCGCGTGTCCCGGCGCCAGGGTCTCGGTCGGCCCCGGGCTCGACCCGTTCCAGATCGGGTTCATGGGGTTCGGCCTCTTCGACATCAGCGCGGCACGCGCGGAGCTGGGCTACCAGCCTCAGTACTCCCTGGACGAGGCGATCCACGACTACGTCCAGCTCCTGGAGAGTTGGAAACCTTCCGGCAGTAGAGTGAGGAGGTCGGCATGACTTATGAGATCGACGTAAAAGACGTCGAATATGCGCGCCACGGGGACACGCCGCTCCTGGCTCGTCTCTTCAGGCCGCGTGGCGCCGGGCCGTTCCCGCTCATCGTCGAGCTGCATGGCGGCGCGTGGTGCCGGGGCGACCGCCTGAGCGACACCGCCATCAACGAGCCGCTCGCGAAAAGCGGCGTGGTGGTGGCGGCGCTGGATTTCCGCATGCCACCCGTGGCGCCGTACCCCGCGTCGATGGCGGACATCAATTATGCGATCCGCTCGCTCAAGACGCGGGCCGCCGAGCTCGGCAGTCGCCCGGACCTGGTGGGCGTCCTGGGGACCTCGAGCGGCGCGCACCAGGCCATGCTGGGCGCGATGAGACCGCGCGATCCCCGCTACTCCGCGGTGCCGCTCCCCGCGGGCCTAGCGGCCGTCGATGCCGGCGTGCGCTGTGTCGTCATGTGCTGGCCCGTCATCGATCCTCTGGCGCGGTACCATTATGCCAAGAAGCTTCGAGAGAGCGGCAAACCGTACCCCGAGGTCGTGGACCGGGTGCTGCCCTGCCACGATCAATACTGGCAGACCGAAGAAGCCATGGCCGAGGGGAACCCGGTGCTCGCTCTCGAGCGCGGTGAGCGCGTCGAATTGCCGCCCGTGCTCTACCTCCAGGGCACCCGCGACGTGGCTCATCCGCGTGTCGACCTGGACCGCTTCGTCGCGCAATACGAGAAGGCGGGTGGCCAGGTAGAGCTGGAGCTGTATGAGGGCGAGGCCGAAGGGTTCGCCAGGAATCAGGGTTCGCCCGCCGCCTGGCAGGCGATCGAGAAGATCATCGAGTTCGTCGGAAAGCAGCTCAGGTAAAGGAGGAGGACAATGACACTTCAGGTGCGACGGGTCGTCACCGGACATGATGCAAACGGGCGCGCGGTCGTCAAGATCGACGAAGTCTCCAGGAACATCGGCTCGAGCCGGCCGGGAGCGACGGCGTGTGTCGTCTGGACCACGGAATCTTTTCCCGTAAACAACACTGGCGGCGATGACGAGGGACTGAGGAAGGTCGGCACGACGTTGAAGAACGGAACGGTCTTTCGCGTCATCGAGTTCGCGCCCGGGGTCGCGCCGCGGAACCACAGGACGGATTCGGTCGATTACGTCGTCGTCATGTCGGGCGAGATCGACATGGAGATCGAGGGCTCGGTCGTCCATCTGCGAGCGGGCGACGTGCTCGTGCAACGCGGGACGATCCATAATTGGGTCAACCGCGGAACCACGCCGTGCGTGATCGCCGCCATCCTCATCGACGCCAAGCCGGTCGAGGTCGGCGGGAAGGTCCTGAATGCCGTAGGGTAGGAGCCGTGGCACTGACGTTCCGAAAGCTTCACCCGCACTTCGTCGCGGAGGTGAGCCCGGTGGATCTTCGCCGGGTTCACGATCGGGAGACGCTCGCCGGGATCCGGGCCGGGATGGACGAATACGCTGTCCTCGTGTTCCCCGATCAGCCGTTCACCGACGACGAACAGCTCGCGTTCGCGAAGCGACTCGACGGCCGGCTCCACACGATGACGGGGAGCAGCGCCCTCCATAATAGCGTCATGGGGTACGAGGCGCTCACCGTCATCTCGAACGTCGACGAGACCGGCGAAATTTTGAAATCCGACGACCGCCGCCGGATGTACGGGCTCGGGAATCGCCTGTGGCACACCGACGCGTCGTTCCAGGATCCGCCGGGAAGATACTCGATGCTCTCGGCGAGGATCGTCCCTCCCGTAGAGGCGGACACGGAGTTCGCTGACATGCGCGCCGCATACGACGCGCTTCCCGCGGAGACGAAGGCCCGGCTCGAGGGGCTGCGCGTCCACCATTCGATCGCCTACTCGCGCCAGACGCTCGGGTTCGAGTTCTCCGAGGACGAGCAGGAGGCGTTGAATGGCGCGGTCCATCCACTGATCCGCACGATCCCACGCTCGAATCGCAGGTCGCTCTACGTCGCTTCGCATGCGTCGAGGATCATCGACTGGCCGGTCCCCGAGGGGCGGCTCCTCCTGAGGGACCTGATCGAGCACGCGACCCAACCGGAGTTCGTCTACCGCCATTCGTGGCGCGTGCGAGACCTCGTGATCTGGGACAACCGCGCCACCATGCATCGCGGGCGGCCCTTCGACGACGCGAAGTATCGCCGCGAGCTTCGTCGCGTGACGACCCTCGATATCGACGAGCCCGCGCCTGTCGCGAGCGGCTCCTGACTACTCCCGGGCGCAAACATTTCAGGTTCGACGGGTAGTCACCGGCCATGCGGAGCGATCCATAAGACCCACCAGGAGGAGATGATGTACGAGACGATCACCGTCGAGCGCGATCGCGGGTTGACCTGGCTCACCCTGAACCGCCCGGACAAACGCAACGCCATGAACCCGCGCCTCCTGTCCGAGATGATCGATGCGCTGGGCGAGCTCGAGGGCGACCCCGACACGCAGGTGCTCGTCCTCACCGGCGCCGGCGACACCTTCTGCGCGGGCATGGACCTCAAGGAGTTCTTCCGCGAGCTGGACGGCAAGCCGGCGCGCCAGCTTGCCGCGCGCTGGCAGTCGCGCACGGCGAACTACTACAAGCTCCGCATGTTCGCCAAGCCGACCATCGCCGCAGTCAACGGCTGGTGCTTCGGCGGCGCCTTCACGCCGCTCGTGTCCTGTGACTTCGCCATCGCCGCCGAGGAAGCGGTGTTCGGCCTGTCGGAGATCAACTGGGGCATCATCCCGGGCGGCCTGGTGTCCCGCGACCTCGCCCTCGTGATGAGCTACCGCGACGCCCTCTACTACCTGATGACGGGCAGGACCTTCACGGCCCGGGAGGCCAAGGAGATGCGGCTCGTCAACGAGGTGGTCCCGCGCGCGGGCCTGCGCGAGGCGGTGCGCGCGCTGGCCGACGATCTGATGAAGCTCAATCCTGCCACGCTGTGGACGGCCAAGGAAGCGTTCAAGAACTGCCTCCACATGGACTACGAGCAGGCCAGCGACTACCTCCAGGCCAAGATCGATCAGCTCCAGTTCCGGGATCCCGAGCGCGGCCGCGCCAAGGGCATGCGGCAGTTCCTCGACGAGAAGCGCTACCGGCCCGGGCTCGAGCCCTACGATCGCCAGCGCTGACCGAGCGCGACCTGAGCCATTAGAGCTATGAACCGTTCCTGGAGCATGTCGCTATCGTCTTTCGAGATGATCTTGCCTCCTCACGCCGAGGACGATACCGAACGCGCGGCGTCGCCGCAACAGCTTCAGCCATATCGAAAAGTGTCGCACATTCTCTGTGATGAGCACGGCTCCGGCCTGGAGCGCGGAGATGAGAATCAGAATATCGGCTATATGCCGGCGTGGCTCCACTCTCCCGTGGCGCCGACCGTATTCATTCAGGAGCTGCCCGGTGAGCGCCCACACCGTGTGGTCCGGCGTGACGACATAGGTCCTGGCGGTAAACCCACGGTCCAGCTCATCGAGCAGCCGTTTGTCATCTGTCGAGCGTACCCCAGCATAAAGTTCTTGAAGGACGACGGATGAAAGCCGGATCCGGCCCCGACGGGCTTGGGTTTCGACCATGTCCCGATAAGCTTCGCGGCGGAAATACGGAATGTACACAGAGGTGTCGAAGACCACCGGTCGGGCTCTCACCGACGACCTCTCGATCTCGGCCCCGAACTCCGCTTGAAGACGTCGATGAGCCCGCCGCGTTTTGCAATTCGGTCTGCGGCGACCGCCAATTTTTCCGCCAGCAGGCGGTCTTCCACCGCAATCCGTACCGCTTCGGATTCGCTCTCCACGTCAAGGAATCGCTGCAGTTCCCTGATACTCGCCGGACTAACAACTAGATTCTTTCGGACGTGGCCCGTGTTCGCCTTCCTCATAGCGCCTCCTAACGATGTGTACTCTTCAGAAGATATTATACACACTGCGGCGCCCGTGAACAAAGGCGTGTCATAAGCGCAGGGAAAACCCTACAGGGCCGGCTCCGGAGGATTCTAGCGCACTCGGTATCGCTCCAGCTTCGCGGGGTCCCAGAGGATACCGTGGCCGGGCCGTTCCGCAGGCGTGATGAAGCCCTTCTCCGCCCGGACGGTCTCGGCGAGCAGGTCATCGATCAGCGGGAAATCTTCGATGTAGATGCAGTTCTTCGCCGCCGCGGCCAGGTGCACGTGCAGGTCCGGGAGAAAGTGGGGGCTCAGAGAGACGTTGAAGCCCTCTGCCAGCGTCGCCACCCGCATCCACTCGCTCACCCCGCCCATGAGCGGGGCGTCAGGCTGAAGGATGGACGCGGCTCCGTGCCGGATGTATTCCGCG
Organism: uncultured bacterium; assembly: GCA_964372605.1. Lineage (GTDB taxonomy): Bacteria > Methylomirabilota > Methylomirabilia > Rokubacteriales > CSP1-6 > CAYJUC01. The sequence goes on along the minus strand of CAYJUC010000044.1, from coordinate 2,543 downwards.
AACTCGAAGCGCCCCTGCAAGTGCTCGCCGGCAGCGATGGGGACCCGTAGCTGGGAGGCCAGCCGGGCGTGGCCGGCGATGTCATCGGACGCCAGGGGTTCTTCCATCCAGTAGACATCCAGCGCTTCCAGTCGCCGGCCGAGCCACAGGGCGGTCGGGAAGTCGAGCCGCTCGTTGCAGTCCACCATCAGCCGCACCGAGTCGCCGACAGCGCGACGAACCGCGGCAATCCGCTCCACGTCTTCTTCGGCAGGCCGGGCACCCGCCCGCAGCTTGACGGCCGTGTACCCCTCTTCGAGGTACGAGCGCGTCCCCGCGATCAGCTCGTCGGTGGTCATCTGGTGGGTGGAGCGGCCGCTGCCGTACACGCTGACTTTTTCGCGATACGCGCCGAGGAGGCGGAAGAGCGGCTGCTGGGCGGCCTTGCCCCGGAGATCCCATACCGCGATGTCGAGGGCGGAGAGGGCGGGGAGCGCGACACCCCGCCCGAGCCGATGGGTCAACGCCCAGAGGTCGTGCCAGAGCCGGTCCCACCCTGCCGGCGTGGTCCCCACAGCCTTCGGAGCGAAGGTCGCGTCGATCATGGTCTGGATGCTCTCGCCGCCGCCGGTCAGCGTGTAAGTGAAGCCGGTGCCCTGACGACCTTCAGAATCAGCCACGGTGACGTGGACCAGCTGAACTTCCGTGGCCCCCGATCCTCCGCGCGCCCCCCCGAGCGGCACTTTCAGCAGGGCGGACTCGACCTTGGTGATGCGCATGTCAGTATTCGAATTAACTTATTTACCAGTTCGGAGGGAAATGACCTGAGAGAAATGCTTTGACGTCCTCACGAACAATCTCCGGACGGAAACCACTCCAGTTGAACAGCCAAAAAATCTCGCCAAGCATTTTAATTGCCTCAATTTCGAGATTATCCCCTCTTCGAATTATTAACTCTTGCTCGATAGTATCTGTTTGAGCGGCGTATTCCTTCCTCAGAGGCGCTCTATTGAATCCTCTTACGACCAGACGTCTACCATTCATGCCGCCAAGTCTGTGGATCACAACTATCCGTCCCAGAGAAGGAACTTCGTTGAGTAAATTTTCTGAAAACATTAATGCGGTGCAAACGTCTTGTATGGTCCATATAAGATTTAGGCAGCCTTTCATTGCGACCTGGCCGTTTTCTCCAAGGTCTCCGTCCTCTAGCAGACCTGTTCGTTGAAAGAATTGTAGACGGTCCGTAAACCGCCAATAGTTAAAACTCCATACCGAAAACATCCAAGTGTGAGTATCGATGAGGCGAGCACCATCAGGAAGGTTATCTAACCGGGCCTTCGGATATACTTCGTACGGAAATGGCGCTCCTCCCCATCCCCTGATCCGAACACGTGTTTTCTCAAGGAGAGTAACTAATTGCCACTTGTCGTAGTGCGCGTCTTCTCCGTCTGGAGGTCCTATGACTACATCTTTGTAGCCGCCTTTTGCTGGATCGTAGCCGAACTGAATCGGTTCGTCATTGAGCACAGTATGCCAGTCACGTAAATTACGAGCAGTCGCGTCTTGTTGTCTGGTTTCTGCGTCTGTACCAAAAATACCGGATCGGTGTAAGTCGATTGCCCGCATTAGCGCCTGAAGCCCCTCGGTTTCCGACTGTGTAAAATCGGCCCAGCGCTTTCCCCGCAACACCGGAGGAATATCAAGATCAGGCTCACACTTAACGGGTAACACTGTAACCCTGGCATTTTCTATTTCTTGGAGTTTACCTGCCGATAGCTCTTCTCTTACCCACTTTGATTTTGTGGCCTCTTTTGTCAGTAGCACGATGAGAAATCTTGATTGCAGAATGCCGCGATATACTTCGTCGAGAATGTTATGGCCTACTAGCACTTCGTCACGATCTAGCCATATGGCATAGCCATGCCCTCGAAGTTCAGCCGCGACCCGTGCTGCTAAGTTGCGATCTTTCGACGAGTAACTAATGAACGCATCATATGGCTTGATGGTCGGTGGAAGGTTGGCCGTACGAGAGACGAGGGAGAACAAGTCTAAAAGAAACTCGCGCGCGGTTGTCCCGGGACGAAGCGAGAGGTTTCCTGCCCTCTCGATTTCCTGCCTCAGCGAAGCTGCGGGTGGGTCTTCCTCGAAGACTGTTCGGATAGCACTCAGAAGGGCTTTGACTTGTTCTGTAGTCTCGCTCTGAACAAACTTTTGGACTGCAGCAGTGTGACGACTTTCGACTGCCAGATAAGCCGTTAAAAATCGGTGGAGCTCGTCGGGTATGAGCGGCATGGATTATAAAACTCGTGGGTACGCGGTAACAACGTAGAACGTGTTACCAACGCGTTCAAGAATCACCGTCACGACGGCGGGAAACCACAGCCGGCGGTCGTCCACCATGACGCCGTAGCCGATAGAGGTACGAGACGGAGTTGTCACATGAATAGGGAGTCTTCGTTCCGTCCTCGTGAAAAACCAACTTGTGATTTGATCGAATTCGGAAACTATAGCGTTCAGTTACCACCAAAATGTCCGCTGGGGGTGGTGAATTGCACGAGCTGGCG
>CAYJUC010000043.1:6323-17169 GCA_964372605.1 uncultured bacterium | reverse complement strand
ACTACACGTGAGGTCGTGGGATTCACGATCCTGAATTTCCTCAAGCGCGCCGGCCAAGGTCTCGACAGAGGGACGCTTCCCCTGGAGGCAAGCTTCAAGGTGGTCTTACTGTAAGTGGGCCTTTGAATCCATCGCGAGATTCGTTCTGTAGATGACCTGCACAAATACAGGGAGGATCGACAGGTAGTACTGACGGTGCGGTAGTCCCTCGATTCAAGCGTAGAGGCGTTCCATCAGTTGACGCACTTTAACCAAAGATGCCTTTGCTTGACCTTGAGAAACCGTCTGCCCATGAGCCGCATTGCCTCCGGACTCTCGAACCTGGTTGGCCTTGGGTATGTCTTCAGGTTTCAGAATACCGACCTCGCTCGCCAGACGGATCACATGCGCGAACTCTTCCTTTGTCGCGGGCACAATCCTCTGCCCTCGAGCCTCGAGGCGAGCGAGAAGCGCGGCGTGCAACGCCGCTCGGCTCAAGATTGCGCAGGCCTGGAAGAGGCCATAGAGATAGCATCTGGTCGCCTCCATTAGATAGGTGCGCCATTCTCCCGGAGGGGTCTTTTTCAGGAGGATCGAAGGCGTCTCGCGCAGCCGCGAGGACATCTCGTCGATCTGGGCCAGCAGGTGTCGGGTGAGTATCAGGTCGATGTAGATTGCGAACTTGTCTGGATGCCCCTCTAGGACCAGCAATTCCCGTTGCTTACCTTGGTCCTTTGGTGCTAGCCACTGGATCTTGCCGTCAACGAGGATCCTGACGAGTTCTTCAATTCGCCGGTCCCACTCACGGTCTTCCTCTGACACCTCGCCAAACAGCTCTTCACGAAGAGGTCCCTTCAAGCACTCGACGAGATAGTCACTATAGAAGCCCATCGACGCCGTCCCCTCCAGCTGTGCTTATGGGAATGGGCAGGGCTGGCTAACGCAGCCGGCAACTACAGCCGGTACAGGCGGCGAGGGTTTTCCTCCAGGATCTTCCGCTTGGCGGCGTCGCTGAGGTCGGTGCGCGACAGGAGCGTCTTGGCGGCGAAGCGCTCACGGTCGCCGTGCGGCATGTCCGACCCGAAGATGATCTGGCCCTCGCCCACCAGCTCGATCACCTGGGGGAGCAGCGCGTCCTCGACCTCCGTGCTGAAGTAGAGGTTCCCGCGACGCAGATACTCCTGGGGCGGGCAGGCGGCACGGGGGGCGGTCTGCGGGATGATCTTGGCCATGCTCTTGGCGAAAGTGAAGCGGTGATCCAGGCGATGCACCATGAAGTGCACCCACTCGCAGCCGGCCTCGAGGAAGGCCACGCGCAGGGTGGGGAAGCGGTCGAGGATCCCGCCGCCCAGGAGCGAGGCGAAGCCCATCAAGACCGGCGCGAGGAACGGGAGCACCGTCGCGGTATAGAGGTCGGCGTAGAGGTTGCTGAGGGACGGGCAGGCCCAACCCACGTGCACGGCCAGCGTCAGCTCCTCCTGGGCCACCGCCTCGAAGAACGGGAGCAGGGCCGGGTCGTCGAGCAGCCGGTCCCCGGCGGTGCCGAGCACCATCACTGCGACCGCCCCGAGCTTCTTGGCCTCGCGGACCTGCCGGACCGCCGCAGAAAGCTCGTCGAGGTTGACCACGGCCGCCCACCGGAGCCGGTCGTTCCCGCCGGTGGCGTCCGCCATCCAGCGGTTGTAGGCGGCGCACATGGCGGTGGCCAGCGACGGGCTGACTGTCAGGGGGTAGGCCAGGAAGAGAGTCGGATAGAGCACCGCCACCTTCAGATCCTCGGCATCCATGTCTCCGAGGCGGGCTCTCGGGTCGCGCAGCTCGAGGCTCTCCAGGCTCTCCGGCTTCGTTTGGGTGAAGAGGGTCCGCTTTCCCCCGATGCTGGTCGGCGTCCCGAGGTTATGGCACCCCCGGCCGAGCCGCCTCGGGAAAAGCTGCTCCTCGATCATCCAGTAGGCGAGTCCATCCATCCCGACCACCTGAGGCCGCTGCGCCCGGAAGGCCGGGTCCAGATACTTGTCGCTGAAGGTGAGCTCGTGCTCCTCGACATGGGCGTCCGCATCGATGACTACCAGATCTTTCATGAAGCCCTCCGCTCAGCTTCGGTGGACGTCGTTGGCGACGAGGACTGCGACGGGGTAACCGTAGCGGATCAGCCCGTTCTCGAGGCGCGTCTCGATTCCGAGCGCGTCGTCGGCGAGCGAGGCGCGGAAGATCTCGCGGATTCGGTCGGCGTCGCCGGGGTTGGGAAACGAGCGGGCGAGGAGGCCCTCGAGCTCGCCCTCCAGGCGGTAGGAGGTGACGCGCGGCTCGGGGAGGCCAGCCAAGCGGAAGAGCCCGCGCAGCTCGTCGGGCGGCATCGCCCGGACGTGCGAGGGATCCCGGAGCTTCTCCATTCGGTTGAAGGCGTCGGCCTTCGCGGGGTCGGGGGCCGAGTCCACGACTACGACACGCCCTCCGGGCGCGCACACGCGCGTCATGTCCCGGAGGACGGCGAGCGGGTCAGGGAAGTGGTGGAACGCGAAGCGGCAGGTGGCGATCGTAAAGCTCCCGTCGGGATAGGGGAGCGACAGCACGTCACCGAGCTGCCACGACACATTCTCGAGGCCGAGCTCTGCCTGGAGCTTGCGCGCTTGGTCAAGCATCGCCGGCGTCAAATCAATGCCTGTTGCGTGGCGGACGACGCGGGCGAAGGCGCAAACGACGAGCCCGCCACCGCAGGCGACGTCGAGCACCGTGTCGTCTGAGCCGGCGCCAGAGAACTCGACGAGGAGGCGGAGCGCGGCCTCGTCCCGGATGCCCGCTGCCGTCGTGAAAGGGACAGCCTGGCGCGTGAATTGGTCGAGGATCGCGTCGCGGTGACTCGTCATGGCATGGGCGCTTTCGTCCCAGGATAGCACATCGAGGTTGGCGAGGCCGACCGGCTGGTGGACACGATCATGGCCGCCCTGCCGCTCCGAGCTGTCCGAGGAGATCACTCGGGCGAAACGGGGTGCTGGTCAGGCGGAGGCCGAATGGGCGGAGCGCATCTTCGACGGCGGCGGTGAGGACCGCCGCGACGGGGATGGCGCCGCCTTGCCCGGCGCCCTTCGCGCCGATGGGGTTGAGCGGCGTTGGCGTTCCCAGGTGGTCCCAGTCGATCCGCGGCACGTCGGCGGCGGTGGGCATCAGGTAGTCCATGAAAGTGGTGGTCAGAATCTGGCCGTCCTCGTTGTAGACAACACGATCGAGGAACGCATTGCCGATGCCGTGCGCGACCCCGCCGATGATCTGACCCTCGACGATGAGCGGGTTCATCAGCGTCCCGAAGTCTTCAACGGCCGCGTACTGAAGGATCTCGACCTCGCCCGTTTCGGGGTCGACCTCGACGACGGCGGCGTGCGCGCCGGTGGGGTAGGTGGTCGCGGGCGGGCAGAAGCTCGATAGCGCCCCGAGCCCGGGCCCCGATTCCAGCCGGAGGGGGCTTCCCGGCTCGCCCAGGGAGCGCCGCGCGATTTCCGCCAGGGTCACGGCTTTGCCGGGAGTGCCCTTCACGCTGACCCGCCCATCGTCCAGGACAAGGTCGTGTTCACTCGCTTCGAGCATGCCGGCCGCGATGCGGAGCGCGCGCGCTTTGACTTCTCTGGCGCCCAGGAGCGCCGCCGAGCCGGCCACGACCGCGGCCCGACTCGCGAAGGTGCCGATGCTGTAGCGAACGAGGTCGGTGTCCCCGGCCAGGACCGTGACCTGCTCCAGGGGCACCCGCAGCTCGTCGGCGACGATCTGAGCGAAGACGGTGCGATGCCCCTGCCCTTGAGCCGGTACGCCGATCCGGACGACAACCCGGCCGTCAGGCTCGACGGAGATCCCCGCCTCTTCGTACGGGCCGAGGCCGGTTTCCTCGACGCAACACGCGACCCCGAGCCCCACGTACCGCCCTCGCTTCCGCAGCACCGGCTGCTCGCGGCGGCGCTCCTCGTATCGCACCATCTCCAGCGCGCGGTTGAGGAGCGCCGGCACGTTGCCGCTGTCGTAGATCCGCCGGCTCCCGTCGCGGGAGATGAAGCCCACGTCGTACGGGTACTCGTCGGGCTGAATCAGGTTGCGCCGGCGGACCTCCGCGGGATCGATGGAGAGTCGCTCGGCTACTCGATCGAGGAGCCGCTCCATGACGTACACGGCCTGCGGTCGCCCCGCCCCGCGGACCGGCGCGACCGGCACGCACGTGGTGTACACGATCAGGGCTTCCATGCTGTAGTGAGGCACCCGGTACGGCCCGGGAACGTTGACGAGCGTCAGCAGCGGCACGACGGGGCCCCAGGGCGTGTACGCGCCGGTGTCGTGGAGGAAGCGGCCACGGATTGCCAGGATCTTGCCCTCCGCGTCGGTTGCGATCTCGACGGCGTGGAGCTGGCTCCGCTCCTGGTAGGAGGCCGTGAGGTGCTCACGCCGATCCTCGATCCACTTCGCCGGCCGCCCGATCTCCCGGGCGATGAAGGGGATCAGGATGTCCTCGACGTAAACGAGCCCCTTGTAGCCGAAGCCTCCGCCCACATCAGGGGACAGGACCCGCACCCGATGCTCCGGCAGCCCGAGGGCGTTCGCGATCAGCGCCCGGTGGAGGAAGGGGACTTGGGAGACGTGCCACACGGTAAGGCGCTCCTCCGCCGGGTTCCAGTGCGCCACCATGCCGCGAGTCTCCATTGCCTGGCCGGCGCCCCGGTGCACCTCGAAGCGGTCCTGGATGACGCAGGATGCCTGCGCGAAGGCCGCGGCGGCATCCCCCTTGTTGACTGCGAGACGCGCGGCGATATTGGAGGGCACATCGTCATGAACTCGAGGTCCGGTAGACTCGATGGCCTTGTCGAGGTCCACGACCGCGGGGAGCGGCTCGTAGTCGACCGCGATCAGCTCCGCCGCATCCTCGGCGAGGGCGCGGCTCTCGGCCACCACCACGGCAATCGGCTCTCCGACGTACCGGACCCTGTCACGCGCCAGCGTCGGCGCTCCCTTCGACGGCAGCGCGGGATGTGGGTGGCCATCGGGCAGGGTCCGGGCTGCCGGCGGGAGATCGTCCGCCGTGAACACCGCCACCACCCCGTTGGCCGATGCGGCCGCCGAGACGTCGATCCGGCGCACGCGGGCGTGGGCCACCGGGCTCCTGAGGACGGCGACATGGACCATTCCCTGCAGCCTGATGTCATCGACGTATCGGCCGCGGCCGCTCACCAGCGCGTCGTCCCCGACCCGGATCTGAGGCCGCCCGAAATACCCCATTTTTTCCCTGGGCCGCTCAGCGCTGCGCGCGGCGGCGGACAAACTCGACGATCAGCCGCGTATTTTCTTCCGGCTGCTCGATGAACGTGATGTGGCCACAGTTCTTGATGATCGCCAGCTCGGAATCGGGCAAGCGATCCCGGATCTTCTGCGAGAATGCGACCGGCGTGAGGATGTCCTTATCCCCGACCACAATTAGCGTGGGGTTGTTGATCTGCGACAGGTAGCTCGTAAACTTCGGCTCCTCTTCCTGGCCTGGGAGAACTCTCCCGAAGCGGAGGATCGCCTTGAGAAACTCCACATAGAGCTTGGGATCGTTCCTCGATAGCCCCGCAAGGAGCCCCGCGGCCGCCTGCTTCCCGCGCTCAGTCTCGATGAACTCACGCGACAGAGTCCAGAGCATCACGTGATCGCTGATCACCTCACCCATCCCGAGCTGCTCCACGATCCTGATCCGCATGCGGAAGTTCGTCTCGAGCGCGCGGTCGAGCTCCGAGAACGCGGCCACCAGAATCAGGCTCTTGCCGGCCTCGGGCGTCTGCCGGACAAGGTCGAGCGCGACGCAGCCGCCGAGGGACGAACCCACCACGTGCGCCTCCGAAATTCCGAGCCGAGCCAGCAGCTGCCGCAGGTCATCCGCCCAGAGCGTGGTGCTGTACTCGCCTGGCGGGCGGTCGGACTGTCCCGTGCCTCGGGGGTCGTACGCCAGGACTTGGAAGTGCCGTTCCAGCTCCGGGATCGCGTAGCGGAAGTACGTGTGGTCAAGCCCGAGACCCGGGATCAGGACGATTGGCTCACCGGCGCCCGAAAGCTGGTAAAAGAGCCTCACTCCGTTGACGCTTGCGTGTGGCATCCTGGTCTCCCTTGAGCAGGCACGGGCCCCCGGGCTGGCGCCGCGCCCGTGCGGGTGAGCAGGCACGGGCCCCCGGGCTGGCGCCGCGCCCGTGCGGGTGAGCAGGCACGGGCCCCCGGGCTTTAATCGAAGGGGGCACATCCCCCTCCGAGCCACCCCCTGAGCTTACGCGGGCCAAGCCCGCACTCGAAAGAGACGCGCCGCGCCCGTGCCGACGGGCACACCGAGCGATACGCTGGCATCGAACATGCCACAGGCCGATGGCCCGAGCAAGAGGTCACCGACCGCCGGGCAGTTGAACGCCGGCGGTCATACTTGGTACCCTCATAAGGGTCAGGAGACGCTTTGATGGCAGAGGCCAGTGTCAACGGTCTGCGGATCTACTACGAGCTACACGGGCACGGTGAACCCCTGGTCTGCCTGCACGGCCTCCAGGGGGATGCGAGCCACTTCCGCGGGTTATTGCCGGCGCTCAGCCAGGCGTACCGGACGCTGATCTTCGACCAGCGCGGGTCGGGCATGAGCGATAAACCGGTGATGGACTACAGTACGGCCCTCCTGGCCGATGATGCCGCCGCCTTGATGGATGCGGTGGGCTTCGGCTCTGCCCACGTGCTCGGTGTCTCCATGGGCGGGATGATCGCCCAGGAGCTGGCGCTGCGCCATCCGCACAAGGTCCGCAGCCTGATCCTGGGATGCACGAGGGCGGGCGGGCCGCACGCCGTGGAACTGTCCGAGGACCCGGCCATGACAGAGGCCTATACCACGCAAGAGATCTCGGCCGAAGAGCGGGCGCGGGCGCTGGCCCGGGCGACCCTCACGGAGGGATACGTCCAGAACAATCCGGGAATCATCGAGCTGCTGATCGCCGCGCGCCGGGAGCGCCCCATCGATCCGGAAGCCCTGACGCGCCGGCGCCAGGCGATCGACCGGCATGACAGTTACGAACGGCTCCCCTCCATTCGCTGTCCAACACTGGTCATCACCGGACGGCAGGACAAGATCGTGGCCTGGGAAAACTCCCGCATTCTGGCCGAGCGGATTCCCGATGCCAGACTGCGCGTGCTGAACCCTGCCGGGCACCTCTTCTGGTTCGAGCAGGCGGAGGCGACGCGGGAGGCCGTCCTCGCCTTCCTCTCGCGTCACCAGTCGGCCTGAGAGAGGACTTACGCGATCCCCCTGATCCGAGGCGTGACCTCGGCGGCAAAGAGCTTCAGATTCCGCTTCACGACCTCGTGGGGCAGGTTCCCGAAGCAGTAGACACCCAGGAGCTTTCCGAACCCCGTCTCCTTCTGCTGCTCCCTGATCTTGTCGATCACGGTCTCCGGGCTGCCGGCGATGAGCCACCCCTCCCGGTCCATCCGGTCATAGGTGAGGTTGCTGAAGTCGAAGGCCTGCGTCATGCCCTTGTACTCGAAGGCTCGCGGGGAGACGTAGCCCGAACCGGTGTCCCCGTAGAGCGCCAGCACGTTCGGGCTTCGCTCGAGCAGCCGCGCGAAGTAGACGATCGCCTCCTCGCATTCCTCCCGGGCCCGCGCATCGCTCGTCGAGACGTAGATGTGGCGCATCAGCGCGTAGGTCGAGGGGGTCGGTGTCCACCCAAGCTCCGCCGCCACCTTCCGGTGGTGATCGAAGGCCGCTTTCACCAGCGCCGTGCCGGCGAAGGTCTGGGCCACGACGTAGCGGCGCCTGGCGGCCCACTCGATGGTCTCGGCGCTGTTGGCCGGCGCCCAGATCGGCGGGTGCGGCTTCTGCACCGGTCTTGGCCAGAGCGTGAAATTCTTATACTGGTAGAACTTTCCCTCGAAGGTCATCCATTCTTCCGTCCACGCTTTTATCAGAACCTCGTGGGCCTCCTCGAACCGCGCCCTCGATTCCGCCGGGCTGACGTTGTAGGCGAAATACTCGTTGGGGATGCCCCGCACGATTCCGGCGATGAGCCGGCCGCGCGAGAGGCAATCGAGCATCGCGTACTCCTCCGCCACGCGGACCGGCTGGCCCCTGAGCGGGAGCGCGACTCCCAGGATGCCGATCTTCATGCGCCTCGTGCGGGCGGCCAGCGTCGCGGCGATGAGGTTGGGGCTGGGCATCAGGCCGTATGCCGAACAGTGGTGCTCGTTCAGGATGACGCCGTCGAATCCCAGATCCTCGCACAGGACCGCTTCCTCGACGTGCTCCGCGTAGTTCTCCGCGCCGATTGCGGGATCGAACAGATGGTTGGGAAACGGCCAGCCGGGAAACGCGGTCAGGCCCCGGTAGGGGAACAGATCGAAGTTGTAGATTTCCAGCATCGCGACCCCTCCAGAGGAGGCGACCCGCGCGGTTACCTCGGGGGACCGCCCAGGTGCCTGTTCAGCCGCGGATATACCCGGCGGGCGTTCGACTCGAAGATCTTGGCCCGGTCATCCTCGCCGAGCCAGGTGATGGCGTCGATGTAGGGCTTGGTGTCGTCGAAGTATCGCCCGGTGTCCGGATCGATGCCCCTGACCGCCCCGATCATCTCGGAGGCGAACAGCACGCTATCGGACCCGACAACTTTGATCAGCAGCTCCATGCCCGGCTGGTGATACACGCAGGTGTCGAAGACTACGTTCTTCAGCAGCTCCTTGAGGGGCGGCCGCTTCATATCTAACGCCATGCCCCGGTAGCGGCCCCAGTGATAGGGGACGGCGCCGCCGCCATGGGGAATGACGAACGTGAGGGTCGGGAACTCCTTGAAGAGGTCGGAGGTCAGGAACTGCATGAAGGCAGTGGTGTCGCCGTTGATGTAATGCGCTCCCGTGGCGTGGAAGTTGGGGTTGCAGGAAGCGCTGACGTGGATCATGGCCGGGACTTCCAGCTCCACCATCTTCTCGTAGAGCGGGTACCACCAGGGGTCGGTCAACGGCGGGTCCGTCCAGTAACCGCCGGAGGGGTCGGGGTTGAGGTTGCACGCGACGAAGCCGAACTCCTTGACGCAGCGCTCCAGCTCTTGAATGCAGCTCTTGGGCGGCACGCCGGGCGACTGGGGAAGCTGGCAGACCCCGATGAAGTTCCGGGGATAGAGCCGGCAGGCGCGGTGGATCAGCTCGTTGCAGGTCTCGCTCCAGTAGAGGCTGATCTTCGCGTTGCCGAAGTGATGCCCCATGCTGACTGCCTGTGGTGAAAACAGGATAACGTCGGTGCCCCGATCCTGCTGCAGCTTGAGCTGCCCTTTCTCCAGGCTCTCCCGGATCGCGTCGTCGCTGATGCTCAGCACGCCCTTCGTGGGATTGCCCAATTGGGCGATCTGGCGTCCGCGATAGGCCATGAGGCCCTCAGGCGCGGTGGTGTAGTGGCCGTGGATGTCGATGATCATTGACGACGCGCAAAAGTGGGCGCCGAAGGCACGCCCCGTGAAACAGCTAGGTGTGGCCCCAGACCTTCTGGGCCGTTCGGACGATCAGCTCGAGCTTGGCGCGCTGGGCATCCGGGGTGATCTCGTTCCCCTCGAAGGTCGAGGCGAAGCCGCACTGGGTGGACAGCGCCAGCCGCTCCAGCGGGACATGCTTGGCCGCCGCGTCGATGCGGCGCCGCAGCTCGTCCTCCTCCTCCAGCTCTGACCGCTTGGTGGTGACCAAGCCGAGGACGACCGTCACGTGGGACGGCACGAAGCGCAGTGGAGGGAAGTCGCCCGAGCGATAGTCGTCGTACTCGAGCAGCAGGCGGTCCACCCTGGCGTTGGCGAAGACCGTCTCGGCGTAGTCATCGTAGGGCTTGGTGCCGGTGAACTTGCTGCGGTAGTTGCCGCGGCAGAGGTGGAGGCCGGTCAGGGCTCCCTTCACGCCCTCGAACACCCGGTTGTCGGCAGAGATCATCTTGCGGAGTGTGCCAAGCGGGTCGGTGACGTCCGGGCGGATCTTCTTGTCGGTGATGTAGGTGTACTGCGGGGCGTCGATCTGTAAATAAGCCACGCCCGCGGCGGCCAGCGCTTTGGCGTCCTGGTTCATGATGCCGATCAGGTCGTCCAGGAAGGCGTCCTTGCTCTCGTAGGCTTTGTCCGAGACGCCGTCTTTCCAGTAGCTCAGCATCAGCGAGGGGCTGGGCATCGTGACCTTGATCGGCTTCTCGGTCAGCGAGCGGGTGAACTTGTACTCGATGTCCACCAGGCTGGCCTTTCGTTTGAGCCTGGCCACTGGCGTCGGAACCCCGAAGCGGGTGACGTTGCCTTGCTCGTCGCGATGCGAGCGCTCGAATCCCTCCGGGTCGAACCCTTCAGCCGTGGAGACGACCGTGGAGAAGAACAGCTTCCGCCGGTACTCGCCGTCCGTGACGATTGGCATCCCCACCTGCTCTTGCATCCGCACCACCTCGGTGATGGCGCGGTCCTCCAGCTTGCGCAGCTCGGCTTCAGGCAGGTTCTTCCGGCGAGCCTCCAGGAGGTACGGTGGGCGGAGAAAACTGCCCAGGTTGTCGGCGCTGAACTTGGCAGCCATTGGCCCGAATTATAGTCCAGCGCGACAATTCATGGCAAGGCCCGGATCAGTACAGCCTTGTCTTATAGTCGTTGTCGACGAATTGTTCGAGCTCTTCGACGGTGAGATCGGTCTTGCGCTGGTCGCGCATGATCCTGCCGTAGCTGGGGAAACTCTTGCGGTCGATCCACGAACCGGGGTCCCATAACCTCGACCGTTTCAGCGCCTTCCCGCAATGGAAAAACACCTCGTCGATCTCGATCTTGATCGCCAGCTGCGGCGCCTTGCCGTCCACCGCCATCTCCACGAGGAGCTCCGGCTCGCTGAT
>CAYJUC010000043.1:0-6223 GCA_964372605.1 uncultured bacterium | reverse complement strand
AGGAACGGGGAGAGCGAGATGAACTCACGGCAGTGATGGTCGAGACGCGGCATCTCCTTGTTGGCGGCGAGCGGCATCGGAGCGCCGATCACCTCGCGAAGGGCAAGATGGTCGATCAGCGTTGTGCGTCGATCATCAGACATCCCCGTCCCCCTTCGGTTGGAAACCGGTGGTGTGCTCCGGCTATCGCGAACCCTAGCAGTAGCAGACCGAATCTGTCAAGGCAATAGCCTCCGGGTTTCAGCCCACCTGCGCGGTCCGCGTGATCTCGCCCATGCGACCGGTCTGGTAGTCGTTGAAGGCCTGCGTGAGCTCTTCCCGCGAGTTCATGACAAACGGCCCGTAACGAGCGACCGGTTCGGCGATCGGGACGCCGGCAAGCAGGAGCAAACGGCCTGGCTCCCGCGCGCCCTTCGTCCCGCGCAGCCGGACGGCGTGGCCGGGGCCGAGCAGGGCGAGCTGGCCTTCTCGCACCTCGCTTGCCTTGTCGCCCACCCGCGCGGCGCCCTTGAACACGTAAATGAGCCCTTGCTGGTCGCTCGGGAGCGGAAGGGTGACGTCCGCGGGCTCGTCGAGCGACCAGTCCTGATACACGATGGGGATGTGCGTGCCGATGACCGCCTTCGTTCCCAGAGCTTCACCGGCGATCACGCGGACGCGCGCGCGCCCGTCCTCGCTGCGGGCCTCGGGGATCCCGTCTGCCGGCACCTCCTGGTAGCGCGGCCGCGTCATCTTGAGGCGCGCGGGCAGGTTCACCCAGATCTGGAAGCCGTGGATGCGGCCGCCCGCGTCGCGGATGCGGCGGGACGGCATCTCCGAGTGCACGATCCCCGCGCCGGCCGTCATCCATTGGACGTCGCCCGGTCGGATCACGCCGCGATGTCCCGCGGAGTCCTCGTGCTCGAACTCGCCCTCGAGCATGTACGTCACGGTCTCGAAGCCGCGATGCGGGTGGTCCGGCGCCCCGACGGCCTCGCCCGGCCCGTAGTCCACCGGACCCATCTCGTCGATCAGAAGAAAGGGGTCGGCGATCTCCATGCCGTCGGTTGGCAGGGGGCGGCGCACGATGAAGCCGCCCCCCTCGCGCTGGTGGTGGGCGGTCACGATCCTCGTGGACTCGCGGACTGCCATGGGTCTGTCGCTCATGCTTCGCCTCCTCACGAAAAAAGTTGCCGGAGGCGCGCCAGAATCTTCGCGAGACTCTCTTTCCGCAGGTGCCCGGCGCGCCTAATAATCAGTCCGTGATGTGCGGTGAAGAGAAAGGGGAGCAGAACGAGATCGCCCTGCCTAAACCTGGTCCCAGACCTCGTCGTCCTCATTGTCCCAGAAGTCGAACGCCGATTCGGAGAGCTTGAGCCATCCCCGGCCTTCCAGGATCAGGCGCTCGATCTCTTCCTCGCGCAGGCGGGCCACCGCCGCGAACGGTTTGCCGCGTTTCGTCAGGATGACCTTATCCCCCTTCTGGACCGCGCTTAACACTTCACCGGTTTTGTTCCGGAGCTCTCGTACTCCGACAAACTTCATGGAAGGACCTCCCTTTGCGCCTTCTATTGTAGCTACACTTTTCCGGTAACGCCAGAACTGCGCCCACGGTTTTTCGCCGGCGTCCCGGAGGGGAATTTTTTATCTTTGATTCGATCCCGCACAAGAGGTACCGTGTGCCAACTCCGCACTGGACACGAGGGGACGCTATGCTCTACATCATTTACCAGATCGACAAGCCCAACAGCGAGGCCATTCGCGCCACACACCGCGCGGCGCATTTCGCATACCTCGACGACCATGAGGACATTCTGGTGCTCGGTGGCGCCATGCTGGCTCTGGACGGCACGACGCGCACGGGCAGCGTGCTCATCATCAACGTCGGGAGCCGGGAAGAGGCCGAGCGCTTTTCCGCCAACGAACCCTTCCGGAAGGCGGGCCTCTTCGAGCGCGTCGAGATCACCCGCATGCGGCGGGGACAGTGGAACCCCGAGGCGGCTCCCAAAACTCCAGAGGGCAATTGACGCGCCCGATTCAACACGCGCGCGCTTTTCCGCTGGCGTCCCGAGGGAGAATCTTTTATCTTTGATATCGATCCCCACAAAAGGCGGCCGTGGGCCAAGGAAGGAGGACGCCGGTGCCTGAGAAGATACTCAAGTTTCTCGGCCAGTACGACCCGCTGAAGGGCGAAATGGTGCGGATCTTGAACCAGGACGGAACGTGCGACGACCGCCTGCGCCCGGACCTCCAGGATGAGGATCTCCGCCTCCTCTATCGGCACATGGTCCTGGCCCGCCTCCTGGACCGGAAAGCGCTCTCGCTCCAGCGGCAGGGCCGGTTCGTCACCTTCGCTCAACTGGAGGGGCAGGAGGCAGCCCAGGTGGGGAGCGCCTACGCCCTGACGCAGCAGGACTGGCTCACCCCGTCCTACCGCGAGTTTGGCGCCATGCTGGTTCACGGCGTCCCCCTTTCGCTCCTGTGCACCTATCTGGTGGGGAGCGAGGAAGGGCACCGGATGCCCGAGAACGTGCGCTGCCTCCCGATGGCGATTCCCGTGGGGTCTCAGCCGCTCCACGCCATGGGACTCGCCTGGGCCGCAAAGCTCAGGCGGGAGCCGTCGGTGGCTGTCGCGTACTTCGGCGACGGCGCCTCTTCTCAGGGCGACGTGCACGAGGCCATGAACTTCGCCGCGGTTTTCGAGCTTCCCTGCATTTTCTTCTGCCAGAACAACCACTACGCCATCTCGGTCCCCCGCAGCCGGCAGGCCGCCTCGCCCACGCTCGCCCAGCGGGGGATCGCCTACGGCATGCCGGGGATCCAGGTCGACGGCAACGACATCTTCGCCGTCTATGCGGTGACGAAGGAGGCGGCGGACCGGGCTCGAGCGGGAGGCGGGCCCTGCTTCATCGAGGCGGTCACCTACCGGATCGGGGCCCACACCACCGCCGACGACCCAACCCGTTACCGCGACGCCAGCGAAGTGGAGGAGTGGCGGGGGCGGGATCCCATCAACCGGTTCCGGCGCTATCTGGAGGCGCGGAAGCTCTGGAACGACGATCGCGAGGAGAAGCTCAGGGCCGGGGTGAGCGCCGAGATCGAGGCCGCCGTCGAGCTGGCCGAGAAGCTGCCGCCCCCGAAGGCGGACGACGTCTTCCGCTACATGTTCGCGGAGATGACGCCCCAGCTCAGAGAGCAGGAGGCGATGCTGCGGGAGGCGCTCAAGCGCGGAAAGAGGAGTTAGGAGGATTTCACGAACCGTTGTGTTCTGTTCGGGCGCGGGCTTTGCCCGCGCAAGCTCAGGGGGGAGGTTCGGAAGGGGGGCGTGCCCCCCTCCGAGTGATTAGGCATGGAAAAGCGAAACATGGTAGAAGCGCTCAACCAGGCGTTGCGCCTGGAGATGGCCAAGGACGAGCGCGTGATACTGCTCGGCGAGGACGTGGGCCAGGAGGGGGGCGTCTTCCGCGTCACCGACGGGTTGCAGAAGGCGTTCGGCGCCGAGCGGGTCGTTGACACGCCCCTGGCGGAATCGGCCATCGTGGGGGCGGCCATCGGGCTGGCCGTGAACGGGATGCGGCCGGTGGCGGAGATCCAGTTCTCCGGCTTTCTCTGGCCGGCCTTCGACGAGATCATCAACCACGCGGGGCGGATGCGCTGGCGCTCCCGCGGCCGCTTCACCTGTCCCATGGTGATCCGGACGCCCTCGGGCGGCGGCATCCACGCCCCGGAGCACCACTCCGAGAGCCCCGAGGCGGTCCTGGCCCACACCCCGGGGATCAAGGTGGTGATGCCCTCATCCCCCTACGACGCCAAGGGGATGCTGATCTCGGCCATCCGCGATCCCGATCCCGTGGTCTTCCTGGAGCCCACCCGCAGCTACCGATCCGTGGTGGAGGAGGTCCCGGACGAGGAGTACACCGTGCCGCTCGGGAAGGCCCGGGTCATCCGCGAAGGCGACGAGGTCACCGTCATCTCGTGGGGCGCCATGGTCCGGGAGGCGCTGGCGGCGGCCGAACAGCTCGAGACCGAGGGGATCAACGCCGAGGTGATCGACGTGCGCTCCTTCGTGCCGCTGGACGCGGAGACCATCATCGCCTCGGTGGAGAAGACCGGCCGGGTGGTGATCGTTCACGAGGCGGTGCGGACGTGCGGCTTCGGCGCCGAGCTGATCGCCCAGCTCAACGAGAAAGCGCTGACGGCGCTGGAGGCCCCGGTGGTGCGGGTGACGGGCTTCGACACGGTGATGCCGCTGCCGCGCGCCGAGCACCTTTATCTGCCCAACGCCGACCGCGTCGCTACGGCCGTGCGCAAAGTGCTTGCGGAGTAGTCCACATGGCGTTCGAGTTCAAGTTCCCGGACGTCGGCGAGGGGATCGTCGAGGGCGAGATCCGGCGCTGGCTCGTCAAGGAAGGCGACCGGGTGAAGCCGGACCAGCCTCTCGTGGAGGTGGAGACGGACAAGGCCCTCGTGGAGCTTCCTGCGCCGCGGGCTGGTACCATCCTCAAGATCTGCGCCCGGGAGGGTGAGACCATCAAGGTGGGGCAGGTGGTGGTGGTCATCGGCGAGGCCGGGGAAGAGAGCGCCGGGGCCGAGCCCGAGGCCAAGCATGAATCGGTGACTGTAGTGGGCGCTCTCGACGAGACTCCCGTTGAGTTTCAGGCCCACCACCCCGCGGCGGTGTCAGTGTTGCATCCGCCCAGGGTCCGGGCCATCCCGTCGGTGCGGAAGCTGGCCAAGGAGCTGGGGGTGAACCTGGCGCGCATCAAGGGGACCGGGATCGACGGCCGGATCCGGCGCGAAGACGTGCTCAAGGCCGCCGAGGAGCAGAAAGCCAGGCGGCCAGCAGCATCGGCTCCTGCCTCGGCTCCGAGCGTCAAGGTCGAAGAAGCGGTGGAGCGGGTACCCATGAGCCGGCTCAGGCGCACCATCGCTCAGACCATGGTCCAGTCCGCCTTCACCGCTCCCCACGTGACCTCCCACGACGAGGTGGAGGTCACGCGGCTCCTGGAGATCGTGCGACGCGAGCGCCCCCACGCCGAAGCCCGGGGCGCGCACCTGACGCTCCTCCCCTTCGTGGTGAAGGCGGTGGTCGCCGGGCTCAAGGCCGAGCCGTATCTGAATGCCGAGCTGGATATGGAGGCGGGAGAGATCCTGCTGAAAAAGCGCTACCACATCGGCATCGCCACGGACACGCCGGAGGGGCTCATCGTGCCGGTGGTGAGGGACGCCGATGGGAAGAGCGTCCTCGAGCTGGCCGGTGAGATCGCGGCCCTCGGGGAGAAGGCCAGGAACCGCACCGCCGCGCTCAGCGAGGTCACCGGCAGCACATTCACCATCACCAACTATGGCGCCTTCGGCGGCTCCTTCGGCACCCCGATCATCAACCCGCCCGAGCTGGCGATCCTGGGGCTGGGGCGGGCGCAGGAGAAACCCGTGGCCCGCGACGGCCAGGTGGTGATTCGCCCGATCCTCCCGCTCTCGCTCTCCTTCGATCACCGCCTGATCGACGGCGCCACCGCCCAGCGCTTCCTGAACCACGTGATGGCCCGTCTGGACGACCCCGACCTCCTGCTGCTGGAGCTGTAGCAACCTCAGATCTGCCGATCTCGATAGGTTTTAAGGTCGTCAACTGTCACTTCCTCGCTTGGCACAAGCCGGTAGTGCTTTTCCGAGGAGATGGCGATGCCATGTTCACCTTCCTCAAACTCAAAGAGTGCAATGAGCTCCTTTTCCATAAACTGGGCCCCAATTGGCCGGCAAATGACGGAGGGGAACTTGGCCTTGCACATGGCAATGTCCTGCTCAATCTGGACAACACTCAGCACATCATTTCCGCCCTTCGCCTGGACGGGAAACACATAATGGACGCCCCTTTTATCTACGCCGATGTAAATCTCGTCAGTCTCAACCTGGCCAAGTTTTGGCACAGCTGTCCGCAAGTGGCTCTGGAGCGAATAACAAGCCACCCCGGTGAAAATATCGATCAGGCGGTTATATCGTAGTTTAGCCAACAAGGCCTGCTCATCATTGAGGGCATACATCGCTATTACGCCAGGGGTCGAGTCGGGTACTTTCGTCTCTGCCATCATCTTGTTGGGGGCGATGGTTGCCAGAGCTGCGGCTACAAACGAGTATTTCGCGGACCCTGCTGGTCGAATAATCCATTCTTTTCCTTTAGGCGCTTTGGCTCGGACCGATTCGGGCAGCGGGGTCCGGTAGCGAAAGCTATAGATGACATCACCCA
>CAYJUC010000042.1:0-17443 GCA_964372605.1 uncultured bacterium | reverse complement strand
TAGGCCACGTCTTCGCGATCGACAGGGTGGTTTCGAGCGAGCTTGGACAACGCTAAGTCGTGGGCCTCGACGTCGAACAGCCGGAGTTTCTCAAAGTGGGCCGGGAAGAGTTCTGTCAGGCGCTCGACATACGACTCGGGAAGGCTGGCGACCCCAACGTGCTGAAAGTACACGTGATGTTTTTTCGCCAGCGGCGACTCTGGGCCGGCGATGCGCTGGAGACCCTCCATGGCATCGTGAGGAACGATCTCAATGTAGTCGACGTCGCTGGTCGGGCGCGGAAGGCGGTACCGGACCGCGAGGACGAACCCGCCGACGCAGTGAAGTGTGACGGGGCGCGGAAGTTGCCGGTCCACCTCAGCGAGAAACTCGCGCCAGGGCGGACGCAGATCAGGCGACGTAGCGGAGGGCATCGGCGGTCCAGTCTGTCAGGACGTTCCAGTGCCTGGCTTCCGCGGGCCGGTGCTCGGCCAGCCATCGCCGCTCTGCCTTGGGGAGCGATGCCCTGCACAACGTGTCTTCACGGGCGAGGCGGCTTCGTTCGAGCACCGTTTCCAGGTCCTTCAGCGCTCGAGCCCGGAGCTGATCTCCGGCACGTTCAGCAAACCGGCGTGACAAGGTGACAACAAAGCCGAGGCGATTCTGGAGGTCCAGGAGCTTTGCTTCTCGTACCAGCCACTCCTGGTCCAAGGGCCAGAACGTCAGCACGAGCCAGGGGAGGGCCTCGACAAGACGGGACTCGAGATCCTTCTGAGCGAGGGCGGTGAGCAGCACCTCACCAGGATTCTTGGGCTTCCAGTTCCCGGGACGCTGATACGCGAATCCCGGGTATCCCAGTGCGGCAAGATCACGGGCCAGAGCCTCGGACGACGTTCGGGTGCGGGACAGGTGTAATTCCGAATGCGGCAGCGCGGTCGGAGGGAGATCGTAGACCTTCATCGCACGCCGAGCGAGTTCAGGCGTCAGACGGCGTTTCCCGCTTTCGAGCATGGTCAGGTAGGGCTGCGACACCTTGAGGCGCGCCGCGGCCTCCGCTTGACTCAGGCCCTTCGCCAGCCGACCAGTCTTGAGGTGAGTGGAGTTCATGGCAACCAAAGCGTATCACAATGTTTGTAATATTCAAGAGCGCTGTGTCAGGGCACATGGAAGCAGGGGTGGATGGTGACGGCGGGCGCCTTATGGGGACGCCCGGCAAGGAGGAGAACGACTACGCTACCCCTGGAAGCCGATCTTCTTGTGGGTGCCGTCGCAGAACGGCTTCTTGCCGGACCCGCCGCAACGGCAGAGGTAGATCGCGTCTCCCTGGGTGGGCACCTTCTGACCCTGCGCGTCCACCACTTCGCACTCGCCCTTGATCATGTACGGGCCGTTGTTGATGGGTGTCACGGTCGCAGCCATGGTTATGCCTCCTTGCGGGTTTGAGATGAGGCCTCTGTCATTTCGTTTGGATGCGTGGACTGAGGCCGGGGATTCACCGCACCGCGTCTGACAACCCCCCTCACCCTGAACCTCTCCCCCGCCGGGGGCGAGGGAACCGAAAGAGCCCCCTCACGCGGGCAGGCGGCGCGCGAGGACCTTGGCCAGGCTCTCGGGAGCGAGGCCGAGCTGGAGGAGGGCCAGCCCCACGTCCGTGTACTCGCGGTAGCCTGCGATCTTGCCGCCCTTGAGCTCGAAGAGGCTCATCCCCGACATGCGGACCTTCCGGCCGGCGCTTCGGGGCACGGCTTCGGTCACCGTGTAGGAGAAGCTCCACTCGGCGGCGCCGCGGTGGGCGTCGGCCAGCACCATGTGGTTGGTCCAGGTGTAGTCCTTGCCGTCGCTGAACATCATCTCGAACATGTGCCGGAGCCCGGCTTGGCCGGCGTGGCGGCCGTAGAAGCTGTCGTGGTAGACGCCGTCGCCGGTGAAGCAGGCCAGGAGCGCGGGGACGTCCTGGCGGTTGAAGGCCGCGACGAACTCGTCGATGAGATCGGTCGGGCTCATGGCGCCTCCTTTGGTCCGGGCATCTAGATCGCGATCTTGAGCGCGATCTCAGTGAAGAGGGCTTCCGGCACCTTCACCGCGCGCTTGCCTGTGCTCCGGCCCTACTCCTCCAGCAGGCGCAGGTCCTCCTGATTGTTAGGGTCTTGGCCACGTCGTCTCTCCCCGGGCCCGCGCCACGTCAGCCTCGAAGTCAACCAGCAGGCACTTCGCGTCAGTGATATGTCCGTTCATCCCGCTTGCGCACCGCTTCGATCCGGACCTCCTTCGCCTTGTCATCCACGGTGTATAGGACCCTGTAGTCGCCGATCCGTACGCGGTATGCTTCCCGCCCGCTCAACTTTTCTGTGCCCGCGGGGCGAGGATTCTCGCGGAGGCGGAAAATCGCTGCCGCAATGCGCAGGTAGGTCTCGTCGTCCAGATCATCCAGTTCTTTGCGCACAGAGCGACTGCGAAAGCGGACCTCATGAGGCTCAGCCACCTGCCGCTGCTCTTCGACCGCCCGATTTCTGTTGTCGCTTCCGGTGATAGGCCTCGAAGTCGGTCAGCGGCTCGCGGCTGCGGGCGTGGATGATCTCCCAGTCGGGGTCCCCTGGCAAAACTTTCTCGATGCTGATCTGGCGGGGCTCCAGGAGGGCTGCACCCAGGAGGCGGTTCACGATCCAGCTCATGCTACGATCCCGCCGTTGAGCTTCCACTTTCAGGGCCTCTGCCACCTCTGCATCCAGAACCACACTGACGGTTTGTGTATTTCTCATGTACATTTCTCCCTTTCTGGGAGTTTACAAGAAATCTCATGATTCGGCAATAGCGGTCAATAATCTGGATAATAATCTGGAGACTGGCCGGGAAATCGCGGGAAATCGCGCTTGACAGCCTCAAGCTGATTAACCTAAGCTTAATCGAAATTCATCAGGGATGAATCCATGAAGACCCTCCTCTCCCTGCGCGTCAACGGCGAGCCCCGCGAGGTGTGGGCCCCTGTCCACAAGACCCTGCTCGAGGTCCTCCGGGAGGAGATGGGGCTCACGGGGACCAAGCACGGCTGCGAGCTGGGGGAGTGCGGCACCTGCACGGTGTTGGTGGACGGCGTGCCCGTGCTCTCCTGCCTGGCCCTGCCGGTGGAGTGCCAGGGACGGGAGATCCTGACGGTGGAGGGGATGGCCGAGGCCGGCCGGCTCCACCCCCTCCAGCAGGCGTTCGCCGAGCTTGGGGCGGCCCAGTGCGGTTACTGCACGCCCGGAATCCTCTTGACGGCCCAGGCGCTGCTGGCCGAGACCCCGAAGCCCACGCGGGATCAGGTCAAGGAGGCGCTGGCGGGGAACCTCTGCCGCTGCACCGGCTACACCAAGATCCTGGACGCCGTGGAGCTGGCGGCGCTCAGGATGGAAAGGGAGCGACGATGACGCAGGCGGAGCGGAACTGGCAGACCCTCAAGGCCCATCTCGACGCCGAGTACTCGTGCGACCTGGAGGGAACGCTGGCCGGGCTCACCGAGGACTGCGTCTTCGAGATCGTCCCGCTGGGGCTCACCGCCCGGGGGAAAGCGGAGGTGGAGCAGGTCTACCGTGCGCGCTTCCGGGACTTCCCCGACCTCCACACCGACGTGACGCGGAAGATCGTGGGGGATGACGGCATCGTGCTGGAGGGGATCTCGTCGGCGACCGCCAAGGGGTCGTTCTTCGGGCTCCCGGCCAGCGGGCAGAGCGTCCGGCTCCCCATCGTCATCGTGATCCCGTTCCGCGACGGCAAGATGCTGGGGGAGCGCGCCTACTTCGACGCCTACGAGCTGAAGCGCCAGCTTGGGCTCCTTCCCGCCGGCGCTGAGGAGGAGAAAAGACCGTGACTCCAGCCAGCCTGAACAAAGAAGAGCTGTCGGTTATCGGCAAGCCCCTCCCCAAGGTGGACGCCTGGGGGAAGGTGATCGGCGAGACGCGCTTCGCCGACGACCTCTTCCTCCCGCGCATGGCCTACGCCAAGCTCCGCCGGAGCGATCGCCCCCACGCCCTCATCAAGCGCATCGACACCTCGAAGGCGAAGGAGCTTCCCGGGGTCTACGCGGTCATCACGGGCGCCGACCTGCCGCCGGTGAAGTTCGGGATCCTCCCGGTGAGTCAGGATGAAGAGGCGCTCTGCACGGAGAAGGTGCGTTACGTCGGCGACCCGATCGCGGCGGTGGCGGCCGTGGACGAGGAGACGGCCGAGCGCGCGGCCAACCTGATCGAAGTGGAGTACGAAGAGCTCCTGGCCATCATGTCCGTCGAGGATGCGCTGGCGCATCCGGAGGTGCGCATCCACGAGTACGGCGACGGTCCCAACATCCACAAGGCGATCACCTACGAGTTCGGCGACGTGGAAGAGGGGTTCCGCCAAGCGCACCTGGTGTTCGAGGATGTCTTCTTCTTCCAGGGGAACACGCACCTCCCGATGGAGCAGCACGCCGCGGTGGCCCAGGCGACGCCGGACGGTAAGGTGACGCTCTGGACTTCCACCCAGACGCCGCATTACGTCCACCGCGCGGTGGCCAAGGTCCTCCAGATCCCGATGAGTCACCTCCGCGTGATCGCTACGCCGGTGGGCGGCGGCTTCGGCGGGAAGACGGACCCGTTCAGCCACGAGATCGTGGCCTGCAAGCTCGCCATGGCGATGGGCCGGCCGGTGAAGATCGCGCTGACGCGGGAGGAGGTCTTCTATTGCCACCGCGGGCGCCACCCGGTCCTCATGTGGATCAAGACCGGCGTGACGAAGGACGGAGAGATCCTGGCCCAGCACCTCCGCTCCTATCTCGACGGCGGCGGCTACGGCTCCTACGGCGTCGCCTCCACGTTCTACACCGGCGTCATCAACCCGGTGACCTACAAGACGCCGCGCTACAAGTACGAGGGGATGCGCGCCTTCACCAATAAGCCGCCCTGCGGCCCCAAGCGCGGTCACGGGACTCCCCAGCCGCGCTTCGCGCTGGAAGTGCACCTGGACAAGATCGCCGAGCAGCTCGGGCTTGACCCGGCGGAGCTGCGGCGGCGGATCGCGGTGGACGAGTACACGAAGACGGCCAACCACCTGACTGTTACTACCTGCGCCCTCCCGGAGTGCATCGATAAGGTGCTGGAGGCCTCCCGCTTCAATGAGAAGCACCGGAAGCTTCCCTACGGCCGGGGCGTGGGGTTCGCCTGCTCGGCCTACCTCACCGGAGCGGGGACCGCCATCTACTGGAACGACATGCCGCACTCGGGCGCCATGATCAAGCTGGACCGGGGGGGCGGCGTGGCCGTCTACTGCGGCTCCATCGACATCGGCCAGGGCTCCGACTCGATCCTGGCGTACCTCGTCGCGGAAGTGCTCGGCACCGACCCGTCGGACATCCACCTCGTCGTCGCCGACACTGACCTGACCCCCGTGGACCTGGGGAGCTACTCCTCGCGCGTGACGCTCATGGCGGGGAACGCCGCGGTCCGCGCCGCCGAGAAGCTGCGCGGCCAGCTCTTCCAGGCCGCGGCGAAGAAGCTGGAGGTGGAGCCGGCGCAGCTCGTGGCGCGCGAGCGGAAGATATTCGTGCGCGACGACCCGGAGAAGGCGCTGGCCTTCGCCGACGTGGTCCAGCTCGCGGAGGCGATGTTCGGTACGCTGGTGGCCGCGGGCTCCTACGCGCCGCCCAAGCGGGCGGGGAAGTACAAGGGGGGCGGCGTGGGGCCGAGCCCGTGCTACACCTACTCGGCGTGCGTGGTGGATCTGGACGTGGACCCGGACACCGGGGAGATCAAGGTTCATGACGTCTGGGTGGCTCACGACGTGGGGAGGGCGCTGAACCCGCTCCTGGCCGAGGGCCAGATAGAAGGCTCCATCTATATGGGGCTCGGTGAAGCCCTGATGGAGGAGCAGGTCTTCCGGAAAGGGCTCCACAAGATCCCTTCCATGCTCGAGTACAAGAGCCCCACGACGCTGGAGACGCCTGAGATCCACACGATCCTGGTGGAGCATGACGATCCGGAGGGGCCGTTCGGCGCCAAGGAGGCCGGCCAGGGGCCGCTCCTGCCGGTGATCCCGGCGGTGGCCAACGCGGTCTACGACGCCCTGGGCGTGAGGATCGACGAGGTCCCGATCGCGCCTGAGAAGATCCTGAAGGCGCTGGAGCTGAAGCGCCAGGGAAAGACGCCGCGGGTGGGGCCCGAGAAGCTCCCGCTCTTCCGCTGGCCCGAGCCGATCCGGGTGGAGTCGGCCTTCGGCGTCCCCGCCGATCCCTCCGTCCCCAGACCAGCATGAAGGAGCCGGGTTCCCTCGCCCCAGGGGGGAGAGGGTCAGGGTGAGGGGGAGGAGCAGGTCGTGCTGAGGCTGCCGCCGTTTACGTATCTGGCGCCAAAGAGCCTGGCCGAGGCGGTCACGATGCTGGCCGACCACGGTCCCGAGGCTATGGTCGTGGCGGGCGGCACGGACCTCTTCCCGAACCTGAAGCGTCGCCAGTTTGACGCAAGTGTGCTGGTGGGGCTCCGCGGGCTCGGAGAACTGGAAGGCGTGCGGGGCGACGCGGCCCGCGGCTTCACCGTGGGCGCCGGCACTACGCTGACCCACCTCTCGGAGCATGCCGTGATCCGCGAGCAGTTCCCGGCGCTCGCTACCGCTGCCGGCCTGGTTTCGACGCCCCAGCTCAGGAACATGGGGACCATCGGCGGCAACGTCTGCCTCGACACCCGCTGCAACTACTACAACCAGAGCTACGAGTGGCGGCGCGCCATCGGCTTCTGCATGAAGCGGGACGGCGACATCTGCCTGGTGGCGCCGGGGAGCCCAAAGTGCTGGGCGGTCTCCTCCTCCGACTGCGCCCCGGTGCTCTGGAGTCTGAGCGCGCGGGTGAGGCTGGTGGGACCGAAGGGTGAGCGGGTGATCCCGATCCAGGCACTCTACCAGGATGACGGGATCGACTACCTGTCGAAAGCGCGAGACGAGATCCTGGCCGAGATCCTGCTCCCGCCGCCGGACGGCCTCCGGTCTGTCTACCTGAAGCTCAGGCGGCGGGGGTCGTTCGACTTCCCGGTGCTCGGCGCGGCCGTGGCGCTCAGGATGGACAACGGAACTGTCAAGGACGCCAGGATCGTCCTGGGCGCGGTGGCCTCCCAGCCGCGGGAGGCCGCGGACGCTGCGCGCCTCCTCCACGGGCAGCCGCTCGCGCCGGAGCTGATCGAGAAGGTGGCCGACCGGGCCGCCACGCCCGCCAAGCCGCTGGACAACACCGATCTCGTCTACTCGTACCGGAAGAAGATGACGCGGGTCTTCGTGAGCCGGGCGCTCCGCACGCTGGCCGGGCTGCCGATCCAGGCGGGAGGCGAGGCATGACGGTAGGCGAGCGGATCAAGGCGCTTCGCCAGGAACGGCAGTTCCAGCAGCGGCAGCTCGCTGAGAAATCCGGGCTCACGCCGAGCCTGGTCTCCCAGATCGAGTCGGGCAAGCTCACGCCGTCGCTCCACACGCTGGGGCGGCTGGCCGGGGCGCTGGGCGTGCCGATCGCCTCCCTCTTCGAGGCCGCGTCCAACGGAAAGATCCACGTGAGCCGGCGGCGCGACTACCCGGTCGTCTCCTTCGACGGCACGACCGAGCAGTGGGCGGTGCTCGGCGCCGGCCTGTTCCAGGGGAAGATCCGAGCGGTGGTCTCCACGCTCGGACCCAGGGACCACGGTGTGAAGACCGACAAGGTCATCATCGACCCCGGCCAGATGAAGCTCTTTTACGTGATCGAAGGGAAAGTCAGGCTGCTTTACAACGGCGAGGACCACGTGCTGGAAGCGGGGGACAGCGCCTATCTTGACGGGAGCGTCTCCCACGGCTGGGAGAATCTGGGGAACAAGAACGCCAGAGCCCTCTGGGTGATTCTGGGCTGACCCCTCAAGAAGGTTAGAGGAGGAGCGGACATGTTCGTGAAGAAGTCACGGATTGAAAACTTTGACGACTGGGTGGATTATTTTCATCAATGGCACGCCGATATCGGGTATCCGACGGAACTGATCGGAGCGGACTACAGCTTTGAGACGAAACTGGCGGATATCGAAAGCAATGAGATCGAGTTCGGAGACTACGCAGGCCGGCCGAAGTGGCAAAAAGCGACCGATATTCCCGACCAGCGGATCCAAGACGCCCTAACGCACCTGATCGAGTTCCAGGGAGACACCGAGTTCGCCTCGGTCGAGCAGCAGAAGAACTTGCTGGAACGGGCGCCCTCCGAATTTGACTTGAAAAACATCATCCGGATCAACCGGGAGGAAATGCGGCACGGCTGGCAGATGGCCTACGTGCTGGTGACCTACTTCGGCGACTCCGGCAAGCGCCAGGCCCAGAAGCTGTTGGAGCGCCGGGCGAATGAGAATACGCGCCTGCTCGATTCCTTCAATCAGCCGGTCAGAAACTGGCTCGATTTCTTTACCTACACCAGTTTCATTGATCGCGACGGTAAGTATCAGCTCAACATGCTCAGCCGCACGGCGTTTGCCCCGCTGGGGCGCAGTATCCTCCCGATGCTGAAAGAAGAGGCGTATCACTTGGCGCAGGGAAATCTCGGCTTGATGCGGATCGTCAAAGCCGGAAGAATTCCCGTCCCCATCATCCAAAAGTACTTCAACAAGTGGCTCTCCACGGCCTTCGATCTATTCGGTCAGGACGAGTCCAGTTCCGCCCACTGGGCCTACGTCTGGGGCCTGAAAGGGCGCTATGACGAACACCTGTTCGACGCGCCTGCCGATATGGATAAGCTGAACGAGCTGTCGCGCGCCACGTTCTTCAAAGAAGTCAGCGCGCTCGTCGATGCCTTGAACCACAATGTTCCGAAGGACCAGCCGAAGCTCCGGATCCCCGACGACAAGTTCCGGAGACACATCGGGGCCTATGCGGGAAAGACCTACAGCGCCGACGGGGAATTGCTCTCAGCGGAAGACTACGAGAAGCACTTGAAAGAGGTTATGCCCTCGGACGCCGACGATCAGTTTGTGATCGATCTCGAAAAAGAGAAGGGCTGGATCATCGGCCCCGCACAGAGGTAGTCGGATGCGACTGGGCGGGGAGGGCGGCTCAGTCGGACTTGCCCACGTCCAGACCGTAAGCCCGCGCCATCACGACGATGGGATGGACGGGTTTCTTTCCGGTCCCTTGTTGGACTTGGACCGCCGACAGGGGGCAATCGGTGACCGTGCAGGCCTCGGTTTTGAGGAATTTGAACAGCGGTTTGCCCACTTTCATCGAGGCTTCGAAGTTTTCCTTCTTCACGCTCCAGCTTCCGTCGTGCCCGCTACAGCACTGCATGCGGGAGACTTCGGCGCCGGGAATCAGTTCCAACAATTCCTGAGCTTTGTACCCGATATTTTGCGCCTTGAGGTGGCACGGCTGATGGTATCGGATCTTCCCGATTTTTTCGGGGAACCCCAAATCCAGCTTGCCTCGTTCGTGGACCTCGACCAGGTATTCGGATAGATCCCGGGTGTTCTCGGCGACCAGCTTGGAATCCTCGGTCGGCAAGAATCTCGGATAGTCTTGCTTAAGCATATAACTGCAGCTCGCGCTCGGCACCACGATGGTGTATCCCTGCCGGACGGCCTGGCTCAAAGCCGCCACGTTCGACGTGATCTTCTTCATGGCTCGGTCTATTAAGCCCACGTCCAGAAACGGAAGCCCGCAGCATTGCTGCTCGGGAACAACACACTCGATTCCGTTCTTCTGAAAGACACCGACGGCGGCCTTCCCGATCTCTGGTTCGTTGTAATTGACCGTGCAGGTATAAAAGAGCGCCACTTTTTCCTCGCCGTTGCCCTTCGGGAGAGCGGAACGTTTGCGCATCCACTTGCGGAACGTCTCAGCGCGGAAGGGCGGGAGCAATCGGTCCCGGTGGACGCCCAATTGCTTTTCCATCAAACGGCGCAGGAAGGGATTCTGATTCGCCCGGTTGACGAGCGGGGCGACCCAACTGGCGAGGCTTCCCACCAGATCCGTGTCGCCGAATAATCTGTCGGCCAAGCTGGTTCCCCGTTGCTTGGCGTCCACCAAGTCGGCCCGCATCATCGTCCTCGGAAAATCGATCTCCCACTCGTGAGGCGGAACATACGGGCAGATGGAGTAGCAAAGCTTGCACTGATAGCATTGATCGACAACGTGCTTCACCTCTCCATCCTTGAGGCGGTCGACTTCGCCGAAGTTTTCATCGACCAATTGGAACAGGGTCACAAATGACGGGCAGAGGGTATGGCATAGCGTGCACCCGTAGCAAATGTCAAACACCCGCAACAATTCCTTCCGAATCGCTTGCGGGTCCCAGAACTCCCTTGTGCGAAGGTCAAATGAGCGAAGGTCAAACTTCATCAGCCCTGGTTCCTTTCGCCTTCCGTTTGAATGAAACGAGAGCCATCTTACCTTTTCCGTTCGCGGAGGACAAACTTGGAATTTTGATGAAGGCATCTCAACGTACCGCCAGGCATTTGCAGCTTGAATTGCGGTTTTGGCCGGCCCCGCCGCCTCTCGGCCAGTAGGCCTATCGGAAGCTGGGGCACCGCAAGGCGCTCATCGTCAGCTCCAACTATGTGTACTGCCGGCGGGTCTCCGACGGCTTTCGCGAGGGGTTCAGCGACACCGGCGGCGCCGGCCGATACGTCAAGCAGCGGCCGGAGCTGGGGCTGAACGAGCGCTAGCCGCTCCTGGGGATCATCTCCACGGTGGACAGCATGCTGTTTCCGGCCCAGGGCGACGCCGCGCTGGGGAGCCTGGCCATCACCCACTACTTCGAAGACCTGGACCCCGTGGGGCTCTGAGGAAATCCTGGCTGCCCTGGAGCGGCGGGTCGCCGACGAAGGGCTTGCCCACGTCACCGTCAAGTCGTACCTTTGCTTTGGCGGCTGCCAGCAGGGCCCGAACCTGGTTGTCTACCCCCAGCGGACTTGGTACGCTGGCGTGCAGAAAGAGGACGTGGACGACATCGTGAATCACCTGGGGGGCGGGCCGGTGGTCGACCGCCTCACCGGGAAGGTGGATCAGCCCACGGAAGAGCTGATCTTCCAGCTGCCGGATTCCGGTCTCTACTAGGGCCCCTCACCCTGATCCTCTCCCCCACCGGGGGCGAGGGAACTGGAGTTTCTGATGGGCGTGCTTTTTCCCGGCGGTGTCTCGCGCGAGACGGAGAGTTTCGAGGCCTACCGGGCCCGTGACGGCTACCAGGCTCTCGCTAGGGCGCGGGAAACGCTGCCGCCGGAGGGTGTGCTGGAACTCGTCGAGGCCGCCGGGCTCCTGGGGCGGGGCGGCGCGGCGAACGTCTCAAGGCCGTCCTCCCGGGAGGTCCCTCCAGCGCGTTCCTCCTGCCCGACCAGATCGACATCCCTCTGGACTACTAATCCCTCCAGAAGGCGGGGTCGGCCCTCGGGTGCGGAATCGTCCGCCTTGTCTCCGAGGGGGTCTGCATGGTAGAAGAAGCTCTGCGCCTCGCGGTCTTTTTCGCCGACGAATGCTGCGGGCAGTGCCCCGCCTGCCGGATGGAGACAGGGATGCTCAGGGCGATCCTGGAGAAGCTCCAGCGAGGTGAGGGGGTTGACAGAGCTGGTCCCGCAGGTGGAGAAAGTAGTCAGCTTTGCCAAGGACAAAGGTATCTGCAGCTTCATCGGGATGCCGGGGCCGCCCATCCTGAGCGCGCTCCGGCTCTTCCCGGAGGACTTCGAGGCGCATCTTCAACAGAAACGCTGTCCCGCCGCGTAGTAGCTGCGTGTCGGAGTGACTGTGGCGTGAACCGGCCAGCGTTTCGAGCGCCGGCTCCGCTGGCGCAACCAGTTCTGGGGGAGGTCTCGGAGGGGGCCGCCGAGGCCCCCTCCGACGACTAAGGAGGAGCACAATGGCCAAGATGTGGATCGGAGGAGAAGCGGTTGATTCGGTGAGCGGGCAGACTTACGAAGTCCGCAATCCGGCTACGGGAGAGGTGGTGGACCGCGCGCCGAAAGGGAACGCCGGAGACGTGGATCAGGCCGTCGCCGCGGCGGAGACTGCCTTCAAGGAGTGGTCCGATACCTCCCCGGAGGACCGCGGGAAGATGCTCTTCCACGCCTGCGAGCTGATCAAGGAGAAGGCCAAAGAGATCGCCCAGCTCCTGACGGCCGAGCAGGGGAAGACCCTCTTCGAGGCGAACCTGGAGATCCACCATCTGATTCACGGACTCGAGTTCTATGCCGGTCTCGCCTCGAAGGTCCGCGGAGACTTCGTCCCCCTCCCTCAGAAAGGCGCGTACGGGATGGTCATCCGGCAGCCGATCGGGATCTGCGGGGCCATCGTGCCCTGGAACTTCCCGCTGACGCTGATGGGGACGAAGCTCGGGCCGGCCCTGGCAGCCGGGAACACGATCATCATCAAGCCGGCGACCACCACTCCGCTGGCCACGCTCCTCGCCATCGAGCAGATCCAGAAGGCGACGTACGCCGATGGGAAGAAGACGCTGCCGAAGGGGGCTGTCAACGTGGTCACCGGCCCGGGCAGCTCGGTGGGCGAAGCGCTGCTCAAGCACCCCAAGGTCCGCCGGATCGCCTTCACGGGCTCCACCGAGGTGGGGCGGCACGTGATGGAGGTGGCGGGGCGCGAGATCAAGCGCGTGACGCTGGAGCTGGGTGGGAGCGATCCGATGATCGTCTGCGCCGACGGGGACGTGGAGAACGCCGTGCGGATGGCCGACGTGGGGCGGTATTTCAACTGCGGCCAGATGTGTCTTGGCGTCAAGCGCCTGTTCCTGGAGGACTCCATCGCCGACGACTTCGTCGGCAAGCTGGTGGAGCTTCTGAAGAAGAAGACCGTGGGCAACGGAATGAAGAAGGAGAGCCGCATGGGGCCGCTCCATCTGGACTACCAGCGGAAAGAGGTGGCGGAGCAGGTGGAGGAGGCGAAGAGCCGCGGCGCGAAGATCCTGATCGGCGGAGAGTCCGCGAAGGGATCGGAGCATGACAGCGGGTTCTTCTATCTTCCGACGCTTCTTATCAACGTCCCGGAGGACGCCCGGGTCGCCACCGAAGAAGTGTTCGGCCCGGCGCTGCCGGTCTTCCGGTTCAAGGAGCTGGACCAGGCGATCGAGATGGCGAACCGGTCCATCTACGGCCTCGGCTCCTCCATCTGGACGCGGAGCCTCGTGAAGGCCAACCGGGCCATCGACCGGCTCGAGGCCGGGAACGTCTGGGTCAACTCGCTTCACTACGGGTACGACGAGCTGCCCTTCGGCGGGGTCAAGCAGAGCGGGATCGGGCGCGAGCACGGCCCCGAGGCGCTGGACTACTACGTGGAACCCAAGGGTGTCGTCATCGCTGGGCTCGCATAGGCCCGCACTAGGGAGAGAACAACACATGGCGCACATGCTTATCAACGGAGAGCTGGTCGATTCTGTCAGCCGGGCGACCGAAGAGGTGCGGGACCCGGCCACCGGCGAGGTCGTGGACACCATCCCCCGGGGGACGGCGAAAGACGCGGAGGAGGCCGTGGCGGCGGCGCAGGCGGCGTTCCCCGCTTGGGCCGATACCCCGTTTGCCCGGCGGGCAGAGATTCTCTTCAAGCTGGTCCACCTGATCCACGAGCGCGAGAAGGATCTGGCGAAGCTCCTGACCCGGGAGCAGGGGAAGCCGGTCCGGGAGTCGGTCCTGGAAATGCGCCGCTTCGCGCACACCATCGAGCACTACGCCGGCATGGGGAAGAACGTCCGCGGCGGCTACGTCCCGCTCCTGGACAAGGGCAAGTACGGGATGATCATCAAGAAGCCCATCGGGGTCTGCGCGTCCATCGTCCCGTGGAACTTCCCCGTCTCCCTGATGGGAAACAAGATCGGCCCCGCCCTCCTGGCGGGGAACACGGTGGTGGTGAAGCCGGCGAGCACCACGCCCCTGACCGTCGTCGAGACCTGCCGGCTCTTTCTCGAGGCCGGCCTTCCCCCCGGAGTGTTGAACGTCGTCACCGGGCCCGGCAGCGTGGTGGGAGAGACACTCCTGACACACCCGGCGGTGCGGAAGATCGGATTCACGGGCGCCACGGACACCGGCCGGCGGGTCATGGCCCTGGCCGCCGAGCAGATCAAGCGCGTGACGCTGGAGCTGGGCGGGAGCGACCCCATGATCGTCTGCGACGACGCCGACCTGGATCAGGCGGCGAGCGCGGCGATGGTCGGACGCTTCTTCAACTGCGGCCAGGCCTGTCTCGCGATCAAGCGGCTCTACCTCTTCGAGGAGATCTACGAGTCGTTCGTGTCGAAGCTGGTCGAGCGCGTGAAGAAGCTGAAGATCGGCAACGGGCTCCAGCCGGACACCCGCCTGGGCCCGCTCCACACCGATGGCCAGCGCCGGGAGGTGGAGGAGCAGGTGCAGGACGCCATCGCGCGGGGCGCCAAGCTCCTGGCCGGCGGCGCGCGGCCGGATGGGGCTGAGTACGCCAAGGGGAACTTCTATCAGCCCACGCTCCTGGTGAACGTCGCGGAGGACGCCCGCGTCGCCACCGAAGAAGTCTTCGGCCCGGCGCTCCCGATCTGGAAGGTGAAGACCATGGACGAGGCGCTGGAGAAGGCCAACAACTCCATCTACGGCCTTGGTTCTTCTGTCTGGACGCGCGACCTTGCCCGGGCCAACCTGGCCGCCGAGCGGATCGAGGCGGGCTACACCTGGATCAACTCCGCCCAGATCATCTACGACGAGCTTCCGTTCGGCGGGGTCAAGCAGAGCGGGATGGGGAAAGAGCACGGCTCCGAGGCCCTGGACTACTACATGGAAACCAAGGCCGTGGTGGTCGCCCCTTCCGCCTCAAACACGTAATCTTCGGGGGAAGAAACCATGGCAAACATCGACTACAAGGTTGACAACGGAGTCGCCGTGCTTGAGCTCAACAATCCCCCGGTGAACAGCTACACCTACGAGATGCTGGGGGAGCTGGACAACGCAATCTGCCAGGCGCGAATGGACGACGGGGCCCACGTCCTGGTGATCCGCGGCAAGGGGGAGAAATTCTTCTCGGCCGGCGCAGACATCAACATGCTTGCGTCGAAATCCACCCAGTTCCGCTACCTCTTCGCCCTCTACGGGCAGGAGGTGCTCCTCCGGCTGGAGCACACCCCCAAGCTGATCATCGCCGCCATCAACGGGCACGCGGTCGGCGGTGGGCTCGAGATCGCCATGGCGTGCGACATCCGCATCGCGAAGAAGGACGCCGGGCGCCTCGGTCTGGCCGAAGTGAACCTGGGCGTGCTGCCGGGGATGGGGGGGACGCAGCGCCTCCCGCGGCTGGTGGGGCGGGGGAGGGCCATGGAGCTGGCCGCCTCCGGGCGAACCATCATCTTCGAAGAGGCGCTGGAGATGGGGCTCATCAACTCCATCTACGAGCCGGAGAACTTCTTCGATCAGGTCCTGGCCTACGCGAAGCAGTTCGCGGCGCCAAGCAAGGCGAGCTTTGCCGTGGGGAAGATCAAGCGGGCGATTCTCGTCGGGATGGAATCGTCCCTCGACGAGGGGCTCGCCTTCGAGCGGGAGGTCCTCTTCGAGGCTTTCGAGAGCCAGGACGCGGCCGAGGGGCTGGCCGCGTATCGGGAGAAACGGGTCCCCAAGTTCAAGGGCGCCTGAGACCCCCTCACCTAAATCCTCTCCCCTTCGAGGGGGAGAGGGACGAAGGAGGAAAGTCCGATGGCGATCAAGGTGATCGAACCGAAGGAGTTGGGCAAGCCGGCCGGGATGTATTCCTACGGCATGCTGGCCAGTGACGGCGAGCTGCTGGTGGTCGCCGGGCAGACCGGCACTGATGGGAGCGGAAGAATCGCTGGGCCGGACATCGCCTCGCAGACCAAGCAGTCGCTGGAGAACATCCGGGCCGTGGTGGCTGCCGCCGGGTGTTCCATGCGGGACATCATCCGCTTCCAGACTTTTCTGACGCGCGCCGAGGACCTCGACGCCTTCAGGAAGGCCCGCGGGGAGGCGTACCTGGGCTACTTCGGCAAAGGCCCGTACCCGCCTAACACGCTCCTGGTGATCTCGCGCCTCGCCCACCCCGACTTTCTCGTCGAGATCGAGGCGCTGGCCTGGAAACGCGCCAAGCCGGTGGCCGCCCCGAAGGCGAAAGTCGCGGCGCGGAAAGCCAAGCCGGCTCGCAAGCGGCGGTAAGACTGCCCGGGAGAAGCGGGACCGGATCATGACCGGGCCGCAGATCCAGATTCCCGACCGGTTCAACGCCGCCACCTTCTTCGTGGACCGGCACGTGGCCGAGGGGCGGGGCGACAACGTCGCTTTCGTCTGCGAGAACCGGACTGTCACCTACCGGCAGCTCCAGGAGCTGACCAACCGGGTGGGAAACGGGCTCCGCGCCCTCGGCGTGGAGATGGAGCAGCGCGTGCTCCTGCTCCTCCTGGACAGTCCCGAGTTCGTCGCGTCGTTCTTCGGCGCCATCAAGATCGGCGCCGTCCCCATCCCCGTCAACACCATGATGCGGGCCCAGGATTACCTCTACTTCCTGAACGACAGCCGCGCCAAGGTCCTGATCGTCTCCGAGCCGCTCATGGCCGAGGCGCGGCCGATCCTGGGCCAGGCCCGATACCTGAAACAGTTGGTCGTGGTAGGAAAAGCCGCGGGAACCGAAATCGCCTTTGACCGGTGGGTCGGGAACGCCTCATCGACCCTGGAGGCCGCCGACACCTCAAAGGACGACCCGGCCTTCTGGCTCTACTCCTCCGGCTCCACCGGCTTCCCGAAGGGAGCGGTGCACCTCCAGCACGACATGGTGGTTTGCGCCGACACATATGCCCTGGAAGTCCTCGGGATCACCGAGCGGGATCGCACCTTCTCGGCGGCCAAGCTCTTCTTCGCCTACGGTCTCGGCAACAACATGTATTTTCCCATGCGCGTGGGCGGTCAGGGGGTGCTCTACCCACACCGACCGCTCCCCGAGGCCATGTTCGAGACGATCCAGGCCTACCGGCCGACGATCTTCTTCGGAGTCCCCACGCTCTACGCAGGGATGCTGGCGGTCAAGGAGGCGGAGAAGCGCTACGATCTCTCTTCCCTCCGCCTCTGCGTCTCCGCGGGAGAGGCGCTTCCTGCCGAGCTTTATCTGCGCTGGAAGGAGCGGTTCGGCCAGGAAATCCTGGACGGCATCGGGACCACCGAGATCCTGCACGTCTTCCTTTCGAACTGGCCCGGACGGGTCAAGCCGGGCTCTTCCGGGAGCCCGGTCCCCGGCTACGAGGTCGCCATCGTTGACGACGAGGGGAAGCCGGTGCCGCAGGGTGAGGTGGGGAACCTCCGAGTGAAGGGCGATTCCACCATGGCCTTCTACTGGGGGAAGCACGAGAAGACCAAAGAGACACTCCTCGGCCCGTGGATAGAGACCGGGGACAAGTATTACCAGGACGCGGAAGGGACCTTCTGGTACTGCGGGCGCTCCGACGACATGCTAAAGGTGGGCGGGATCTGGGTCTCGCCGGTGGAGGTGGAGGCCACGCTCATCGGCCACCGCG
>CAYJUC010000041.1:0-17845 GCA_964372605.1 uncultured bacterium | reverse complement strand
GGTGATCCTGCGGGCTGGAGGGTACGACGAGCGCCTGGCAGTGGCCCAGGACTACGACCTCTGGATGCGCGTTGCGGCCCTGACGTGCCTGGCCAACATCCCCGAGCCGCTGGTGCGCCGGCGGCTCCTCCCGGGCCGGGTGTCGCGAGCGCGGGATTCGGACCGGCTGCGCGCCGAAATCGGCGTGAAGTGGCGGGCGGTCCGGCAGGGCGTCTACCCATGGTGGTGCGCCATTTTCCTGGCAAAACCGCTCGTTGGTCTCGCTCTTCCCGTCCCGTTCCGGGAGAGAGCCCGTCGCGCGCTTGGGCGGAGGCTAGTAGTTTCGGGATGAGTTCCCGCATCCCGGTGCTTCAGCTTCTGGTTTCGACAGCCGTCGGCGGCGGGCCCAAGCACGTCTTCGACCTGGTGACCCGGCTCTCCCGCTCGGAGTTCTCTTTCCTCGTGGCCGCCCCGGCCGACGGGCCCTTCTTCGAGCGCTTCCGCAAGGCGGGAATCGAGACCCACGCTCTGGACCTGAACCGGCTGAACCCCGTCACGCTCGCGCGGCTCTGCCGGTTGGCGCGGGAAAGCGGGGCGAGGCTGATCCATTCCCACGGCAAGGGCCCTGGACTCTACGGCCGGCTTGCGGGCCGGCTGCTCGGGATTCCCGCGATCCACACCTTTCACGGCATCCACTACCAGGACTACTCGCCACTCCGGCGCCGTCTCTATCTCGCCCTGGAGCGATGGCTCGCCCGCCTCACGCGGACGGCGATTTACCTCTCGCAGGCTCAAGAGAAGGAGGGAATTGCGCTCGGGCTCGCCCCCGCTTCCCGGAGCGTGGTTGTTCCTAACGGGATCGACGTGGCCGAGATCGATGCCCTGGTTGGCACCCACGCTGTGCCGCGTAGCGCTCTGGAGCTCAACGCCGGCGATTCGGTGGTCGGCTGTGTCGCGCGCTTTGACGCCGTGAAGGGGCTCGACGTCGTGCTCGATGCAGCGCGCCGCCTTCGGGCGCGCGTGCCGCGGCTCCGGCTCGTGCTCGTGGGAGATGGCCCCGAGGCGACCAGATTGCGACGCCGGGCGGAGGCGCTGGGGCTCGGGTCGGTGGTGACCTTCGCGGGGATGATCGAGAACGCCCCCACGCTCTACCCGGCCTGGGATCTCTATGTGTCGGCCTCGCGGCGGGAGGGCCTCCCTCTGGCGGTTCTCGAGGCGATGGCCTGCCGGTTGGCGGTGGTGGCGACCGACATCCCCGGCCATCAGGAGGTGGTCGTGGATGGTATCACCGGCCTCCTGGCTCCGGCTGACGATCCGGGAGCGCTGGCCGAGGGGGTCGCCGCGCTCCTGGCGGACAAGCCCCGCCGGGAGCGGTTGGGGCAGGCTGGGCGAGAGCGGGTCGAGCGAGCGTTCCCCCTGGCGCCGATCGTCAAGGCTCTCGAAGACGTGTACCGCAGCTGCGCCGCTCGGGAGGGGGTATGAGCGGGCGCATGGCCGGGACCGCGCTCTTCCTGGGGGTGTTTCTGCTCTACCATTTCAGCTTTTCCCCCGTTCCCACCGCCGACGGCTCCTGGTACCTGTCCAATATCGACCGGTCCGATCATGAAGGGATTCTCATCGCCCACGCGCCGCTGTCGGTCTACTTTTTCTTCTCCCTCAAGCGACTCCTTTCCCTGCTGGGCCTTTCGGTCGGGACTCTCTCGCTGATCCAAACGGTCAACGCCGTCGTTGCCGCTCTCGAAGCGGTCCTCTTCTTTCGGGTGATCCGGCTCCTCGGGGGTGGCGTGTTGCTGGGTCTCCTCGGGGCGGCTCTGCTGGCGGCTTCCTTCGGCTACTGGTACTTTGCCAACGGGGAGGTCCAGCACCTGTCACTCGGAGTCTTGCTCCTGATCTTCTATCTGCTGCTGCGGGCGCGGATAACGGGGAAGCCTTACGGCACCCGCTTCGTCGTCGGCCTCGGGCTCTTAAACGCGGTGGCCGTGCTGGCACGCCAGGAGAATTTTCTGTTCGGCTTCGTCCCCGTGGCGATGCTCGCTGTCGGCCGCCCCTGGCGCCGGGGACTGAAGGACGGGCTTTCGTATACGGTGGCGGGCATCCTCGGCACGGCAGCCCTCATCGGGGCGGTCGGACACTTTCTCCTCGGCAAATCGACACCACGGGAACTCGTACGCTGGTATTTCTGGCTCTCCGAGTACGTGGGGAGCCCGCAGGAATACACGGGATTCGCCTCCGCGGGCCTCCCGTTCGCAGGGATGCTTAAGGGACAGCTGACTGCCTTCGTCTTCGGGACCCAGGGAGTGGCCGATGCGGTGAAAAGCCCCGCATTGCTGGGTCATGCGCGGGTCGGCTTTCTGGTGGGGCTCACTCTTTTCGCCTATGGCGTGATTTTGCTCCTCATCGCGGATCTGTGGCGAGCCCGGAGGCCGATCCTGGATCGGTGCCTGGTGCCGCTGATCGGCTGCCTCGTGTGGTTCGTCTCTTACAAGGTTGTTCTTCACTCCTGGTTCTGGTCGACCTCGACGAAGTACCACATCGTCACCCTTCCCCCGTTGATTTTGCTGATGCTCCTCGGTCCAATTACCGCGCAAGCCGATATCGGCTCCGCCCCGCGGCGTCCGGTCTTTGGGTTCGCGGGCGTGGTGACTCTGCTGGCGCTGGTGTTTGCGATCAACTTTTGGGGCGGGATCCTTCCCTGGTACCGATACGGGCAGATGAGGCAGGTTCTGGCGCGCCTGCAGCAGACGACTTTCCGACCGGACGACTTTTTCATTTCCGCCGAATCGGGGATCGACTCGGTCTTCCGCAAGGGTGAAAATTATCTCAGCGTGAAAGGGCTGCTTAAACGCGCGTCGAAGAAGGACGGGTTCGAGGCGATCCGTTCCTCAATCGAAGAACGACTCAAGAGCGGCCGGCGCGTTTTTTTGTATAATTTCGTCCCTAGCCCGTTCACATTGATCGGGATCAATCAGTTCGCGCAGGGAGGGGATCGGCTTAGTCCCCGGGATTTTGAAGAGTTTTTGGCGGACTTACGGACGCGCTACGTCTTGAGGCCGGTGCTCTCCTACTGGGAGGAGGGCAAAGAGCCTTTGTACCTGTACGGGGAGCGGCTTGAAACTTTGTGGGAAGTCGCGCGCGGCGGGATGGGTGATCCGCCCAGGGGAGGTTGAGCGGATCGTGACGAGCGCCGGGAATTTCTGGAAGACCCAGCGAGTGATTGTGACCGGCGGAGCCGGGTTCCTCGGATCCTACGTCGTGGAGGGGCTGAGGGTCCGGGGAGCGGCGGAGGTGTTCGCGCCGAGGAGCCGGGACTATGACCTGGTCGATCACCGTGAGGTGGGGCGGCTCTATCGGGATGTGAAGCCGACTCTCGTGATCCACCTCGCGGCCGTCGTCGGGGGAATCGGGGCCAACCAGCGAAATCCCGGAGAGTTTTTTTACAAGAACCTCATGATGGGCGCCCAGATGATGGAGGCGGGGCGATTGTTCGGCCTCCAGAAATTCGTTGCGGTCGGGACCGTCTGCTCCTATCCGAAGCACACCCCCGTGCCGTTCAAGGAGGAGGACTTCTGGGACGGCTACCCGGAGGAGACCAACGCCCCCTACGGGCTCGCGAAGAAGATGCTCGTGGTCCAGTCTGAGGCCTACCGGGCGCAATACGGGTTCAACTCGATCAACTTTCTTCCGGCGAACCTCTACGGTCCCCGGGACAACTTCGACCCTGAGACGTCCCACGTCATTCCCGCGTTGATCCGGAAGTGCGTGGAGGCGAAGCGGGCCGGAGCTGGCGAGATCGTTGTCTGGGGAAGCGGGAGCGCGACGCGCGAGTTTCTCTACGTGGAAGATGCGGCCGAGGCGATTGTCCTGGGAGCCGAGCGCTACGACAAGTCGGGGCCGATCAACATCGGCTCGGGTTCCGAAATCAGCATACGGGATCTGGTGGGGCTCATCATGAAGGCGACGAAGTACGAAGGAGCCGTCATCTGGGATCCGACGAAACCGGATGGCCAGCCTCGACGCGCGCTCGATACATCCAGAGCACTCGTGGAGTTCGGCTTCAAGGCGCGGACGCCGCTTGGCGTCGGGCTGGAGCGCACGGCCCGCTGGTATCTGGGCACGACGGGTCGACGCTAGCCATGGCGCGCTCCACGTCCGCCGAGGAACGTCTGCGCCGCGAGATCGAGCATCACCGGGATCTCGCCGCGCGGAACATCGAAGAGGTGTGGGGGTGGGACTCCCCGGCTGGACGGGTCCGCGCCGCCCGCCGCGCGCGCCTCTTCCTCACCACCGCCCGCATCGGGCCCGGTACTCGGGTTCTGGAACTGGGATGCGGAACGGGAGTATTCACCCGCCGCGTGATCCCCGCCGGGGCCTCCCTGGTCGCGCTGGACCTCTCCGCGGAGCTCCTCGCCAAAGCCCGGGCTCGCGTCTTGAATGGCGCCCGCTTCGTCCGCAGCGACGCCGAGGCGCTGCCTTTCCCCGCTGGAGCCTTCGACGTGGTGTACGGTTGTTCCGTGCTCCATCATCTTGACGTGGAGATGGCGCTCCGTGAGGTCCGGCGGGCGCTGCGGCCCGGCGGCCGGTTGATCTTCTCCGAGCCGAACCTTCTTAACCCGCAGGTTTGGCTCATGTTCAGGTGCGAGGCGCTCAAATCGCGCTTCGGCGTCTCCCCCGATGAGATGGCCTTCACTCGCGCCGCCATTAGCCGGGTGTTACGCCGGGTTGGCTTCGACCGTTTCACGGTCCGCTACTTCGATTTTCTTCATCCCTCCATCCCGGCATCCCTCCTCTCCGTTGTGGGGCCGCTGGTGGAGCGCCTCGAGCGGGTACCGTTGCTCCGCGCGATCGCGGGTTCCCTGCTCATTTATGCGGAACGCTGAGCCGCCGGGTCCGAAGCGCTGGGTACGGGACGTGCGCGCCGAGCGTCCGCCGTCCGGACTTGACGAGTACCTGCGCGGGTTCGAGGAGTTTTTCGACGACTATGCGTCCAGGGCGGATCGATGGCGGGCGCGCCACCCGGGCTATCATGGGGCTATCGCGTCCCTGGCGAAGTACTACATCCCCCGCGGGGTCCGGGTGCTCGAGGTAGGGTGCGGCACGGGGGACCTCCTGGCATCGCTGGAGCCCGCCGCGGGGGTGGGGGTGGACCTATCGAAGGAGATGGTGAAGCGCGCTTCGGAACGCCACCCCGCGTTGACCTTCCACCACGTGGCCGCCGAGCGGCTGGAACTGCCGGGGCAGACCTTTGACTACATCATTCTCTCCGACCTGATTGGATACCTCTACGACATCCGGGGTGTCTTCGAGCGGCTCGCGACCCTCTCTTCTCCGCGGACCCGCCTGGTGATTCACTGGTACAGCCGCCTCTGGCAGCCCGCGCTTCACCTGCTCGAATGGCTCGGGTTGAAGTACCCGATGCCGTACCTCAACTGGACCACCGTTGAGGACGTCAGGAACCTGCTGCGA
Organism: uncultured bacterium; assembly: GCA_964372605.1. GTDB lineage: Bacteria > Methylomirabilota > Methylomirabilia > Rokubacteriales > CSP1-6 > CAYJUC01. The sequence continues at coordinate 12,403 of CAYJUC010000041.1, read as the reverse complement.
CTGGCCGGCTTCGAGACCGTGCGGGCCCGCGGGCACCTCCTGCTGCCCGTACGGCTTGGCGTGATCAGCCGCTGGGCCAATCGGTTCCTGGCCTATCTGCCGGCAGCGCGCTGGTTTGTCTGGACCAACTGGGTCGTCGCTCGCCCCGCTGTCCGGCCCGCGCACCGGGGGCCCCGGGTGAGCGTGATCTGCCCCTGCCGGAATGAGCAGGGGAACATCGAACAGGTGGTGAGACGGCTGCCCGCCATGGGGTCACATATCGAGCTGATTTTCGTCGAGGGGCACTCACGGGACGAGACGCTGGCAGAATGCCGCCGGGTCGCCGCCGCCTACCCTGACCGCGATATCACCGTGCTGGTTCAGAGCGGCAAGGGTAAGGCGGATGCCGTCCGCCTGGGCTTTGCCCACGCCAGCGGAGAGTTGCTCATGATACTGGACGCGGACCTTTCCGTGGCGCCTCAGGATCTTCGCCAGTTCTACGATGCGATGGTATCCAACGCGGGGGACTTCGCCATGGGGTCTCGTCTCGTCTACACCATGGACCCCAGGGCCATGCGCTTTCTGAATCTGGTGGGGAACCGCTTCTTCGGGATGCTACTGAGCGTGCTCATCGGGCAGCCCATCAAGGATAGCTTGTGCGGGACGAAAGTGATCTGGCGCGAGGATTACGAGCGCCTCGCAGCCGGCCGCGCCTACTTCGGGAAATTCGACCCGTACGGCGATTTCGACCTGATCTTCGGCGCCGCGAAGCTGAATCTGCGCATCGTCGAGATCCCGGTGCGGTACCGGGAACGGTCCTACGGCGCGCCCAATATCAGCCGCTTCGCCGACGGCTGGCTCCTGCTCAGGATGTCGGCCCGCGCGGCCTCTCGATTGTTCTTCGTCGCATGACCCCCCCCGCCACAGATCTGGAGACTCTCGGCCGGCATCGCGAGATCTGGGCCGTCCGCCCCGAACTCCGCGCCGTGTACCATGAGTGGTTCGGGCAGCTCCTGGAACAGGTGAGGGAACTCACGCCAGTGGTGGAGGTCGGAGCCGGGCCCGGCTTCTTCAAGGAATTCGCCCCCCATCTCATCTCGACGGACATCCTCCCCAACCCCTGGGTCGACATCTCGTGCGATGCCAGTTCGCTCCCGTTCTGGACGGAAAGCATAGGCGCCCTGGTCATGGTTGATACTCTCCACCACCTCCCCGCTCCCGTTGAGTTTATCGGTGAGGCGATTCGCGTGCTCCGCCCGGGTGGGCGGCTGGCCGTTCTCGAGCCGTGGATCACGCCGTTCTCGTACCTCATTTACAGGTTTTTGCATGACGAGGAATGTCGCCTCGGAGTGGATCTCGCCCGTCCGTTCGACGGTTTGAACAAACGGGCCTTTGACGGAAACGCGGCGATCCCCTTCGCGCTGTTCAAGCACCTCAGAGCCCGCCGCTACCCGTTGAGCCTGATCCGGGCCGAAACCTTCGTCGGCCTTCCCTATCTCTTCACCTTCGGGTTCAAGCGGTCCCGCCCGGTTCCCGGCGCGCTCGTGGGGGTCGCGCGCGCCCTGGAGCGGCTGACCGCCCCGGTTCGAAAGCTGGCCGCGACGCGAATCGTCGCGGTGTTTGAAAAGCCTGCCCATGGCCCGTCTGCTTGATCCGGAACACTTCAACGGGTTCTCGATTCCGAGGGGTCTCGGTGTCACTTCTCCTACCGCGTCGTGGTGGCGGGATCGAAAGCCTGAACGATTTCCGCGCGTCTGTGGTAGATTACTGGAGGCGTTTCAAGTTCGAGATGTGCCCGAGAGCGGAGACTGACAGGAATGCGCATTCTGATCACGGGCATCACCGGGTTCGTCGGGAGCCACCTGGCCGAGTACGCGCTGAAGGTGGGCGCCGAAGTGTTCGGGTCCATCCGATGGCGGAGCAAGACCGAGAATATCGAGCACCTCCGGGCCCGGATCACCCTCATCGAGTCCGACCTCCGCGACCTCTCCTCGGTCCAAGCACTGCTGGAAGCCGCCGCCCCGGACTATCTGGTCCACCTGGCGGCCCAGAGCTTCGTCGGAGCCTCCTGGAAGGCACCGGCCGAGATCTTTCACACCAACGTCATCAGCCAGGTGAATCTGCTCGAAGCCATCCGCGCCGAGCGCCTCTCCACCCGGATTCTGGTCATCGGGTCCAGCGAGGAGTACGGCCACGCGCTGGATCACGAGCTTCCCATCACCGAGACGAGCCCGTTGAGACCGCTCTCCCCTTATGCGGTCAGCAAGGTGGCCCAGGACCTGATGGGCTACCAGTACTGGAAGAGCTACCATTTGCCGATCGTGCGGGCCCGGGGATTTAACCACAGCGTGAGCCGTTTCACGCCAGTGCTGTTGCGCGACGACCGCACCGGGCTGATTGACATCCAGTATATCAGTGAACTTCGACGCTATAAGCCAACCGGCTATCTCGGAGGTCAACTGCTGAACGACGGCACAGTGGTGTGGGACATGCGCAGGCACCCCCTCTCCGTGTGGGCCGATGGAGCATGGACGAAGATCATCCACCTCTCGTGTCATCGCCTTCGCGAGGGCCAGCGGGTTCTGCGGCTCGTCAGCAGCGGGGGCATCGTTGAAGTAACCGGTGATCATTCCGTGATGGTGCCAGGCCCGGAGCGACTCGTGCCCGCTTCCGCCGGGCAGCTCTCCGTGGGAGACCGCGTAGCGCTGGTGGAGCTACCGGAGAGCTCCGGAATGTTCGTCCACGAGGATGTCGCGTGGTTCCTGGGGTTCTTCGTGGCGGAGGGGTGCATCACCAACGGCAAAGTACGCGTCTACAACCAGGACCGGAAGCCTCTCGAGCGGTGCCGCGAGATCCTCATCGAGCACTTCGGCGTAGACTCGTACTTTGTGGAAGGGACACGAGGGGTGTGGCGGTTGACCGTGCGCAAGCCCGAGGCTTATGCCAGCTGGCTCTCCCCGCAGGTGTACGCCTCGGATGGAAACAAGCGGGTGCCGCGGGCAATCCTCAACGCTCACACAGACGCGAGGCTGGCGTTTCTCCGCGGCTATAACGAGGGAGATGGGTTGAAGGCAGGTTACGGGTCGTACGAGTTCAAGAGCTTCAAGACGAAGTCGCCGATCCTGGTGCTGGGGCTCTGCTATCTGATCGCGAACACGACGCGGCAGCGAATATGCCTGAACACGGAGGTTCGTCCCACGGGCACCTACTATCTCATCAACCTCAACTCCGCGGACCCGGCTCATGCCAACTGGGGGCGTCATCTCGAACTTCCTGACGATGTCGTCAAGAAGATCGAAGAGGTGCGGTACGACGGCGAAGTCTGGGATTTTGAGACCGAAAATCACGTGTTTCATGCGGGGCTGGGCCGAAATCTTGTCCATAACACTGGGCCTCGCCGAGGTGAAGTATTTGCCGAGTCCAACTTCGCCAGGCAGATTGCGGAGATCGAAGCGGGGTTACGGGAGCCCGTGGTCTACGTCGGAAACCTGGCGGCTCGGCGTGATTACTCGGACGTCCGGGACATCGTGCGCGGCTACTGGCTCCTCCTGGAGCGGGGGGAACCCGGAGAAGTCTACAACCTCTGCTCGGGACGGAGCTGGGCGATCCAGGAGATCCTTGATTTTCTCCTGCGCCACTCCAGGGTTTCCGGGATCACGATCAAGGAAGACCCGACCCGGTTTCGTCCCTCCGACGTGCCCAATCTCCTCGGCGACGCCTCGAAGATCCGGAAGGCGCTCGGCTGGGAGCCGGAGATTCCCTTCGAGCAGACCCTCCTTGATACGCTCGAGTACTGGCGTCGCCGGATCAAGGCCACGGGCTAATAACTCCGGAGGGGCCTCGGCGGCCCCCCCGGACGCCCCCCCAAGAAGGTTGCGCGGGCAAAGCCCGCGCTCGAACAGGATCTCGGCATGAATTCTGCGCCAGGCTCTTCGCTGGGGGGTGAGCTCCCGTGAGGGTGGCGCTCGTCCACGACTGGCTCACCGGCATGCGGGGTGGGGAGCGGTGCCTCGAGGTCTTCTGCAAGCTCTACCCTGACGCCGATCTCTTCACGCTGCTCCATCTGCCCGGCCGGGTCTCCCCGGTCATCGAGCGGCGGCGGATTTCCACGTCCTTCCTCCAGCACCTTCCCGGCATCGCCGCCCGCTACCGGTCCTTCCTCCCCCTTTTTCCATGGGCGGTGGAGCGGTTCGACCTCTCGGGGTATGACCTGATCCTCTCGGCGAGCCATTGCGTGGCCAAGGGAATCCGGGTGCCGCCGGGGGCCCTGCACGTCTGCTACTGCTTTACCCCCATGCGCTACGTCTGGGACCTCTACGATGACTACTTCGGGGAGCAGGCGGGTTGGTTGCCGCGACACCTCATGCCGTTGGTGGCCCCGGCGCTCAGGCGGTGGGACGTGGCCACGAGCCGTCGCGTCCACCACTTCGTCGCCATCTCATCCCATGTGGCGGAGCGCGTGGCCCGCTGCTACGGCCGCCGGGCGGAGGTGATCTATCCCCCGGTTGACCTCTCTCGGTTCGACCTCTCCGAGGAGAGCGATGACTACTACCTTGCGGTGTCGGCCCTGGCCCCCTACAAGCGGGTGGACCTGGCCGTGATGGCGGCGAACCACCTCCGTCGCCGCCTCGTGATCGTCGGGAGCGGGCCGAAGGAGAAGCGGCTTCGGGCGATGGCAGGCCCCACCGTGGAGTTTTTGGGCTGGCGAGGTGACAGAGAAGTGGCGGAGCTCTACGCCCGCTGCCGGGCCCTCCTCTTTCCGGGCGTCGAGGATTTCGGGATCACCCCGCTCGAGGCGATGGCCTCGGGAAAACCGGTCATCGCCTTCGGCCGGGGCGGCGTCCGTGAGACCGTGGTTCCCCTGGACGAAGCTCAGGGGGAACCCACCGGGCTCTTCTTTCATGAGCAGACCGTGGATGGACTTGTTGACGCCATCAGCCGGTTCGAGGCCAATGCCGACCGCTTCGACCCCAAGGCCTTGAGAGCCCACGCGAGCGCCTTCGACCGTCCGCTCTTCAAGGAGCGAATCGGGGCTTATGTGGCCCGGGTCTGGGAGGAGTTCTGCCGGTGCTGAAGGTGCACTCCCGCCTCTTCGAGCACCTGACGCTCGTCGGCGATCTGGTCATCATCGCGGGTTGCTGGGTGCTTGCCTACTACCTGCGCTTCTTCCTGAGCCCGATCCCCGTCTACCACCAGGTGCCGCCGCTCGGGCCCTATCTCTATCTCCTCGGCCCGATCGTGGTGGTGTGGGCCGTCACCTTCCGCGCCCTGGATCTCTACCGCCCCCGCCGCCTGGGATCGCGCTTCTCCGAATGGGTGGACGTCGCCAAGGCGTCCACCGTCGGCAGCCTGGTGCTGGTCGCCACCATGACGTTCTTCTTCCGCTCCTTCGAGTACTCCCGCCTCGTCATCGTCTACTTCTGGGTCATTTCGATCGTGCTGGTGAGTGTCTGGCGGGCCGTCTTCCGCGAGGCCCTGCGGGTCGCCCGGCGCCAGGGGTACAACCTCCGCTACGCCGTCGTCGTCGGGGCCGGGGAGCTGGCGGACACGGTGATCGAGCGGCTCAAGCTTCGGCCGGATGTCGGAATCCACGTCCTCGGTCTGGTCGGCGATGACGAGGAGCAGTTCGGGCCCTCGACGAAGTGGCTGGGCGGTTACGCCGACCTGCGCGCGGTCCTGGACCGGCACCCCGTGGACCACGTGATCCTGGCGATCCCGCACGAGGATTCCTTCAGGCTTCCGATGCTCTTGAATGAGATCGGGGACGATCCGGTGACGATCCACGTGGTTCCCGACATCGTCCGGTTCAGCTCGCTTCGAGGCGGGGTCGAGGAGTTTGAAGGACTCCCGTTCATCCACCTCCGAGAATCGCCGCTCTACGGGTGGAGTCGCGTCGCCAAGCGCGGGATGGATCTCTGCCTGGGGGGGCTGGCGCTGCTGGTCGCCTCCCCGGTGATGGCCGCCGCGGCTCTTGCTATCAGGCTGACCTCCCCGGGGCCGGTCCTCTACCGGCAGGAGCGGATGGGGTTGGACGGCCAGCGGTTCCGGATGCTGAAGTTCCGGACGATGCCGGTGGACGCCGAGGCGCGGTCCGGACCGGTCTGGGCCAGACCCCAGGATCCCCGGCGCACGAGGTTCGGCGCGTTCCTCCGCCGCTTCAGCCTGGACGAGCTTCCCCAGCTCTGGCATGTGCTGAGAGGGGAGATGAGCCTGGTGGGACCCCGTCCTGAGCGGCCGGTCTTCGTCGAGGAGTTCCGCCGGAAGATCCCCGGGTACATGCTCCGCCACAAAGTCAAGGCGGGAATCACGGGCTGGGCTCAGGTCAATGGGTGGCGGGGGAACACGTCGCTGGAGGAACGGATCCGGTGCGACCTCTATTACATCGAGCGATGGTCCCTTGCCCTGGACCTCAAAATCCTCTGGCTGACCCTCCTGAACGGCTTAGGCCAGCGGAACGCGTACTGACCTACCCCTCACCTTGAATCCTCTCCCCCTTCGAGGGGGAGAGGGGAGGGTGAGGGGGGAACGGGCCGGGCCGTCAGCGGATCGGGAACGGCACGGTGGTGAAGCGGACTTTGAGGAAGTACTCCCGGAATCTGGAGAGGTCGTATTCGGAGACGAGGTCCGAGACGAGAAAGCAGATCAGCCCTTGCTGCTTCCAGACGAACAGCGAAAAGCCGTTGGCCTGTCTCAGGAGGGGACGAAAGCCGTTGATCTGCACTCGTCCCCGGTCGGGCACAGAGGGGCCCTGGGAGAGGACCAGGTAGCTGACCACGTGCCCCTCCGGATCCCGGTAGAAGAGGGCCAGCCCTTTCTTCCCGTCCAGATAGATCGGATCCGCCCGCGTGAGCTCCACCTCGCCGTCGCCGAGGAAAAACCAGGAGAGTCCGATGCCGGTCTCCTCCATGAGCCGGGGGAGAGTCGCCTGGATCACGTCTGGCCGGGCCTCTCCCCACATCAAGTTACGCGTGTGCTCGGAAAGCACGGCTCCGACCACTCCCTGAAGGGGATCTGTCTGAGCCCGGGGCAGGGCCGGGATGATGAGCATCACCATCAGAAACGCCGTGGCGAGCGCTGACAGGGCAGGGGGGAGCCAGGCGCCGGCGCGGGTACCCGGGGACGGCGCCGCCGCGGCCCGGAGGATCGCCGCGCGCAGGTGGGCGGGGGCACGGTGGCGGGAAAACTGCTCAGTCAGGAGTCGGCGCAGCGCCACTTCCCCCCGATTCTCGAGCTCGTCACTCATCTCACTCTATCCCTTCAGCTCGTCCCTGTAGTCCGGCAGGACCGCCCGTAGCCGCTCCTTCGCCCGAAAGAGGCGGGACTTCACGGTCCCGACCGGGCAGTCCATGATCTCGGCCACCTCCTCCAGCGGGAACCCCTGCACCTCGGCCAGGAAGAGGATGGTCCGGAATTCCTCCGGGAGCGCCGCGAGCGCGCGTTCCAGGTCCACCCGGGCTCCTGTGGATCTCCCGTCCGCCTGGGGAGCATGCTGAAACATCGGGGCCGCTCCCCATCCCGAGACCCCGTCCTCCGACATGGCCGGTTCCCGCTGCCGCAGCCGGTAGAAGGTGAGGAAGGTGTTCCTCAATATCTGAAACAGCCAAGCTTTCAAATGGGTTCCCGGCTCAAAGCGATTGGCGAAGCGGAAGGCGCGGAGGTAGGTCTCCTGGACAAGGTCCTCCGCGTCGGGGTGGTTTCGGACGAGGTGGACGGCCAAGCTGTAGAGGGCGTCCAGGTGCTCCAGGGCCTGCCGGTGGAATTCTGGGTCAGCCATGCGGCTCCGTCACTCGGGCTGCCGGGCGATCTTCGAAGCACTCGGGAGGCCGGAAACCGGGCGGGGAAGAACGCTCGGGAGCCGGAGCGGCGAGGGTCTTCAGGTGGCGAACCACCGAGACGGCAGAGCGGAGGGGATCACGTTGTGCTCGTCCTCCAGTTGCTCGAGGAGCTGCAGAATGGTCTGGTAGAGGACCGGATGCTCCAGCCCAGGGGCCAGGTCGGCCAGGGGCCGCAGGACGAAGCCGCGCTCGTGCATCAGGAGGTGGGGAATGTGAAGGTTTTCGGGCGCGCTGATGACCAGGGTCCCATAGAGGAGGATGTCGATGTCCATCGTGCGGGGTTCATAGCGTCGAGCCTCATCGGCCATGCCGGAGCGCTGCCGACCCAACGAGCGCTCGATCTCCTGAACCCGCGCGAGCAGGGACTGGGGGGAAAGGGTGGTTTCGATCTCCACCACAGAGTTCAGGAACCACGCGCTGCGGTCCGCCACCTGTCCGGGAGGGGTCTCCCAGGGCTCGGTCTCGTAAATCCCGGAGGCTTCGACTAGGCGGACCTCCGCCGAATCCCTCAGTTGTTGCACGGCCCGTTTAAGCTGATCCAGCCGGTCGCCCTGGTTTGCCCCGAGGCTCAAGAAGACGCGCGCCATCGTTATCGTCTCCGGGTCATCTCCACCCCGGGGATGCCGGGGATCCCTTCCATGGGCGCGTCGAGCTTCCGGATGCGGATTTTCACTTCCCGCGCGGGGAACTCTCTGAGGAGCGCCTCCGCCAGCATCCCGCCCAACCGCTCGAGAAGGTTACCCCGCTCTTTGGTTCCGATCTCCACGATTCGACGCCCCACTTCCGTGTAGTCCACGGTGGCGGCCAGGTCATCGGAGAGGGCCGCCGGGGCCAGGTTCAGGGAGAGCTCCACGTCCACGGAGAACCATGCCCCCACCACCTGTTGGGCCGGGGTGACCCCGTGGTGGCCATAGAAGCGCACGCCTTCCAGAAAGATTTTATCAGACCCACCGCCCTCCGCCGGTTCCATGCGCATGGGGCTATTTGAGTCCGAGGACGTCCTGCATGGAATGGAGCCCCGCGGGGGCGGTGGCGATGAACCGGGCCGCCCGGATCGCTCCCCTGGCGAAGGCATCGCGGCTCCCGGTGCGGTGGGTCAACTCGAGCCGCTCGCCCTGGCCGCCGAAGACCACGGTGTGGTCGCCGACCACGTCGCCCGCGCGGAGGGACTGGATGCCGATCTCCTTCGCCGTCCGCTCGCCGGTGAGCCCGCGCCGCCCGTAGACGAGAACCTGCTGCGGATCCCGGCCCAGCGCCTGGGCGATGGCTTCCGCCATCCGAAGCGCCGTGCCGCTCGGAGCGTCCGTTTTCCAGCGGTGGTGAATCTCGGTGATCTCGACGTCGTACTCGTCCCCCAGCGCCGTCGCCATCTGAGCGAGGAGCTTGAAGGCCAGGTTGACCCCCACGCTCATGTTGGGGGAGAGGAGGATGGGGATCTGGCGGGCCAGGGCGGCGATCTCCTCGCGCTCCTCGGGTGAGAAGCCCGTGGTGCCGATCACCGCGCGCGCCCGGGTCTGCGCCGCGCGTCGCAGGTGGTCCAGCGTGGGCCCCGGCGCCGAGAACTCGATCAGGATTCGATCGCGCGTCAAGAGGGCGCCGGGGTCAGCGGTGATGGCGACTCCGATGCGCCCCACTCCGGCGACCTCCCCGACATCCTGCCCCAGGGCCGGGTGGCCCGGCCGTTCCAGGGCCCCCGCCAGGCCGAGGTCGGCCAGATCCCGGAGGCAGCCGACGAGGCACCGTCCCATCCGACCGGCCGCGCCGGCCACCACCACATCAGCCATAGCCCTGTCTAGCCTCTGCACTCACCAAACCACCTTGACGGAATATTTTGCGAAAAGAGGATCCTGGCTGATCAGTACAGCCCCTTCGACATTCGCTTGAGCAATCAACAAGCGATCAAACGGGTCTTTGTGGTGGTCAGGCAACTGTTCTATTGCCAAGACGTGAGCCAGTGTGATCGGCAATACCTGGAGTCCGTTTGTCTGCTGCTGGCTCTCGATGAGTTTCGCCAGCGGCAGGCTGAGCCGCAACTTGCCGAGTTGGAGCTTGATTTGCGTTTCCCAAACGCTGGCAACGCTTAACCACAACTCGTTCGCTCGGTTTTGACATTGTGCGAGCGCATCTGGCGATACTCTGTTGGGTTCGCTATCCCACCAGATAAACGCATGCGTATCCAATAATAACTTCATGCGCTCCCGACCCAGAAGGCTTCAGGCAACGGCTCATCAAAGTCTTCGCTGGTCCAGATGGACCCCGAATGTAACCCGGCAATACGCGGCACAGATGCTGACACAACGGGCACCATCTCTTTGATGAGGCGATGTTGCGCGAGAACCTTCTCGAGGCGATCGCGATTCGGCTCGGACATCCGGCAGAGCGGGAGGCGGTACTCGGGGGCGATCATGCCGAGCATCGCCATGGCCTCTTTCACCGGGATCGGGTTGGTCTCGATGAACATGGCCTTGGCGAGCGGGAAGAGCCTCAGGTGAAGTTCCCGCGCCCGTTTCCAGTCGCCCTCCAGCGCCGCGTGGACCATCTCCGCGGTCTCTTTGGGGACGAAGTTGGCGATCACGGAGATCACCCCCTTGCCCCCGATCGCCAGCAAGGGGAGCGTGAGGGTGTCGTCACCGGAAATCACCGCGAAGTCGGGGCCGCAGGCGAGCACGACCTGGGTCATCTGCTCGAGGGAGCCCGAGGCTTCCTTCACGCCCACGATGTTCCGGCAGTCCCGGGCCAGGCGTGCCAGCGTGTCGGTTTCCACGTTGACCGCGGTGCGGCCCTGGATGTTGTACACCAGGATCGGAAGGTCCACCGTTTCGGCGATGGCCCTGAAGTGTTGGTAGAGGCCCTCCTGCGTCGGCTTGTTGTAATAGGGCGAGACGATGAGGGCCCCGGCGGCCCCGGCTTTCTCGGCGTGCCGCGTCATCTCGATGGCCTCGGCTGTGGAGTTGGAGCCGGTGCCGGCGATGACCGGGATCCGTCCCCCGGCCGCCTCGATGACGATCTCCACCACCCGCTTGTGCTCGTCGTGGGAGAGCGTGGGGGACTCACCGGTGGTGCCGCAGGGGACCAGGCCGTCGGTGCCGTTCTTGACGTGGAACAGGACAAGCTCTCGGAGCTTGGGCTCGTCAACTTTGCCGTCCCGGAACGGAGTCACCATCGCCACGAGTGAGCCCTGGAATGTTCGCCTCATACGCCCCTCCTCCTTCCCCTACGCAAGTGATTCGCCCGCGGTCATGTTCTCGTAGGTTTCCCGCTGTCGGACAACGGAGTAGCGGCTCCCGTCCACCAGCACCTCAGCCGCCCTGGGACGGGCATTGTAGTTGGATGCCATGGCGAAGCCGTAGGCGCCGGCGGACATCACCGCCAGGAGGTCGCCTTCGGCCGCCCCCGGCAACTTGCGATCCCGGGCCAGAAAGTCGCCCGACTCGCAGATGGGCCCCACCACGTCGACGACCGTGGACGGACGCCCGTCGGGCGCCCGCACATGCAGGATCTCGTGGTAGGCGCCGTACAGGCTCGGCCGGATCAGGTCGTTCATCGCGGCGTCCACGATGACGAACCGCTTGGCTTCGGCCTCCTTGAGGTAGAGCACGCGCGTCAGGAGCGTGCCGGCGTTCCCCACGATGGAGCGGCCCGGTTCGAGGATCAGCGTGACGCCGAGCCGCTCCACGAACGGGAGCAGGACCGATCCCAGGTCGGCCTGGCTCGGCGGCGTCTCGTCTTTGTACCGGATGCCGAGCCCCCCGCCCGCGTCCAGGTAGCGGATCCGGATGCCGCGGGCCTTGAGCGTCTCCACCAGGTCCGCCACCCGCGACAGGCTGTCGGCATACGGCGAGATTTTGATGAGCTGGGAGCCGATGTGCATGTGGACGCCCACCACCAGGATCCCCGGAAGGCGCGTGGCGGCCTCGTACTCGGCCAGGGCTTGGGAGATCGGGATTCCGAACTTGGATGACTTGAGCCCCGTGGAGATATACGGATGTGTCTGGGGGTCGACGTCGGGGTTCACCCGGAGCGCAACGGGCGCTCTGAGTCCCAGCTCCTGGGCCACGCGGTCGAGCTGCCGCAGCTCGGCCGACGATTCCACGTTGAACATCAGGATGCCGGCCTTGAGAGCCTCCCGCATCTCCGCGGGCTCTTTTCCAACCCCGGCGAAGACCACCTTCTTCGGGTCCACCCCGGCGGTGAGCGCCCTGAACAGCTCCCCTCCAGAGAGCACGTCCACGCCGGACCCGGCCCGGGCGAGCAGCGCGAGGATGGCGAGGTTCCCGTTGGCCTTCATAGAGTAGCAGATCACGTGGGGGACGGAGGCGAGGGCTCGATGGTAAGCGCTGAAGCTTTCGAGGACGGCCCGGCGGGAATAGACGTAGGTGGGAGTGCCGACGGCGTCGGCGATCACCCGCAGGGGAGTGCCCTCGCAGTAAAGCTCCCCGTTCCGATAAGAAAAACTCTCCACCCGCGGGCTCTCCGAACGCGTTTGTGCGACCGTAACACGCGCGGTATGCAAAGTCAAGCCGAGCGCCCATTCCCCGTTACGAGCTTCACCTTGACGCAAGTGGGCCCCCCTGCTAGCGTTCTCCGAG
>CAYJUC010000040.1:3327-17855 GCA_964372605.1 uncultured bacterium | reverse complement strand
TCAGCCGGGAGCCGTTCGATCTGGTCCTGACGGACCAGAAGATGCCGGGTTTCTCGGGCCTGGAGCTGATCGAGGCGGTGCGGGCGCAGAACCCCGAGACTCCGGTCATCGTCATGACCGCCTACGGCACCATCGAGACCGCCGTCCTGGCCATCAAGGCCGGCGCTCACGACTACCTCACCAAGCCGCTCAATCTCGACGAGCTGCTGCACCGCGTGTACCAGGCGCGGGAGCGCTACCGCCTCCTCAGGGAGAACCTGGAGCTCCGCGAGGCGTTGCAGGAGCGCCACCGGGTGGAGGGGATCATCGGCGAAAGTGGTCGGATGCAGGAAGTCCTCTCCCTCGTGCGGCGAGTCGCGCCGAGCGACGCCACGGTCCTGATCCGGGGCGAAAGCGGCACCGGCAAGGAGCTGATCGCCAAAGCGATCCACTACGCGAGCCCGCGGGCCGCGGGTCCGCTCGTCAGGGTCAGCTGCGCGGCGCTTCCCGAGAGCCTGATGGAATCGGAGCTGTTCGGCCACGAAAAGGGCGCCTTCACCGGCGCCGTGGCGACCCGCAAGGGGCGCTTCGAGCTGGCCGACGGGGGGAGTCTATTCCTCGACGAGATCGGCGACCTCCCCCTTCACCTCCAGGTAAAGCTCCTCCGGGCCCTCCAGGAGCGGGAGATCGAGCGGGTGGGGTCCGGCCGGCCGATCACGGTGAACGTCCGGGTGCTGGCTGCCACTCACCGGGATCTGGAGGCCCTCGTGCGGGAGGGCCGCTTTCGCGACGACCTCTACTACCGCATCAACGTCGTCACCGTGACACTGCCGCCGCTCAGGGAGCGCCGGGAGGACCTCCCGCTTTTCATCGAGCATTTTTTGCGGAGGTTCGCCGAGAAAAACGGGAAGGTCATCCGGGGGCTCACCCGTGACGCGCGGGAAGCGCTTCTCCGCTACGACTATCCGGGGAACGTCCGGGAGCTGGAGAACCTGATCGAGCGCGCCGTGGTCCTCACCCGAGACGAGGTGATCGGCCGGGAAGATCTCCCCCTCAGCGTGAAGGAGCCCGACCAGGGGGATTTCGAGGAAGCGAGCCTTCCGGCGGTGGTGGAGGGGCTGGAGCGGCGGATGCTCCGCGAAGCCATGGCCAAGGCGGACGGGGTCCAGACTCGGGCTGCGGAGCTGCTCGGGATCAGCGAGCGCGCGCTCCGGTACAAGCTCCGGAAGTACGGCCTCCAGGCCGTGGCCTAGGAATACTGAACGCGATCGAATCGCGAATTTTTTCTGGGTTTCATGCCGCAAGGCTCAGCCCGGACAGCTCGGCGAGGTGGTCGAAGGCGCCGTTGAGATCGTCGAGGGCTCGATCAAAGCGATGGGGCGAAGCGATGAGGGCAGAGCGCAGGGTGGGATCGAGGCTGTCGAGCGTGGGCGAGAGGAGCCGCTGGTGCAACTTGGTGAAGTACAGCGCGACGCGATAGCCGCGATCCGTCAGCGTGTAACAGTTCCGACGCAAGACCTTGCGCAGCAGGCCCTTGCCGCGCAGCTTGGTCAACTGGGAGCTCAGCCACGCGGGGGTCACCTCGGAGGCCTCAGCGCCGAAGCGGTCGACCAGCATCGCTCGCAGGTCGGTGTGGGAGAAGGCCTTGAAGCGCCCGATGGCGTGATACGCCACGGTTCCCAGGTACCCCAGGTGTACCAGGCTCCGGCCAATTCGAAAGTCCCGCGGGTCGTTGACGCACACCTCGGTGCGCAGCACCCGCCCGCCCTTGTTGTACTGCTTGAGGAAGCTCTTCTTGGAGAAAACCTTGAGGCAGCTCACGACCCCCTGCCGGAGCAGCCGCGTCTTGAACGTCCCGGGCGTGTTCCGCTGGATGCGCCGGCCGAACACCACCTTCAGCATGTCCGGGCGTCCGAGATGCAGATGATCGCGCAGGAATTCCTCGTAGACGTGGTTGAGCACTTGGGTGCGGTGGAAGATGACGTTGTCGCTGAACTCCGCCTGGTAAATCGACAAGCGCCACGGATAGCCGGCGGCGCGCTCGGCGGCCGTCAACGGGTCAGGGACCCATCCCAGCCAGCGACGCGCAATCTGTTCGACGAGGCGGGCGTCGAATTGCTGCGCGATCTCCGCCAGCACGGCCGGGTCGGCCACCTCGATTACGCAATTGTCCACGGTGCGAAAGGCCACGCGGCGCCGCCGGAGTTGGGCCGACAAATACCCGTGGGCGTTGAGTCAGATGCGGGTCTGAAACGGGGCATAGGAGCTGACGCGGGCGTTGATTTACCCAACGAATTGACATCATGAAGTCCAATCCAGTCTGAGAAAGGAGCGCGAGATTTTGAATGAACTAAGAAAGAGCTTGAAAGAAGGGATCGCTATTTCCCTCGTTGCTGTCGCCTTCGTGGTGGGAGCTTCCGGTTCAGTGGACGCTCAGGAGCGGAAGAACTTCTCTATCCCCAAGCAGCTCAATACAGAGCTGAAGGTAAAAGTTGCCTACAACGACAGGCAGGTTTTTCTTCGCTTTGAGTGGTCGGCCAAGGCAGGAAGCATTTACCACGACTATATCTACTTCGAGAAAGGCAAGTGGGTGACCAGCAAAGGCTCATCCCCAGGAATCCATCCGCAGAAGCTCTATGAGGACCGTGTGAGCTTTCTGCTCGATGATGGGAGCGTTCGCTACTTCGATACTGCAGGAGGTTTCGTAACCGTCCACGAGGAGATGCGCTTTCTCTCGAATCAGGCGGAAGCAGAGGAGGTGCAGAAACACCCGTACGTTGGAGGGAAGTTAAAGCAAAGGGATGTCCGGAAATATATTCCTGAGACCCGAAAGAGCGGCAACTGGCGAAGCGTTCGGTCCGAGGAGGAGCTAGGGGCTCTCCGTAACGCTGGTGTCTTTCTTGACCTCTGGATGTGGCGCTCCCACCGCGGCGGTCCCCTTGGCTATGCCGATGATCAGTGGGTTTTGGATTACAGAAACGACGATGCAGGGAAGGGCGCCTTCTCTGATAACTGGGATGCGGAGAAAAAGCAGCCCAGGTTTATGTACGATGCAGCGAAGATCGGTTTCTCCGCTCTTCGCTGGGACAATGTCATCAACCACAAGTTAGGTCAGAAGGACATCTACTATATCTCGGCAGAGATGGCCAAGCCGTTTGATCTCTCCCACCAGTGGAAGGAGGGTGATGCGATCCCGCGCCGGCTTTTAAGAATCCCTGAGGGAAGCCGAGGAGACATCCGGGGTAAGGGAGTCTGGCGTGACGGCAAATGGGAGGTGGAGATGGTGCGGCTATTGGATACAGGAAATCCTGACGACAAGGCGCTTAAAGACCGGAGGCGCTACACCAGCGCGTTCGCGGTGCACAAGGACTACACCGGGAGCCGCTGGCACTATGTCTCGCTGCCGCTCAGCCTCGGAATGGGAATCGAGGCTGATCTTGTGGCGCGAAAGTTCAGCGGTGCAGAACCGCCGTGGGGGGATATCCCTTGGCTGACCATTTCTCTTTTCTACCCAGGCCAGACGACCTGGGAGTGGTTGATAAGTCAGCGCCATGCTGGTGCTGGCGACCTCTTGAAGGGTCAGTCTTGCGCCTCCTGCCACACGCCACAGCTTTTGGGACGATACGCGGTAGAACATGAGCTGCGTGAAGAGTCGAGGCCACTGTGGTATTGGACACTCGGCTCAGGAGTGATTTTTGTGGCCGGACTTGCCCTTGCGAGCGTGATTGTAGCGAGAAGGAGGGAGTAATGGAGCGAGCTAAGGCGATCCATACCATCCTGGTTGAAATGACAACCGGCATGCTGGTGCTGGCCACTCTGGCCACTTTGATTCTGGTTTGGATTGTCTTCTTCGGCGGTGAGCGCCACCGGCGTCTAAAGGATTCCGCAGATGCCGTAGTGCTGTTTGGCGCGGCCATCGGTACCCCCATGATCCTTTTAGCAATCCTCTCCGGATTCCGTCAGTGGCCGCTTGAGGCATTCCTTCATGGCGCCATTGTTCAGAACAAAATCTTTACCGCCCTCATCGCACTCTGCTTCTGGGGAGGGTTCCTTTTCTTGCGGCTGGCTGCAGGGAAGCATATCTGGGAGCGGAAAGTCCTTACGCTCTACGCGTTGATCCTCGGGCTGGGGGGTTTTGCCTTTCTGGTCTTCACGGCCTCTATTGGCGGAGCTCTCGGGCGCAAGCCCAGCGGTTTTGAGGAAGCGGTCCGTATCTTTATTGAGACGCGCCGGACTTTCCACTTGCGCGTGGCGGTTAATGTACTGCTTATCGCGGTAGGCGTCGCCCTTCCCCTCGTGGCTCTCTTTTGGTCCCCAAAGAAGTCAGTCCGATAACGGCGTTAGACAGAACATAAAGCCCTCCACCTCGACCCGGTGGACATGCCTCGTCGGTCTGAGGCGGAGCCTCGCTAGATACTCGAAGGGGGCCTCGACGGCACCCTCCGAGCCCGGCTCCAGACTGAGACCCGGATTTTTCCATGTCCGCCCCCTATTCCTCCTCCCCGTCCGCCCCAAGGCCCTGTGATAGACTACGCGCATGCCGGACGCGGAGGCTTTGACCGAACTCTCCAAGCGGCTCGACGGTCTCACTCAGGCTTTAGGTGAGCTTCGAGCCGACCTCCGCCAGGGGATCGATCAGTTCCGCCAAGAGATCGCCCAGCTCCGCCAGGAGATCCATGCCGGCGATGCGGCGCTCCGCCAGGAGATGCAGGCCGGCCTTGCGGCTGTCCGCCAGGAGATCGCCCAGCTTCGCACCCAGGAACTGGGCCAGATCCGCCAGGAGATCGCCCAGCTTCGCGTGCAGGAACTGGGGCAGATCCGACTGGAAATGCAGGCCTACTTCCGCTGGACGATCACCACGATGGTAGCGCTCTTCGCCGTAGCCGTTCCCATTTGGATCGCGGTGATCAGCTTCGTCCTTCAGCGGCTCCTCCGCTGATTCTCAACCGCAGGCTGCTGAATCTACCCTGGACCCCTGCGCACCCTCCGGGCACCTATCCCGTTTGATCTCCTCGAATCAGGAAGACCGAGAAGTACCTCAAGGGCTTCACGGTAAAATCCCCCGGAGGGGCGGGTACCTGCAAGGCTCTGAAGATCGGGGAGTGTCCCATGGAAGCCGTCCGCGACTGGGACATTCATTGGACCTGGTGAGGCGACGCTGCCCCACCAGAACCTTCAGCCGACACGCCGACTTCAGGTAAAAAGTCAGGATTTATCCGGGGTTCCCAACGCCGTTCACTGGCACACCAGTTGCACCAACTTTCACATGGCTGTCCCTTGAAAGCAAATGAAGCGGGCCCTCTGCGTACAAATGGCAGCCGTGAGCGGGAACCGCCCGCGTTCAAGGAGGGATCAGGCAATGGGAATCACGCGGCGGACATTCCTGAAGGTCTCGGCGGCTACCGGTGCCGGAACAGTCCTGGCCACCCAGATGCCTGGCCGAGCCTTCACGCTGGGAGCCGATGGGATTGCCGTCCTTCCCTGTCTGCCCGGCTGCGGGCATCGCTGCGATCAGGCCCGGTGGGAACAAACCCGCTCGCTGACGCGGGAATTGCTCGTCCGCTTCGGGATCGGGGCCGACCGGCTCCTGGTCGTGAAAAGAGAGGAGGCGGGAAGTCAGCGACGAATCAAGGCGTTTGAAGAGGCCATGGCTTCCGTGGGTCCTCACCGACTCCGGAGCAAGGCGGGGCTCACTGGCAACGGGGCGCCGAGCCTGGCAGGGATCCTTCAGAACCTCATGCCGTCCGCATCGCCGGCGCCCCTGATCGGCGACGGCGTTCCCTTTGGGATGGTGCGGGTTCAGGCCGGACGCTGCACCCTCTGTGGGGCCTGCCCGGAACGCTGCCCCACTGATGCCCTCGCTCTCCATGAAGATGAGGACTTCTCACGACTCCTCTTCGACCATTCCCGGTGCGTCGCCTGCGAGGCGTGTGTTCGGGTCTGCCCTGAGGAGGCAGTCAAGATGGAGCGGCGCCTGGAGTTCACCCGACTCGGGAGCACAGCGGTCCTGGTTGAAGATCAGATGGCCCGCTGTCAGCGCTGCGGGGCGTCCATCGCTCCACTAAGCATGCTCAGGAAGGTTCAGAGTGCCCTCGGCCGGGGGAGTCCTCGGGCCGGTACTGCCCGTCCTGCCAGATGCTCCAGAGCCTGGGTGCTGTCCGTGGGTAGCTGAGCGCGAAGGATGTATGCCAGGCAGATGCGGGAGCTCCTTCGCTCCGCAATAATGGAAAGGAGAAAAGACGATGGGTACGACAGGAGTGTTGAAACTGGCGGGAGTGTTCGCAGGGGCAACGTTATTCGGGCTCTCACTTGCAGCGGGTCAGAGCTTCGGTCAGACGGACGCGCCCGCAACCCATACGATCTTCATGACAGGTATGGAGGTAAAGGGCGCGACGACAGCCGACAAGCTCGCGCCGCCTGCCGTCAATCCGGCGGACCTCTCCAAGGGGTACGGCTTCAAGGGCCCCGGCGAGGCCGACCGGCAGAGTCCCCAAAAGTGGGAAGTGTCCAGCTATATCTTCGCTCCGAGCTTCGTGATCGTGCGCCAGGGCGATACGGTGAAGCTGACCGCTTTCCTCGTCAATGGCGATGAGCACGAGGTGTGGGTCACTACCCCTGACGGGCGTCAGGTCACTCCCAAGACAACCTGGAACCGCGGCCGTGAGTACCAGGTGTCTTTTGTCGCGGAAAAACTTGGCCCTTACCAGCTGACGTGTTCCACGCACGCGCCGACCATGGGGGCAACATTCCTGGTCCTGCCCCGGAGGTGACGCGGAGCCAAGGGGGGACGAGGCCGGTGCGCGCGCCTCATGGAAATGAGGCATTTGAAGGATGTTAGACAGCGCGCCGGACACCTAAGCTAACGAGTGGACGGTCGTGTTCGGTCGGGCGGACAAGCCGGGAGATATCGCGATCGACACCGCGGTCAGGAGGTCGGGACGATGAAGCGCGTAAATATCGTCGGCTTTACGTGCGTATGGGTGGCGTTGCTCTTTTTGGGCCCGGGCGCGGGTGCGGCCTGGGCTCAGGAGCCGCTGAAGATCGGGGCGTCCATCTCGCTCTCCGGGACGTATGCGAAGCCCGGCAAGTACACGCAGGAGGGGTACCTGCTCTGCGAGAAGGAGCTCAACGACAGGGGAGGGTTGCTCGGCCGAAAGATGCGGTTCGTCATCTACGACGACAAATCGGATCCGGGCACCGCCGTCAGGCTCTACGAGCGGCTCCTCACCGAGGACAAGGTGGATCTGGTCATGGGGCCCTACTCCAGCCCCATCACCAACGCCGCCTCCACGGTGAGCGAGAAGTACAGGAAGGTGATGATGGCCTCCCTGGCCGCCACCACCTCGATCTGGGAGCGCGGCTTCAAGTATCTGTTCATGACCATCTCCCCCGCGGAGGTGTACCTGGAGGGGTTCGTCGAGTTGGCCACCGAGCGGGGCCTGAAGACCATCGCCGTGATCAACGAGGATACCCTTTTCGCCAAGGCGGCGGCCAGGGGCACTATGGAGCTGGCCCAAAAGAAGGGGATGAAGGTGGTCTTCTCTGAGGCGTACCCGAAGGGGCACACCGATTTCTCCGCCCTCCTCGTCAAGCTCAAGGCCCTGAACCCCGACGTGATCGCGGCTGGCTCCTACTTTGATGATGCGGTTGCCACGACCCGGCAGATGAGGGAGCTCGATGTCAATCCCCGGATGTACGGGGTGACCGTGGGGGGTGACCTCCCCGAGTTCTATCAGCTCCTGGGGAAGACCGCCGAGTACGTGTACGGTTCCAGCCAGTGGGAACGGAATCTTCCCTACCCAGGCATTCGAGAGTTTGTGGCGGTCTACGAGAAGATGTGGAACCGGGAACCTGTCTACCACTCGGCTGCCGCGTACGGGGCATGTCAGATCTATGCGGAGGCGATCAGGCGCGCCAACTCCCTGGACTCGGACAAGATGCGTGAGCAGCTCCTGAGGCTTAAGACCACCACCGCCTTTGGCGATTACCAAGTGGACGAGCGGGGCTTCCAGATCGCCCACAAGATGGTGCTCCACCAGTGGCAAGACGGGAGGAAGGTAACGGTGTGGCCGTCCTCCGTAGCCGAAGGCAAGCCGCTCTTTCCCACCCCGCCCTGGCGGGAGCGCAGATAACGACCCGCCGCCGGGAGAACGCTATGGCGCGCGACGTTGACCCGATGCTCCTGGTGGGCGATCTGGGCTGGCCCTCCGCCAGGCTCGAGGCGCCCACGGAAGGGCCCTCGAAGTTGGAGCAGATCCTTCAACACTTCGAGGACCACGAGCACAGAGAGCGGCGGACGCTTCAGGAGTATCGCGAGACCATCGAGAACGTCGAAAATTCCATGGTCAAATTTGTGCTGAACCTGATCCAGCTCGACGAGGCGAAGCACTCCGAGTTGGTCAGCGCCATGCTCGCCACACTGGAGAAAGATCTCTTCTGGCGCCACTCTCCGGCGGCGCTTGACGTGTTCCGGGGCGTCGGGGCCGAGAAGGAGGAGCTGCTGGCGCTCGTGAAAAGGTTCATCCATCTGGAGCGGGATGGCATCAGAGAGTACGAGAGCCTCCGATCCGAGGCGAAGGACTACTACGAAGGGCTCTTTTCCGTGCTGCTTCGCGCGCTCATCGGGGATTCCGAGAAACACCTGATGCTTCTGGAGTTCCTCCAGAAATATCTCAAAGTCGCGCCGCTGCTTTAGGGCGGCGGAGTTGAAAGGCCCCACGGGTGAGACCGGGGCTGAGGTCCTTGTGCCCCAGGTGTCCCCTTCAAGCGACAGGCTCATCTCCAGGCGTTTTCCAACCCTTTAGATTTTCAGCATTTGGCTTTGGCACGCTGCTTGCTTTTACTGTTAATGGGTGAGACCTGCTCGTAGTGTGTGCGGGTCTCGCTGAGAGGGGGTGGGGGCAATAGCGGCGCTCGGAACACTTGTGGTCGCTCTTCTGGTGGTACCGCTCCTCCTGATCGGGGTCGGTGGGCTCCTGCTGATCGCCGCCGCGCTCATTCCAAACGCTCCCCGTCGGGTGAGGGAGACGTTCCTCTATCCTTGGTCGAAGCGAGTGGTCACCGTGGACTTCCTGCTGCCGGTGGGGGCCGCGCGCCCGTCAGAGGTCACCTCTTGCACGGCCTTCAAGGATCCGAGCCGGGTCACCTGCCCGAAGGACTGCCGGGAGCTGGTCATGGCCAGCTCCGGCCTCTCCCGGGGAGTGTTCCCTCGCTGGGCCCTGATCTCGGACGGCCTGGTCACCTGGCGGAACGCGGCAGGGGCAACCCCGGGGAAGTGAGCATGATGGCCGTTGAGTTTGACGTAATCATCGTTGGGGCCGGGCCGGCGGGGATCTTCGCGGCCCTGGAGCTCGGCAGTCTCACCAGGGCCCGGATCCTGTTCCTTGAAAAGGGGCCGGATCTGCCAAGCCGGCTGGCTGGAGTAGGGACCCGGGTGTCGGGGTGGGGAGGGGCCGGCGCCTTCAGCGACGGCAAGCTCAACCTCTCGCCGCACGTTGGCGGCACTCTGGGAGGTTATCTCTCGCGGGAGGAACTCCTGGTGCTCATCGAGTACGTGGATCGTTGCTACCTGGAGTTCGGAGCGCCGAAGGAGGAGTACGGGGGTGATTCGGAGGCGCTGGCCCGGCTCCAGGCGAGCGCGGCTCGCCACGGCCTCGCCTTGATCCCCACCCGACTCCGCCACCTGGGCACCGACCGCTGCCCGGACCTCCTGGCCCGGATGCGCGATCTTCTGTCTGATCGGATCGAAATCCGCTTCGGCGCCGAGGTGACCCGTATCAATGTGGCGGACCGGGTCGTTCAGGGGGTCACGGACCGCACCGGGGTTCAGTACTCGGCCCCGTTTGTCATCCTTTCGGTGGGGCGCGACGGAGCAGACTGGCTTGCCGGAGAGTCCCGGCGCCTCGGGCTTTCGACCGGGATGAACCCGGTAGACATCGGCCTCCGGGTGGAGCTGCCGGCGGCGGTCCTGGCACCCCTGACCGAGGCGGTCTATGAGGCGAAGCTCCGCTACACCTCCCGCACCTTCGATGACCGGGTCCGCACCTTCTGCATGTGCCCGTACGGGGAAGTGATCCGGGAGGAGTACGACGGCGTGACCACGGTGAACGGTCATAGTTACTCCGAACGCCGGACGGAGAATACGAACTTCGCTATCCTGGTCAGCACGACGTTTACTGAACCGTTCCGCGAGCCCGTGGCCTACGGGAGATCGGTGGCACGCCTGGCCAACCTCCTCGGCGGCCAGATCCTGGTTCAGCGCTTGGGAGATTTGAGAGCCGGCCGTCGCTCCACGCCCGAGCGGATCCATGACGGGCGCGTCGTCCCCTCTCTCAAGGAGGCGACTCCGGGGGACCTCTCCTTCGCCCTCCCCTACCGCCACCTCACCGACATCCTCGAGATGCTGGAGGCTATGGACCATTTCGTCCCCGGAGTCAACCATCCCTCCACGCTCCTCTACGGGGTGGAGGTGAAGTTCTACTCGCTCGCGCTCCAGCTGAGTTCCCGGATGGAGACCGCGGTGCCGAATCTCTTCGCCGTGGGCGACGGAAGCGGAGTGAGCCGGGGGCTGGTGCAGTCCTCGGCCTCGGGGATCCTGGCCGCCCGCGAGGTGGCCCGCCGCCTGCGAGGACAGGCGCCAGCGCCTGAGGACTCACGGTTTCTCAGACAACATCCGGCGCGGGAGGTCGCGCCGTCCCGTCTCGGGAGTGGAGGATACCAATGATCACCCTGACGGAAGCCGCATTGAATGAGGTCAAGCGACTCATGGCAGCTCAGAATCTGACCGGAGCCTACTTACGCATGGGGGTTCGCGGGGGAGGCTGTTCGGGCTTGTCCTATAGCCTCGAGTTCGACACGGAGCTGGGTCCTCACGATAAGAGTTTCGATGTAGATGGGGTCACGGTCGTGGTGGACGCCAAGAGCTACCTCTACCTGAACGGCACCACCCTGGACTACGCGCAGCGCGGGCTCACCGGTGGGTTCACCTTTCAGAATCCCAACATCCGCCAGACCTGCGGCTGCGGCAGCTCCTTTGCCCCGCAGTGAGCGAAGGGAGGGACGCATGGCAAAGCTTCCGAAAGCTTTCGAGATTTTCCGCAAGCGCTACCGAAGCGTGTACGAGGCATACGAAAGCCTGGGTGGAGCGGCTCACGAAGGGGGGCCCCTTGATCAAAAAACGCGGGAGCTGGTGAAGCTGGGGATGGCCATCGGTGGCCGTCTCGAGGGCGCTGTGCGTTCTCATGCCCATCGAGCCCTGGAGGCAGGGGCGACGCCTCAGGAGATCGAGCATGTGATCCTGCTTGCCATCACCACGTCGGGCCTCCCTACAGCAGTGGCCGCGTTCAGTTGGGTCGAAGAGCTGCTCGGTCCAGGGAAACGGGTGAGACGGAAGAGCCGATGAGCGCCGGTGGGAGCGCGTGATGATGCCGACGGTCGAAGCGCGGCGGAGCCTGGACTGCCGCGGGCTGCTCTGCCCCCTCCCGATCATCAGACTCTCCAGAGCCATCAAGCAGATTCAGGTGGGGGAGGTGCTGGAGATGCTTGCCACCGATCCCGGGTCAGTCCCCGACATGAAAGCATTCCAGGCTCAAACGGGCCACGAGATCCTGGCCAGCACGCAGGAGGGCGGAACGTACCGGTTTTTGGTGAAGCGCACCAGGTAGGGAGTACCCAGGGAGATGGCTATGGGAGAGAAGACTAAGCGCCTCGCGTTGGTCGCGTCGAAAGGGACTTTGGACCAGGCCTACCCGCCGCTGATCCTGGCCACCGCCGCGGCGGCGATGGGCTGGGAGGTGGGCATTTTCTTCACCTTCTACGGCCTGGACATTCTCCACAAGGAACGCCTGGAGCGTCTTCAGGTGTCCCCCATCGGGAACCCGGCCATGCCGCCCCCGATCCCGGCGCTCCCCGCGCTCAAGGTCCCCAACGTCCTGGGGGCACTCCCGGGAATGACGGCCATGGCCACGACCATGATGAAGGGGTGGATGGCCAAAGCGAAAATCCCGTCGATCAGGGAATTCCTGGATCTCTGCGTCGAAACCGATGTTCAGCTTTTCGCCTGCTCGACCACCATGGGCGTCATGGGCATCTCACAGGAGGATCTGATCCCCCAGGCCCGGTGCGCGGGGGCGACGACCTTCCTGGATTACGCCGCGGACGCGGACGTTACGCTCTTCGTCTGAGCCCTCGGAGGTTCCGGTATGGCTGACAGTTCCCCCTACCCGGGCATCCCCGCCACCGCCGACGGGTCGGAAATGGTGGTCTGGGTGGAGACCCACATCTCCCAGGGGGCGTGCGCCTACCCGATCACCCCGTCCACCACCATGGGCGCCGGCTACCAGGCGGCCCAGGCCAACGGGAAGAAAAACCTGTGGGGCGAGCCGCTCTTCTTCCTCGAGCTGGAGTCTGAGCACTCCTCGGCGTCCACCTGCGAGGGGTTTGCCCTCGCCGGAGGGCGCGTCACCAACTTCACCTCGGGCCAGGGCCTGGTGCTGATGAAGGAAGTCCTGTACACGATCGCGGGCAAGCGGTTGCCGGCCGTCTTTCACGTCGGCGCGCGGGCGCTGACTTCCCAGTCCCTCAACGTCCACTGCGGCCACGACGATGTCATGGCCGTGGCAGACACGGGCTGGGGGATTCTCTTCGCCCCGAACGCCCAGGCGGCCGGGGACCTGGCCCTCATCGCGCGCCGGGCCGCTGAGGAGTCGGAGACTCCGTTCCTCTCCGTGCAGGACGGCTTCCTCACCACCCACACGGTGGAAAACGCGCTGCTGCCGGAACCGGAGCTCATGCGGGAGCTCATCGGCGATCCCTACGCGATGACCCGGCTCAGGAACCTGATGAACCCCGCCAAGCCCATCATGTCGGGCGTGGTTCAGAACCAGGACGCCTACATGAAGGGCAAGATCGCCCAGCGCTTCTTCTACGACAGACTTCCGGGGATCCTCCAGCAGGTGATGGATCGCTACGGGGAGCTGACGGGCCGGCGCTACGGGCTCGTGCAGGGCTACCGTCTGGAGGATGCCGAGTACGCCATCGTCGGCATGGGGAGCCTGGTGGAGACCGCCAGGGCGACCGTGGACTGGATGCGGGCCGAGAAGGGGTGGCGAGTGGGGGCGCTGCACGTGACGGCCTTCCGTCCGTTTCCCGGCCCCCAGATCGTCTCCGCTCTCAAGCACCTTCAGAGCATCGCCGTCATCGAGCGGATGGACAACCCCACCGCCCAGTCCAACCCGCTGACGGCGGAGATCAAGGCGGCTTTCGCCGACGCCCTGACCGGCGCGCCGGGCTATCCGGCCATCGCTCGGATGCCCGCGATCTTCTCGGGCTCGGCTGGCCTGGGGAGTCGGGACATCCGTCCCGGCGACTTCGTCGCGACCGTGGCGAACATGAAGCGCCGGGGCCCCCGTTTCTTCGTTCTGGGCATCCCACACTCCCTGGCCCTGCCTCGGGACGAGGATCCTGACCTGAGACCCGAGGGCTCCTTCTCCATGCGCGGCCACTCGGTGGGGGGCTTCGGCTCCGTGGCGACGAATCGGGTCATCGCGACGATCCTGGGCGACCTCTTTCACCTCCGGGTCCAGGCTTACCCCCTCTACGGCTCGGAGAAGAAAGGGCTCCCCACCACCTACTACCTCACCGTGGCCGAGGGCCCGATCCAGACCCACTCGGAGCTGACCCGCGTGGACTTCGTGCCTCTCAACGACATCAATGCCTTCCGTCTGGGGAACCCGCTGGCCGGCATCGCAGAAGAGGGAATGGTCTTCGTCCAAAGCGCCAGGACGGAGCCGGCGGCCATCTGGGCCGACATCCCCGAGTCCGCCCGCCGGCTGATCGTCCAAAAGCGCATCCGGGTTCTCGCTCTGGACACGGTGAAGATCGCCCGCGAGGTCTCCACTCGGACGGAGCTTCAACAGCGGATGCAGGGGATCGTGCTCCTTGGCGTCTTTCTCCGGGCCACGCCGTTCCTCCGTGAGCGGCGCCTCTCGGAGGCGGAGGTCTTCCAGGGCGTGGAGCGTTCCCTCCGGAGATTCTTTGGCAAACGCGGCGAGGCGGTGGTGCACGAGAATCTGAGGGCGGTCCGCCGCGGCTTTCAGGAGGTCATAGAGATTCCCCCCGAGGTGATGGCGCCGGTCGAGCTTGCGGGAAGCGGAGGGCGCTGTGGCTGACACGCTGGTTCGAGACTGGATGCACGCGGGCGTGATCACCTGCCGTCCCGACACTCCGGCGGGAGAGGTGGCGGAGCGCATGAAGGCCCACGATGTGAGCGCGCTCGTGGTGGTGGACGACGCCGGATACGCGGTCGGGGTGATCTCTCGCACCGACCTGGTGAACGCGACCTTCGTCCAGCCCTATCTCCGACACTGGCGGGGCATGGCGGCGCGACACCTGATGTCCTCCCCGGTCATCAGCGTCCGGGCGGAGATCTCTGTGGAGGAGGCAATCAACCTGATCCGCGAACGGAAGATCCACCGGGTGGTGGTGACGGAACCCGAGGGAAAGCGGGAGCGCCCGATCGGCATCCTGTCGGTCACCGATCTGGTGCGCCG
>CAYJUC010000040.1:0-3227 GCA_964372605.1 uncultured bacterium | reverse complement strand
AGGAGCGGGGCATGAGCGAGGAGCTGGTCTGGAACCCCCTTGAGCCCGAGGTGGGCGAGCCGGAGATCGGCAGGAAAGAGCCGGGGGTCTCCAAGGAGACTCACGAGAGCCAGTTCCTTTCGGCCGGGGTCCTGGCGCTGGACGTGGAAGCCTACGTCGATGACTTCAACGCCAGGGTCATCGGGGCCTATGAAAAGGGGGTCGGGTCGCAGGAGCTGCCCGCGGATGTCGGGGTCGCCAGGAGTCTCATCCCTCCGGGAACGGCGGCGCTCAGAGACTTCTCATACCTCTCCACGGAGATCCCGGAATTCATCGCCGCGAAGTGCGTCGGCTGCATGAGCTGCGTCACCGAGTGCCCCGACACCGCCATCCTGGGCAAGGCCATCCCCGCCTCGCATCTCGCCGCGGAGCTCGAGGGGATCGGCAACCCGGCGGAGCGGGACTTCCTGGCCTCCCACTGGGTCGAGACCAGGAAGTACTTCGAACTGCCGGCCAGGAAAGGCCGCGAGGGGGCCGTCTTCGGCATCTTCATCGATCCCACCAAGTGCAAGGGGTGCGCGGAGTGCGTCCGGGTCTGCGATGCGCTCGGCTACCACGCGCTCAGGATGGTCAGGAAGGACGAGGGCACGCTCACGCGCTACCGTCAAGCCTTCGCCTTCTTCCGCCAGGTGGGGCCGACGCCCAACGAGTACGTCAACGCGAAGGCCCTGGCCGACATGATGCTGGCCGAGCAGTCGGCGCTCTTGTATGTCGGCGGGGCCGGCTCCTGCATGGGGTGCGGGGAGGCGACGGCGATCCGGATGATGGTGGCGGCCACGGGGTTCGTGTATGGGCCGGAGGGGTTTGCCATCGTGGCGGCCACGGGGTGCAACACGGTGTTCTGCTCCACCTATCCATACAACCCGTTCCTCGTTCCCTGGACCAACTCGCTCTTCGAGAATGCTCCCGCGGTGGCCATGGGGGTCCGGGCCAAGTGGGATCAGCGTGGCTGGCAGGACAAGCGCCTGTGGGTCATCGGCGGCGACGGGGCGATGTACGACATCGGCTTTCAGTCCCTCTCGCGGATGCTGGCCTCGGGGATGGACATCAAGGTGCTCGTCCTCGACACTCAGGTCTACTCCAACACCGGCGGCCAGGTCTCCACCGCCTCGTTCCTCGCCCAGGACGCCAAGATGGCCGCCGTCGGTCGAGCGGTGGCAGGGAAGCAGGAACGGCGGAAGGAGCTCTCGCTCCTCTGCCTGATGCACCCGGAGGTCTTCGTGGCGCAGACGACGCCCGCCCACATCAACCATTTTTACCGGGCCATCATGGACGCCAACAGCTTCCCCGGTCCCGCGGTCGTCGTCGCCTACACCACCTGTCAGCCCGAGCACGGTGTCGGAGACGACCGGGCGGCCGCCCAGGCCGAGCTCGCGGTGGAGTCACGGGCCTTTCCGCTCTTTGTCCATGACCCGCGCAAGGGAGAGACGATCCGCCAGCGGCTTTCGCTCCAGGGGAACCCCGCTGCCAAGGAGGATTGGGCGCTCGACCCAAAGACGGGAGCGGTCATCGACTTCATCACCTTCGCCGGGACGGAGGGGCGCTTCGCGCGTCAGTTCGACGCTGAACGGCGCCCGTCGCCGGCGCTCCTGGCCGGCCGGGAAGAGCGGCTCGCCAACTGGCGGAGACTGCAGGAGCTGGCCGGTCTCCGGTCAGCCGGTCGGGAGTGAACGAGAGGAGGTTGCCATGGAAAGGTCCGGAGAATCTGTAGAGCGGGACTGTCCCTTTCTCCAGCCCGTCGTCGCCGATTGGATCTGGATGTACCCCACGGGACTCTACTGCAAGCATCCAACCGGGCGGGTGCGGATCCCCTCTCGGGGCACGGTGGTCAGCTTCTGCACGAGCGGTCACTACGACGACTGTCCCGGCTACCGCCAGAGATGCCTCCTGGAGATCGACGTCACGGGCTGGCTGAGATGATGAGGAGGAGGTTATGCCGAGGTACGAGTTTTTGTGCGAGAGCTGCGAGAAGAGCTTCGAACTGACGCTCACTTTCGCCGAGCGGGCCAGCGTCAAGATCCGGTGCCCGGCCTGCGAGAGCGAGAAGGTGAAGCCCCAGATGGCGGTCTTCACCGCCAAGACCTCGCGGAAAGGCTGAGGCCCGGCGGCCGGCCTTTTTCTGGGTCGAGCACAGGAGGGATGCCATGGGTGAAACGCTGACGATCGAGCGAAAAGAGTGTCCGCTTCTCCGGCGACGGAGGGCCGGGAGTCCGGACGAGTTATTCCCAACCGCGGTCTACTGCCGGCTGCCCAGCGGGCGGGTGAGGATTCCCTCCCACGAGGAGGTGGCGCGGTTCTGCACCGCGGGACACTATTACGACTGCCCGCGGTTCGGCCGGGTGCGCGCTCACGAGATGGACCTCACGGGTTTGACGTGATCATGCGAACCCGCGTAGTCTTCCTCGGCGCTCTCATCGGAATACTCGGGCTCGGCGCGGCCGAGGCTGGAGACATTGTGGGCGCGGTGACGCTCACCGGGAAGGCGCCGCCGCTGGAAATTCTTCACCCGATGGCTGACCACGCCGTCTGCGGGCCCGAGCCCCGGCAGTCCGAGGCGCTCATTCTCTCCGCGCCAGGCGGGATTAAAAACGCGGTGGCCTTCATCGCGCACGAGCGGATGGAAGGATGGCGCTCTCCCACCACCTTCCAGATCGATCAGCGGCGCTGCGCCTTCGTCCCGCGCGTCCTGGTCGTCCCTCCTGGGGCAACCGTCGAGGTCCTCAACGGCGACGGGATCCTCCACAACTTCCACACGCTGGCCCGGCTGAACCCGTCGCTGAACCTGGCCCAAGCGGCCCGAGCCCGGCCGCTCCGGGTGACCTTTAGCCATCCCGAGATCGTCCAGGTCAAGTGCGACATCCACGGCACGGGATTCATGCGAGCCTGGATCATCGTGGCGGCCCACCCCTACTACGCGGTGAGCGATGAGAACGGCCAGTTTCGGCTGCCCGGCCTCCCGCCGGGACCGCACATCCTGGAGGTCTGGCACGAGCTGCTCGGGAGCAAGCGCCTGCCGATTTCGGTGGCTCGAGAGGGGGAGGTGCGCGTGACGGTGGAGTTTACCGGGGTCGACGGAAAGTGAGGAGCCTGAGAGGAGGCCAGCATGCGAAACGACACCCTCAGCGTGACTGACAACCGGACCGGCAAGACCTACGAGCTGCCGATTGAGCACGGGGCCATCCGGGCCA
>CAYJUC010000039.1:0-17888 GCA_964372605.1 uncultured bacterium | reverse complement strand
AGGCGCTCTACGCGCTCCAGAACGGCTTCATCGGCTTCGAGCGGAGCGGGCTGTTTTACGGAGAGCGGTCCGACGAGAAAGTCCAGATCCCCGTGGCCTGTTACCTTGTCCTGACCGGCGATGCCGCCATCCTCTTCGACGCCGGCTTCGCCCCCCGCGCGATCCCCGGCCTCCTTCGCAACGACCCGCTGGCGCGCTTCACCGACGCGGATCTCCTGGTTCACCGTCTCGACGCGCTGGGGCTCACGCCCGACTCCGTGGACGCCGTGGTGCTCTCCCACCTGCATTTCGACCACGCCGGCGGCGCTTCGCTCTTCCCCAAGTCCGAGCTGATCGTCCAGCAGGATGAGTACGCCTACGCCAGCTACCCGGCCGCGTTCTTCGCTTCCTTCTACTACCGGAAGAATTTTGACCTCCCCGGCTACAGCTGGCGCTTCATCGACGGCGACGCCGAGCTGGTTCCGGGCGTGACGATCCTCCGCTCCGACGGCCACACGCCCGGCCACCAGTCCCTGTTCATCGAGCTTCCCGAGACCGGGCCGGTCATCCTGGCCGGCGACTCCTGCTACTGGCAGGAGCACATCGAGCGAGAGCACCCTCCGGGCGTCGTCTGGAACCCGACGCTCGCGTTCCACTCGATCAAGCGCCTCAAGACGCTTGCGCGCCTCACCCGGGCCACGATCTTTCCCGGCCACGACCCCGTCTTCTGGCAAACCGTGAAGCAGGCTCCCGACTCTTACCGCTGACGCCGGGAATCCGGTGCTCCCGCCGGGCGGCGACGACCGGGGAGGCATGCCGGGCACCTTCGCGGCCGGACCGCATAGGAGCGAGACCATGGGAATCCTCGACGGCATCAAAATCCTGGAGCTGGCTCGGGTGACGCCGGGCGAGTTCTGTACCATGCTGCTGGCCGACATGGGGGCCGACGTGCTGAAGATCGAGACGCCGTCCGCCGACGGCGCGTTGGAGACCCCCGACGAGCGGCGGCGCGCGGTCTTCGCCTACTTCAACCGCAACAAGCGGAGCCTGGCGCTGAACCTCAAGACCCCGGAGGGTCAGGCCGTCTTCCAGAAGCTGGCTGCCACCGCTGACGTGATCGTCGAAGGGTTCCGCCCCGGCGTCATGAAGCGGCTGGGCGGCGACTACGAGACCGTCCGGAAGATCAACCCGCGGATCGTCTACTGCTCGCTCTCGGGTTTCGGCCAGGATGGGCCGTATCGGGACTTTCCCGCCCACGACCTCAACTACCTCTCTCTGGCGGGAGTCCTCGGCCTGATCGGCGAGCCCGATCGGAAGCCGGCGATCCCGCTGAACCTCGTCGCCGATTTCGGCGGCGCGAGCCTCCACGGCGCCCTCGGCATCGTCTTGGCGCTCTTCGCCAGGGAGCGAACAGGCAAGGGACAGCGCGTGGATATTTCTTACCTGGATGCCACGCTGTCGCTCCTGGCCGCCACGCCGACCCTTCGTTTCTTCTTTTCGGACGGGCTGGCGCCCCGCCGTGGCGCCGGGTTCCTGGGGGGGAGCTACCCCTACTACGCCGTCTACGAGACGAAGGACGGAAAGCTCCTCACCATCGGCTGCACCGAGCCTTGGCTCTGGGAAAATTTCTGCAAAGCGATCGGTCGCCCGGAATTCGCCAAGCACGCGCGAAAACCCGACCAGTTCGTGCGCGCGGCCAACGCCGAGGAAGTCCGGGCCAGGGAGGAGATCGCGGCGATCATCCGGACCCGGACGCGGGACGAATGGTTTGACCTCCTGGTAAAGCAGGACGTCTGCGTCGGGAAGGTGTACGACGTGGAGGAGGTGTTTCAGGACCCGCAGGTGCTCCACCGCCGGATGATGGTGGAGGTCGAGCACCCGGAGCTCGGCAAGGTCAGAGAGGTCGGCATCGCCATCAAGATGTCGGAGACCCCGGGATCCATCCGCCGCCTCGGCCCCTCCACCGGCGAGCACACCGACGAGGTCCTCCGGGAGCTGGGGATGACGCCTGCGGAGATTCAGGCCCTCAGGGGCAGGAAAGTGGTCACCTGAGGGGTTTCAGCCGAGAGGGCGGGACGCGCTCGGCCGCGAGCCGCCCCGGCGGTTCAGCGGAAGCGGGGGATCACCTTCGCGGCGAACAGCTCCAGGTTGTCCATCACCTGCGCGTGCGGGGAGAGGCCCTGGTTGAGCCAGATGAAGAACTCGTCGAAGTTGAGGGCGCGATGCAAAGTCTCGAGCGTTCGGCTGATCGAGTCCGGGTCGCCGATCAGCTCGAGCCCCATGGGGAATCCGAACGGCGTGAACCATTCTGCGTGGGCGAAGCGGTAGGGCTCGACGAACTTCTCTGCCGCTCCCTGATCGGAAGCCACGGAGACGAACCCGCCCAGGGCGATGGACTCGCCCCACCCGAGATCTCGTCCCGCCTGAGCCGCCTCCTCCTGGTACACCGTGAAGAGGCCCTTGCAGAAGTCCAGGTCGCCGGAGAGGAGGACCGGGATCCCGCCCACCCGAGCCCAGTAGCGCACCGTGCTCATGCTGAAGGCGAAGGGGCCGTAGATCGGGGGGTGGGGTTTCTGGAGGGGCCGGGGCGCGATTCCGACTTCAACCAGCCGGTCTAGGGCGTCCACGCCCCGGCCCCATTTCCGTGTGGCCGGTATGGGCCACAGGGTGTCCGGCGGCGGGATCGTCCAGAACTTCCCTTCGTAGCAGAAGGTTTCCCGGGTCCACGCCAGCTTGATGATCGTGAGGGCTTCCTCGAACGCCTCCCGGTTGATCTGGTCCATCAGGCTCTTGTCCGAGCGGGTGGCCCCGACATGGATGTGCTGGGCCAGGGTGTTGACCCAGCGAGCCTGGTAGCCGCGCGCGAACCCCGCATAGGCGCGGCCGCCGGAGATCTGGTCGAGGATCGCAATGTCCTCGGCCACGCGGAGCGGGTTCGAGGCCGGGAGCACGATGCCGAGCTGGCCCACGCGCAGGCGCGTGGTCTGGGCGGCGACGTAGAGATCCAGCAGGACCGGGTTAGTGGAGCATTCGAACCCTTCGATGTGGAAGTGATGCTCCGTGAAGCCGATTCCCGCGTAGCCCAGCTCATCGGCCAGCCGCGCGATGTCGCGAATCTCGGCGAGCATCCGCTGGTAGAGATCGTCGCGTTGCCCCGCCATGCCGCGGGCGAGTTCTTGAGGCTGGCCGACGGTGGGAAGCATGAACAGATGAAATTTCACGATGCCGCATCGTATGCGAGTGGGTTCGGTTCTGTCAAGGAGAGGCGCGATGATTCACTTCATCAAGGCCAAGGATCGGTACGGAGGCCGGCAACCACATGGCATTCATGATCGAAGAGCTCCTGGAGTTTTCGCGTGGTGAGATCTCTTCGAACCCTTCGTCACCGCCGGGAAGACCGGAGGGGCCGGACTCGGCCTGAGCATCGTCAAGAAGGTCGTGGAGCGTCACGGCGGGCGGATTACGTTCCAGACGCAGAGCGGGGCCGGCACCCGCGCGCGTCAGCCGAAATCCCGACTTCTTCGCCTCCGCCCATGTCCGACCTCACCGACAGACTATGGCGAGTTCGAGCGCGGGCTTGGCCCGCGCAACCCCCCAGGGGGGAGGTTCGGAAGGGGGGCAACGCCCCCCTCCGAGTGTCTAACCGTTGCGCTCGTTCCACCAGGCGGCGAAGGCCATGCAGGCGAACCCCAGGCCTGCTCCGCCCAGGACGTCGGCGGGCCAGTGGGCACGGAGCAGGATGCGAGCGATCCCGACCAACAACACCAGCGCCGCGGCGACGAGCCAGAGCCCGATACGCGCTCGCCGGTTCATGACCGCTTTGCCGACCAGGTAAGCTGCCATCGGAAAGAAGGCGGCGGCCGCGGTGACGTGGCCGCTCGGGAACCCGGACGCAGGCCCCTCGGGCCGGAGCCGTCCCACCACGAGTTTGGCAAGGTCCTCGAAGATCGGTGCGAGCACCATCACTCCGACCCAAAGCCACCAGCGTCGCCGAGCTGGCAGGATCGCCCACAAGAGGAGAAGCGTTCCGGGGCCGACGACCCACCTGCTCGGGAGCTCGTTCACCCACCAGAACACCGTGACCACGCCTGGCGACGCCCAGCCCAGCATCCAGTGGTAAAGCTGGGGCTCGCCGGGAAGGACTCCCCAGAGCCCCGCTGCCAGCGCCAGGGCGATGAAGACTCCGAAGCTGACGAGAAAGGTCGTTTTCCAACGGGTGGCTGCTACGGCCGGCTGGTGATCCGTCAATCTAACGCGCCCCGGTCAGTGGCCTGACGACAGAGGAAACGAGTTGTCGGGTGGAATATAGATGGAGCTTCGACCGCTGTCAAACTTAATGGGACCATCGGTCTGGGCCGGCCGGCCGCCCGTAAAAGATTTCGCATTCCCAGCCAAATGGGTTATGGTGGCATCGATGACGGCTGAGGGACGCGCGCTTGCGCCACGGGTGGGGGAGTTCTTTTTTCGGTGGCGCAGCTATCTGCCGCTCCTGCTCCTGCCCGTCGTCGCCGTCGCGATCGCCAGGTCCCAGTACCCCTTCGGGTCTCCCGGCGCCGACCTGACCTGGGAAATCGCGTGCGTTCTGCTGGCGCTCGGCGGATTCGCGATTCGCGTCTACACCGTGGGAGTCTCGGCGCCGGGGACTTCCGGCCGGAACACGCGGGAACAGAAGGCCGTATCGCTGAACACGACCGGTCCGTATTCCGTCGTGCGGCATCCACTCTATCTCGCCAACTCCATCATCGCGCTCGGCCTCTCGCTGTTCACGCATGCGTGGATCACGCCGCCCCTCGTGGTGGTCCTCGCGGTCGGTTACTACGCGTGCATCGCGCAGCGCGAGGAGCAGTACCTGCGGCAACGGTTCGGCGCGGCGTTCGACGCGTGGGCCGCGAGGGTTCCGGCGATCATCCCGGCCCTCTCGCGGTCCGTGCCCGCGGCCCGGCCCTTTGAGTGGAGGGTGGTCCTGCGGCGCGAGTTCTACGGCCTGGCGTTGATCATGGTGATGCCCCTGGTTCTCGACGTGGCCGAGGATCTTCATGAGACCGGCGTCTTCGATCTCGATCCCGTCTGGACGGTCGCGGCGGCGGGCGGCGGAGGACTCTTCGTCGTGCTCCGGTTCCTCAAGAAGCGCACGTCTCTATTAGTCGTGGAACGGTCGGCGGGGTCGCCCCTCGAGCACGGCGGCGGCGATTAACGGGCACGCCGCCTATGCCGTACCGTTCCTACGGATCAGGGAGCAAGCCCGGAGAATCAGGAGCGCGAGCCCGAAGACACAGACGATAGTGGCGCCGGTAGGAAGATCGAAGAGGGCTGACCCCAGCATTCCGATCACGCTCACCCCGCCCCCCAGGCTCCACCCGATCGCCAGGCGCGTCCCGACCCGCGTCCCCCAGGCGAGCCCGGCCAGCGCCGGGACAATGAGGTAGGAGAACACCAGCAGGATTCCGACGATCCTCACGGATCCGGTCACGACGAGTCCGAAGGAGGCATAGAAGAGGAAGTCCCAGAGGCGGACGCTGAGGCTCTGCCGGTACGCTTCACCCGGGTCGGTTGAAATCAGAAGGAATGGGGCTCGGGCCCACCAGTGGAAGGCGCCGATCGCGCCGCAGAGCGCCGCGACCTTCACGAGATCGGCTCCACCCACGGTGAGGATGTTGCCCACCAGCATGGCCTTCAGATGCTCGGCCCCGTGGGGCGCCCGGTCGAGGACCAGTATCGCCCCGGCCGCAGACACCGCGTAGACCACGCCGATCACCGCTTCTTGAGAGACGCTCCGCCGCTCGCTCCGGGTGAGCGCCAGCACGAGAGCCCCGATAAGGGTGGCGCCGAGAGCGGAGGCGTAGGAGACCCACGAGGAGAGCTCGAAGCCGAGCAGAAAGGCGCCGGTGGCGCCCAGCGCCGCGAGCTGGGCCAGGGCGATGTCCACAAAGACGACCTCCCGGGCAATGACGTGCAGCCCCAGGTACGCGTAGATGCCCGTGAGCACGAGGCACATCAGGAACGGCGCCCACATCAGCGAGAACAGGTCACCGGCCATATCGCCCTCCGCTCATTGCAACGCCTCAGCGATTTCCCGCACCTGGTGCTCGAACAGGTCGAAGTAGGAGGTGATTCCCTTGACTCCACCCACGGCGGAGGGGAGGACGAGGAGCTTCGCCCCGCCCTCCCGCGCGACCAGCTCCGCCACCTTCCGATCCGAGAACGGGTCTGCGATCAGCAGCCGAACCTTCTGCTCCTTCATCGCGCGGATCAGGCCGGCCAAGTGCCCGGGGGATGGTGGGATCCCCGGCTTGTCCTCTACGGTTCCGGCCAACTCGAGACCAAAGCGTTGGAGGAAATAGAGGCGGTTGTCGTGGTAGGTCACCACTTTCGTCCCCTTGAACGGGGCGAGGAGCTTCTGCCAGCGGGCTGTGGCCTCTTGAAGGCGCCCGAGAAACTCCTTTCGACGGGCCTCGAACAGGGCCGCATGCTGGGGCGCCACGCGTCTGAGCCCCGCAACGATGTTGGCGCTCACGATGGGCGCCATGACGGGGTCCAGGGTGAAGTGCGGATTGCCTTCAGGGTGCACGTCGCCGAGGGAGCGATCGACCTTGCCAGTCAGAATCCCCAGGACCGGCACTCCGCTGGAGGCGTCTACGTACCCGGTCGCGCCGGGGAGGATTTTGGGGTTATGGGCACCCAGGATCAGCGGCTCGGCCCAGAAGTCCAGGCCGAGACCGTTTCGGACCAGGAGATCGGCGCGGCGAAGGCGGAGCATCAGGCTGGGTCGGACCTCGATGTCATGAGCGTTTTGGTCCCCGCGGGCCAGCGACTCGACCTCCACGAGATCCCCGCCGACCGCCTCGCTGAGCACCTTGAGATCAGGCAGCGACGCCACCACGCGGATCTTGCTTTGAGCCTCCCCGCTTTCGGCCAGCAGGCCGAGGGCGAAAAGGCCCGATACCAGGACGAGCATCGGTTGTCGCATTTTTGCATCCTCCTCTAGAACGGGTGGGCCGGGTGGGCGCCGAGGAAGAAGGTGGCCTGAAAGAGGAGCTCATCCACGATCCGGGCGCTGCCGCCGTTGTCGGTGAAGCCGTCCCGGTGCGAGCGCTCGGTGTGCTTGTGGGCCAGCCGGAAGCGGAGGAAGTCCGAAGGCATGAAGCTCACGTACGGCTCCACGGCCCACTCGCGGCCCGGGTTCACCGGGAACTGGGTGGAGTCGTATCGGAGGCCGCCGGCCCACCGCTTCCACGGCTGGACTTCGCCGTAGGCGTACCAGCCGAACCGCTCACGGGTACGGTTCTCACCCGCCCCCGCGTCGTCGGTGACGGTGACGTTCCGATTGGAATAGATGGCTTCGCCGGCCAGGGTGAAGAGAGGGTGCCGCCATCCCTCGGGAGTGAGCTTGTACTTGGCGTCGAAGCCGGCGAGCGTGCTGAGGCGCCGGGCCGCTGTCTCGCCACTGGCCCCCGAGAGGCCGAGCTGGATAGCGCCGAGCCGGTCCAGCTCGAAGAACGTCCGCAGGCGGCCTGTCGCCAGCGGGGCCTTCAGGCTTCCCCGGCCAAACGCCGTCTCATTGTCGCCGTTGAAGACGCCGGCGAGCGTCTCCAGGTAGAAGGGCAGGGGAGGGAGCCAGGACAGCTCGAATCCCTTCTCGACCAGCCCCTCCTCGCCAAAGAACCGCGAGAGGACATTCGGGGCGTCCGGCTGGGGCAGCGCCTCGCGATGCGACTGATTGAGGAGGCCGAAGCGGTTCCGCATCTGCCCCAGCTTGAGCTGGGTACCGAAAGGCAGCGTCAACAGCGTGAGGTTTGCCTCTGCCAGCTCGACCTCGGTCTTGCGCCTGCCGTCCTCGAACTTCTCCCCCGTCTCCAGGCGCACCTCGCCGCGAGCATACGGGTCGATCTGGCCGAAGAGCAAGAGCTCGATCTCGCGCGGCAAGAACCGATTTTCGCGTCCGGCAAAGGTGCCCGCGTTGGCCTTGTCGACGTTTCGCTGTGCAACGTTCCCCACGAAATCAGCGACGATGCCGATGTCGAAGAGCAACTGACCGGGCCCGCGGCGCTCATAGAGTGCGAACGGCTCTCGAGGCCGGGCCAGTTCTTGGAGCGAGGGTTGGCCGCCGACCGGCGCCTGCGTGATCACGGGCTGGGTGGCGGCTGTCCGCGGTCGCGCTTCGAGCCGGCGGAGCCGTTCGGCCATAGCCTGGATGGCCTTCTCGTACTCGGTTTTCATCGTCTCGAGCTGCTTATGCATCTCGGCCAGTTCCTTCCGCAATGGTTCAGCGTCCTGGGCGGTGGCTGTCCCGTGAGCCAGCGCCACGCAGGCGGCTACGACTGCGACGAATGCGCGCATGGTGTTCCTCCATGTCGATGAGCTGAATGGCCGGACGGAAGAGTCCGGCAGCGGTCAGAAAGCTACTGAGGCGAAGAAAAGGACCTAGCGGGTCGGAGGAGCGCGGGGGTCAGCGGACGAGAGAAACGGACAGAACAGGGTTTGAGCAAGGGGTAAATCTGGCGTCTGCCTAATGGGGAGAGGTGTTGAGAAGGAATGCGCGGAAGGGAGTGGGGCGCCAGCCGCGTGAGCCGCCAGCACCGCGAAGGCGCACTCCGCGTTGTAGATTGCCGGCTCGTCGGCGGCGTGGGCGTGGACGACCGGGATCCCCTCGATGAAAAGGGCGGACAAGAGCAGGGCCAGCAGGACACCAACCCCCACCATTCGCCCCGCCCTGCGCTCAGGATGATCACGGAGTGGCATTTTCACACGCATTCCTCGCGGCAAACTCTACGGGGGCGCCGGTCGAAGGGCCGACGCCCCCGTGTCGCGGGCCGGGACCAGGCTACTTCTTCATCTTCTTGGCTTTCTCCAGCTCTTTGTCGAGTATCTCCTCAACGTGTTCCGTGTCCTTCATGATCCCCCGCTCGACCTTCGGGTCTACCTTGTATCCTGCCTTCACCGCGTCCAGCATGTCGTGGGCGTGCTTCTCCAAATGCTCCAGCGCCTCCTGGAGGTTCTTGTGTGCATGTGTCGCCGCGAATGCGGGAGGCACTCCGAAGACCCCGAAGGTGGGAGCCGCTGCGACAAGGGCGACCAGGACCAACGCGATGGCGATTCGTTTCACGGGAATGCTCCTTTCAAGGCTCATTACGGTTCACCTGCCGAACGTTGCCCCATGGACAGTTCGCTTTTCGCAGCACCTCCTTTCCTTGGCGTTCTCACGCCGCGCCTCCGCGCTTGAGGATGCTCACCTCGAAGAGGATCGCGCCCCGCTGGATCAACGTCGCCACGACCTGGCCATAAAACAATCCCATGTTCTCGTGCGCTCCTGCGTGGCGGCCGCCGACGGCGTAACTCGCCCGAGTGTCTCGCCCGACAAAGTCCCGGATGAAATCATGGTCCATCAATGGTTTGACCCAGGGGTAGGTTTCTTCCGTGAGTTCCACTACGGTTGCCCCCTTTATCTTCCCGTCGGGACCGATTCCCACCGCCACCCGGACAGGACCGTGAATCGTGAACTCGGTGAGGAAGATCGTGGCGGCCACGAGCCGACCCCCGTCGTCTCGTCCGAGATAGAAGCGGTAGAACTCCTCGTCGGGACTCCAGCCCCACTGCTTCTGGATGGCCTGTCGTTCCTCCGGAGTGAGCCTCACCTCCCTGATGAAAAACTTCCGGGCTCCCGCCAGATGCCCCACCACCGCATCCCGGTCAGAGACCAGCACCACGGGGGGAGTGATGTGGGCCAGGGCGGAGCCCGCGGCCAGGACGACGAGGCCGAATGTTCCTACAAGCTGCGCGATCACGCCGCGTTTCATGCATGCGCCTCCTTTCTGATCCAGAGCTCATAGAGGGAGATGACCGTAATCAATAGGTAGCCGAGGGCGAAGAGGCTCCCGCCGGTAATGACCAACACTGCAAACTGCGGCCAGACGAAGCGGGTGAGCCACATTCCCCCGATGTCGATCAGGGTGCCGACGAACGGCAAGGCGAGAATCGTGGCCTTCTTCCACTCCCCGAGGGACGAGAAGAGGAAGATCAGCCCCAGGAGCCCGGCGATCAGGGTTTGGCCGAAGAGGTGGGTGTGACTGGTCTGGATCAGGAGTGGCGTCCTGATCCAGACCTTGGCCGCGCTCGAGATCTGCCCGACGTCGATCTCTTTCTCGGCGCTCATCTGGCCGGCGCGCATTTCCATCATGGGCATCTGGGGAGCGAGGCTCGCCTGCACCTCCGGGAGGGAAAGCCCTACAGCCGTGGCCGTCTGAGTGAAGGCGGCCAGGGCCCCGCACCCGATCCCCAGGAGATAGAGCGTGCAGAAAATCTTCGCGCTCAGGGGGAAGCGGGAAAGCTGCCATCCGTACATGTTGACACCTCCTCAAAAGTTCACCACCGCCTGAAGCTGGATCTGGTGGCTCTTGTCGCTCGCCCGGTTGTGGAGTGAGTGGTCGGGTAGGGCTTCCCCGAACACGCGGTCGGTGGAGTAGTTCAGCCGGTATTCGAGCTTGAGGTCTACCCAGTGAAACGGGTGGCGGGTCCGCGGGACAGTGACCCCCATGGGACGGAGGTCGGGGATCAGGGCGGAGAGATGGAGGACGGGCGCCACCGTGAAGGAATGCAGGGTCTGTTCCACGCCGGTCCTGCCGCGATCGGTGTCGTCGAAGAGCCCGTAGCGGAACGTGAGGCCCAGCCACTTGACGAAGTCGTAGTGGCCCAGAAGGTAGAACCCCCACCAGTTCACGTCCTGGTCGAGCCTGGTGGCCTCGCGAACAGGCGCCCCCACCTGCCGCAGCGTCTCTATAGATACCTCGCCTCCGTAGACCGCCTCTCCTGCAACGAAGAGGCGGGACGTGGGGCTCCAGGTGAAATCACCGTCGAGGACCCAGCGCTTCTTGTGGCGGTCCTTTGAAGTGCCCCGCTCCGAGCCGTACCACCCGCCGAGGCCGAAATTCAGTAGGCCTTCGCGCGGGAAGGGTGAAAAGCCAATGCGGCCACCGCCGGACTTGCCCTGGTTGATGTCGTTGAAGTCATCCTCGGTCGTCTCGGACTCCCAGCGGTTCACGACCCAGGCGGTCGCGTCGAGCCAGGGCGCGAAGGAGTACGCCGCCTGGAAGCCGGTCATCTTCTGGGGGCGGCCGAACCGGAAGACGTCAGAAGTGGTGGCCGTGAGGAGGAGGTTCTCATCGTGCCGCTCGATGCCGAAGGGGACATCGAACCGACCGAGCGAAAGGCTCACGCCATTCCCGACCGGCGCGATCCCCGTCAGGTTGAAGCGGTCCAGGTTGACCTCTATGGACGCGGCCTCGGCCCCGAACCGTTCGCAGACATCACCTCTCGGGCAGCCGCGGCTTCCGTCCCTGATGATGTGGCTGTGCCGGTTGCGGTGGCTCTCTACCTCGATGCCGGCGCCGGCCGAGAGCCAGTCGGTGAAGACTTTGGAGACGCCCAGGCCGAACTTGTCAAACCGGAAGTTGGTCCGGCCGGGATCGGCCAGGGCGGGCGTCCCGCCGAAAGCCTCGGGGACGATCTGAAGGCCGGAGTTATAGCTGAACGAGCTGACGGCAAAACCGGTGAACTTCGCCCCGGCCACCTCCGGCTTGGGGAGCCCGATCGTCTCCAGGATGTTCTCCTTTTCCAGCGAGATCTCCCGCTCGCCGGGACGCGGGCCTACGGGTGGCTGGGCCTGGGCCGCCACCGGGGTCACGGCCGGTCGCTGCGTCTGCTCGATCCTCTCCAAGCGCTCCTGGAGCTTCAGGATCTCCTGTCTCAGCGCCTCCACCTCGGAGCGCGGCGCGCTGTTCTGCCCGAGGGCCGGAGTTGAAGAAAGCAGAGAAACCGTGATGCTCGATGCCATGAGGACATAGATAAATTTCCGCATAGTCGCCTCCATGACGAGGTCAAGAGACACCCCTCCCCGGAAACGGATGGGTGAGGGCGTTGACGAGAGAGAAGAGGCTAGGAGGCGAGGAGCGGAGGCGCCCGGGCGCCGCCAACCGTGAGCGTCGCGCCGAGGTACGCCTGGTGGTCAGAAAACGGCCCGCCGATCTCCAACTCTGGCGCGGAGATCAGGGGAACGACGTCTCCCGTGAGCCCCTGAGCGCGCTCGGCAGCGGAAGCGAAGGCGCAGTCACCCTGGTTCTGGACGGGCTCGAACAAGTGGTGAACGAGGTGGGGAGACTGCGCAACCAGAAAGGCGAGGAAGCAGCTTGCAGCGAGAAGCCTGAGGAGGGGCAGGGTCCTAGGACGCGACCCGAACGCGGCGGACCGGATCATACGACGCGAATTATACCATGGGTCAGCGGGGGCGGATCGCCATCCCGTGAGGGGCTGTCCCCACCGGAATGGCCTTGATGAGCTTGTGGCTCTTGACGTCGATGACGGTCACGGCGTCCGCGTGCCGATTGGTGACAAAGGCGTAGCGACCGGTGGGCTCCATCACGATGAGGTCGGGCCAGCGCATCTGGGGCACCTGGGCCACGACTTTTTCGTCCGAGCGGCGGACCACGACGACCATGTTCGCTTTCCTGAGGGTCGTGTAGAGAAACTGGCCATCAAGGGTCAGCGCCACCTCGTGGACGATGCCGGGGAGGGAAATGGTCCCGATGGGGGCGTTTGTGGCCGTGTCGATCTTGGTCAGGCTCCGCTCCTCGCCGTTGGCGGCGTAGAGGAGTTTCCCGTCGGGGGTGAGGGTGAGCCCCATGGCGTCCCCTCCGGTCCACACCGTCGCGACGATCTTGCGGGATCTGGTGTCGATGGCGGCCACGTTCCCCGCCGTCTCGCTCGACACATAGAAGATTTTGCCGTCAGGGGTGAAGAGCCCGTGGGCCGGCCAGGTGGAGACCTCCACGCGCCCATCCACGCGCTCCGCCTGGATGTCGTAGATGATCACCTCGTCCTGGCCCGGCCAGTCGAGGACGTAGCAGTAGCGGCCGTCGGGAGAAAAGGCCAGGTTATACGGGTTCTGGCCCACCCTGATCCGCTTCACGAGCCGCCGGGACTCGGCGTCCACGATGCCGATGTCGCTGCTCTTGTCATAGACGACCCAGGCGGTCTTGCCATCCGGGTGGAAGACCACCCGGTTCGGCTTCCCCGCGCCCAGATCGATGGTGTGGACGACCTTGAGACTTTCGGTATCGATAACGGAGATGGTCCTCGATTTGGTGTTGGTCACGTAGAGGGTCGCGGCGTGCGCGGGAGCGACGGCTATCAGGAGGCCCGCCGCCAGGAGGAACGTCCAGGCTGATTGTCTCATCTCACCAGTGACCGCCGCGCGTGTGCCGTGCGTCGCATCTCTCGTGCCAGGATATCACGACTTCCCCTCCTGGACGATCTCCACGATGGTGACGTTGGGGGGAATCCCCTTGAGCGTGAAGCGGATCTGATCTCCTGCCTCCAGTTTCTCATAGAGCTTCGGCGAGGCGGTTCGGAAGCCCATGGTCATCGGCGGCATGAAGCCGGGGATCTCCTCGTGGGTCAGGACCAGCACGTTGATCTCCGGAATCGTGGCCCGCACCACCCCCCGGATCGTCCACTGGCGCTCGCCCTGGGCAGCCAGCGCCTCCTGACGGACTTTCACCACGTCCTGGCGGAGGCGGACCGCTTCTCTCCCCCACGCGAGATAGCCGATCAGGACTCCGATCCCCACCGCCAGGTTCACCAGGACGACCGCTTTCCAGAGCCTCAATCGACTCTCCTTGGTCCGCTTTATTTACCAACGCATAATGAAGGCTAGTGCACGTGCTCGTCAGGGACAGGGGCGACAGACTTTTCCTCGTTCAGCTGCTGGATCTCGGCCAGAAGCGCGGAGAATTCGGTCCACCCCTTGCCGTCGGGCATCCAGCGCGCCCGGAGGTATCCCTGCCGGTCGATCAGAAATTCCAGGTGGGCGGGCGGCGGCCCGTGTCGGGAGCCGTTTCCGCCGAAGAGGGAGTAGGTGACGACGATCTCGGCCCCGCCTTCCACCGCGACGGGAAAGAGGATCCGGGGATTGGCGCCGAGGCGCGCGAGGACCTCCCGTCCCTCATCCATGGGGACCAAGAGGACCTCGGCTCCCATGGCCTGGAGGATGTCATAGTTCCGGGCGATCAGCGAGAGGCGCGGTCTCGACTCGGGAAGGGTGAAGAGCACGAGAAGGACGACGCGTCGTCCTCTCCAGTCCTTGAGCGTTCGCGGCGCCCCAGGCCCGGTCTGGAACGCGAAGTCGGGAGCCACAATCCGGGGGCGGTCGGGCTCCACCACGCCGGTGAGCGTCCTCGCCTCGTCGGCGCTGCCCAGCGTCCTGACGAAGTTGACCAGGTCCCAGCGCTCTTCGTCGGGAAGCTGCCGCTTGAACGCATGCTCGGGGCTCCCGCTGAACCCGTTGGTGACCCACCAGAAGAGATCACCGGCGGTGTGCCGGAGGGTGTTGCGACCCGTCAGATTTGCGGGCGGTTTGGGCAGACCGCGGGTCCGGGGCCCATCGCCGTATCCGAAGGCCCCGTGGCAGGTCGCGCAATGTTGGGCGTATAGCTGGCCCCCGTTGGCGATG
Organism: uncultured bacterium; assembly: GCA_964372605.1. Classification (GTDB taxonomy): domain Bacteria; phylum Methylomirabilota; class Methylomirabilia; order Rokubacteriales; family CSP1-6; genus CAYJUC01. The sequence continues at coordinate 3,409 of CAYJUC010000039.1, read as the reverse complement.
GAGATGGCCTGGTAAGGCACCGGGGTGCGCCGGTAGGTTGTGGGGTAGGCGTCGATGGCCAGCGGCGGGAGGCCGATCAGGAGGCCGATGACGAAGAGGATCGCTCCGGCGCCGAGAACAAGGCGCCGTCGCCGTTCCAGGAGCCAGGCCGCAATCAGTCCCAGGAGTCCCACCAGCGCCAGCTGGCTGCCGACCAGGAGTCGCCACTTGGCCCCCGGGAAATCCGCGTCGGGCTCAGCGACCAACCGGAACGAGAAGGGCCACGAGGGCTGGATGTGGCGACCCGGAGGGGTCACGACCATGACGGCGACCACCAGCAGGATCGCGAGCCCGAGCCCAAGCTCGATACTCACGAATCGGGCCAGCCGGGCCATGGCGGGTCTGCCCGTAGTCGTCACCTCGCCGGAGAGGGCAGGGACCAACCGCCTCCGATTGATTGCGGCCAGGGCGAGGATGGGGAGGAGGAGGGCGAGCTTCATCAGGAGCAGTCGGCCGTGGAGAGTGCCGACCAGGCTCGGGAAGTTTCCGATCTGGTTCCAGCTATTCCAGATCCCGGTGGCGGCGAGCGCACACATGGCGAAGAAGGCCATCGCCGAAAACCGGCGCGTGGCGATCACCGCGAACGGCCGAGCCTCGGCGCCCCCCTCCCTGAGCGTCGCCCAGAGGAGCAGGGCCAATGGACCGAGCCCGCCGAGCCACGCGGAGGCAGCGATTAGGTGCACCGCATCCGTCAGGGCCGCGACGAAGGTCCAGGGCTCCACCGCGGCGGCATGACCGGCCCAGGCCGTGAGACCGAGCCCGATCCCTCCGATGAGCAGCGCCTCCCCCCTGAACGCGGCCCAGTCCCACCCGGTCTCTTCGCGCTCTCTGAAGAGGATGAGCGCCGCCAGAAGCAGGAGCAACCCGTGACGGAGGAGCCAGACCGTGCCGAACTGGGTGGTGGTGAGCAGGCGCAGGAGAGTGGCCGGATTCCAGCCTTCGGCGGTTCGTCCGGTGACGATCATGGCCTGGTATGAGAGGACCGCCAGGCCGGAGCAGAGGAGGATCCCCACGGCCCACCTGCTCCAGCCCGTGACGCGCCGCTCCCAAATCTGGATGGTGGGGCTGCCGCGGCGCCCGACCAGGAAGAGGAACGCGAAGGCGCCGGTGAGGAGGATTCCGGCAGCCAGGTGAAGCCACCGGATTGCCAGCCCTAGGCCGGTCACGGCTTGGCCCGATCGGATCGGATCGTGAAGGGGTACGCGCTCTCCACGACGTGGCCGTCTACTGAGAGAACCCTGAAGCGAATCGTGTAGGTGCCCGGCGTGAGCATGGGTATCGTGACGGAGAGAAGCTTGGAGTCATCGGGGCCGACCCTCGCGTCCTGGCTGTCCACGCGCTGGTTCTCCCGGTCTACGACCGAGACCGTAGAGTACGCCGGCTCAAGCCGCTCGTTGAACCAGAGCTGGACCCGGTTGGGAGAATGGAAGAGCGTTGCGCGGTGCGCGGGGATGGCCTTGACCAGGAAGGCATGAGGCCAGGCCACGCCTGGTAACGCGACGATCGCCAGTCCAACCAGGCTCCAACCGATCCAGAGCCTCCGGGTCATCGGCTCGGGGTCAGTGACCGTGCGGGCGCGCCGGGGCGGCCGGCTTCTCTGGGGCGTGGTGCATGCGGCCGCCGGTGAGGCTCTTCAGGTAGGCCACCAGATCAATGAGCTGGGTCACCGTCAGGTCGTCGTTGAAGCTGGGCATCTTGGAGAGCCTGTCCGGTCCGGTGAAGCCGGGCTCGTCAATGATCACCACGTTCGGGTTGATGATCGCCTCAGCGAGATACTCCGCCGGATGCGCTGAACCCATTCCGGTCAGCTCGGGCCCGGCGTCCGGCTTCTCCGCCGGCGGGAACTGCTCGCCCTTGACCTCGTGGCAGGAATGGCAGCCGAGGTCGGCGAACAGTTTGCGCCCGGCCGCAGGGTTGCCCGGGGGGAGGGCGAATTTCCAACCGGGTGGGACTCCACCCGCCTTGTGGAGCGCCTCCGTGGTGATCCGGACCGACTTCTGGGGCTCCTTTGTCGCAACGCCCTGCTGGCCCGGGTGATGTTGGGCTTGAGCTGCCGCTGTCAGGCCGACGAGGAGGCCCGCTGCACTCCATCCGATCATGCGCATACGCACACTCCTTGTCGAGTTCGCGTGAGCCATTGCTACTCTACCCGAACGGGTTCGCGGCTGACAACTCCCGTATAATGATCTCACCACCTATGGAACACTCGACAGTTCCAGAACGATCCCTTACCGTGCGCGCCGTCTTCTTCGATGCCGGCAACACTCTTCTCCGAATAAATTACGGCGCTATCGTGGCCGAGCTCAGCCGCCACGGCATCCGCCGCGCTCCCGAGGAAGTGGCCCGCGCCGAATATCGGGCTCGCGTCAGACTGGACCCGCACCTGGCTCCCGGGGCTTCCACGGAGAGCCAGTCTGCGGGGGGCTACTATTTCCGATACCTCCTGGAGGAGCTGGGGGTCGCCGACCCGGAGACGAACCGGGCCCTTGCCGAATGGCGCAAGAGCTATAACCGCCCGGTCGGGCTCTGGAACCAGGCGGACCCCGAGGCCGAGCGCGTGCTCGGTGGACTTCGCGCCGCGGGTCTCGGGGCGGGGGTCATCTCCAACTCTAACGGCTCGGTCCAGGGGATTCTGGACGAATTGGGGCTGGCCCGTCATCTGGACTTCATCCTGGACTCGGCGGTGGTGGGTGTGGAGAAGCCCGATCCCCGGATCTTCCGGATGGCGCTGGATCAAGCGAACGTGGGTCCGGCCGAGGCGGTCTATATCGGGGACCTCTACTCCGTGGACGTGCTCGGCGCCCGCGGCGCGGGCCTCCGGGCGATCTTGCTGGACCCGGGCAAGGTGTGGGGGAACGTCGACTGCCCGGTGGCGCAGAGCCTCGGCGAGGCCGTGGAGCTGGCGCTACGAATGTAGGACGCTCAAAGCAAGCCGCGAAGAATATTTTCCAGTTCTGTAACGAACGTCCCTATTTTTCTAGTTTTCGATTCCCGATGCAACGCCACTAACTCCTCGAGAAATAACTTGTGCTTAGCCTGGTTGGGGAGGTTCAGGAGCGCTCGTAGCTCTCCAGCGCGGCGAGGCAACTTGGAATCAAGTCTCACGCGCTGCATTGAGCGCAGGAAACACTCTTCGAGGTCGGGCTTTACGATGATGAGGTGCCGATTCCCTTGCCGGCAAAGTGCCAGATCGTTCGTTTCAGAAACCAGTTGCGCTTTGTCTCGCTGGCTGTGATGGGAGCTGAACGGGTCTTCATCGACCATTCCGATGTCAGCGGTCTGCCTCACGAAGACTGCGTTAACGACCTCACCCTGGCCGAATCCATGAAAGCTCCTGAGCGACAGCTTGCATTCGTCCTTTAAAAAATGG
>CAYJUC010000038.1:0-17967 GCA_964372605.1 uncultured bacterium | reverse complement strand
CCGGTTCGGACCGCGCAGCGGCTACCGATTCCACGGGCCGGACGGGGCGATTGCCTGAGCCGGGCGATCATTCCTCCTCGGGGACCAGCTCGGTGGTGATCTCCACGCACCCTTTGAGGGTGCGGGCTACCGGGCAGCGGTCGGCGTGAAGGCCGTGCGCGCGCTCGGCCGCCTCGCGCTGATCCCGCCGGAGCTTCAGATGGTAGCGGACGTGAATCCGCTTGATCAGGAGCACCTTGTCTTCCGTCTCGATCTCCCCCGTGACCTCGGAATGGAGCCGCCCGTCGCCCGCGGGGATCTTGCGCGCCTCCAGCGCGCCGCCGAAGGTGCCGGTGAGTCACCCGCCCGCCGCGGCAACGATGTAATCGAGAGTGGTCGCGTGGGGCTCGTGCTCTGCGATGTTGACCCCGTAATGTTCGGCCACCGCTCCATGGACCCCGAACAGGACGGGAGCTTGCTCGGCCGGGAGAAACGCCCTCCGGAGCGGCCCCCGAACCCGCTCGATGCGGACCCGCGAAGTGTACGTGACATTCCCCATGGGATCGCCTCCTTTTCTTGACCCGCTCAATCCCGCTCCGGCGGATCAGGTCGCTTCGCCGCTGAGCATCACGGTCCGCTCCGTTTCCACCAGAGCTGGCCGTCTTTGATCGTCAGGCAGGGGGTGAGTCGCAGGCCGCCACGGAGACTGTTTCCGTCGGCGTCTTCGAAGAGCTCGCCTTCCCTGCCGATCACGCGAGCCGGCGTCGCCGTGGCCGCCCTGACCACCTCGACGAGCGGCATCCCCAGCTTCAAGAACTTTGAAAGCGTGGTCGGGAGGTCCTTGACCACCCCTGCCGACCCACCGCTGGACAGATCCGAGGAGATGGTGTCCGGGTAGAACTCCTGCTCGATGGCGGCCCGGGCCACTTCCCTCACCTTTCCGCCCTCGTCGAGAAGGCCGTGCCCCCGACCGTGGAGGAAGTGGCTCACGATGTCGCCGGGACGGAGGAGCGCCAGAATGGCGTCAAAGGGGACCGGCGGGTTGGTCACGTGAACCATGATCGGGATCTCTCCCGCCATCCGGGCCGCCCGGAGCGCCAGCCGGAGGGGCTCCAGTCCGGCGTCTTTGACCACCTCGATCTGGTTTCTCACCTTGATGCCCAGGATGAGGTCCGGATGCGCGCGGGCCACCTCCGCGGCCGCGTCGGGGTCGGCGTAGGGAAAGTGGTTCAGCTCCCCGACCTTGAGATAGGTGAGCCCGATGACCGAGATGTTGAGGAACGCCAGGATCCGGACGCGCGACCGGCTGATCACGAACTCCCGCATCCCTTCGAAGTTGGCGGCCCCGGCGCTCCCGCCATCGATGAACGTGGTCACGCCGGTGGACGCGCAGACGGAATCGGTGCTCGCCGGGCGCTCATCGTCGGTCAATCTGGAGCGGGCCCACGACCCGGCGGATCGCCCGGGAACTCCATCGAGATCCGGCGCATGAACGGAATCGCGACAAGGATCAGGGCGAAAAGGATCGCCAGGAGCCAGAAGTCGTCCTGGAAGGCCAACACCCTCGCCTGCTCCACCGTGGACCGGTAGAGCATGGCCAGGGCCTGGCGCTGAGCGGTGAAGCCATCAGCCCCCTGCCGGAGAAAATAGTCCGTCCACTGCTGGAGGTGGAGCGCGGTCTCAGGGTCCCAGAGATTCACGTGGCTGACCAGGGTCACCTGATGGACCTGGCTTCGGCGGGCCAGGAGAGTCGCGACCACCGCAACCCCGACGCTCCCCCCGATGTTCCGGATGACGTTGTAGACCGTCGTGGCGTTGCCGAGCTTCGCCTTGTGAACAGTGGCAAAGGCCAGAGTGGTCAGCGGCACAAAGAGGAACGCCATGCCGAATCCATGGAGGAAGCGCGGCCAGGCCAGGCCCCAGTAATCCACTTCCAGCGTGGCCTGGCTCATGGCGTAGAACGCCACCGCGTTCGTCACCGCACCAAACACCAGCATCCACCGGGAATCCACGCGGTTCACGAGCCACCCTGCCAGCACCAGCGAGAACAAGGTCCCCACCCCGCCCGGCGCCAGCACCAATCCCGAGGTCCAGGCGTCGTAGCTCAAAAGCGTCTGGGCGTAGAGGGCCAGCAAGATCATGCCCGAGTAGAGGCCCGTGGCCACTATGGTGATGACGGCCGTGCTCAGGGCGAAGTTCAGGTTTCGAAAGACGCCCAGGTCCATCACCGGGTGGTCGGTGATGAGCTGGCGAACCAGGAAGGCCAGGAGAGCAGAGCATGCCAGCACGCTGAGCCCCACGATCCAATCCGAGGCGAACCATTCTTCACGCTCCCCGCGATCCAGAACAAGCTGGAGGGCCCCGAACCCGAGAACCATGAAGCAGAGTCCCCACCCGTCGATGCGCTCCGGCCTTTTGAGGTAGGGCGGGTCAAACAGGAAGACGCTCAGCATGAAAAGCCCGGCCAAGCCGATGGGAATGTTTATGTAGAAGATCCAGCGCCACGACCAGTTGTCGGTGATCCAGCCTCCCAGGGTGGGCCCCACGATGGGGCCGAACATCACCCCGATCCCCCAGACCGCCATGGCCATCCCGCGCTCCTTGAGGGGAAAGATCTCCCACATGATGGCCTGGGAGAGGGGAATCAGCGGGCCTCCGCCGAGCCCCTGGAAGATCCGGGCCAGGATCAGGATTGTCAAGTTCGGAGCGATGCCCGAGAGAAAGGAGCTTCCGACAAACACGCTCACGGAAATCAGGAGGAACCGCTTCCGCCCGAGGAGGCCGGAGAGCCATCCTGTGGCAGGAAGAACAATGGCGGTGGCTGCCAGGTACAGGGTGAAGACCCAGGTGACCTCCTCCACGCTGGCGGACATTGACCCCTGGATGTGCGGCAGGGCCACGTTGATAACGGTGCTGTCCAGGATCTGAAGGGTGGTCACCAGCATGATGGCGCCCGTGATGGCCCACTTGAGCGAGGGAGAGACCGGCGCGTCAGGATCCACTGGGTGACTTGGCCCGGACGGAATCGGCTATTTTACTCTGATCGTGACGACCGCAGACATCCCCGTGCGAAGGGTGTGGGGGTTCCCGTACTCGCGAGGGTCCAGGAGTATCTTCACCGGAACGCGCTGAACCACCTTCACCCAGTTGCCCGTGGCGTTCTCCGGCGGGAGGAGCGAGAAGCGGGAGCCGGTGCCGGCGCTGATGGACTCCACTGTGCCCGAGAAGTTCTTCCCGGGAAACCCGTCCACGGAAACGGCGGCCTTCATCCCCGGGCGGACCCGCGTGAGCTGGGTCTCCTTGAAGTTCGCCACCACCCAGACGTCGTGGAGCGGGACCACCGCCAGGAGCGGCTGGCCCGGCTGGACCATCTGCCCCACTTCCACGCTCTTCTTGGACACGACACCGGTGACAGGTGCTTTGATGGTCGCGTTCTCGAGCTGGAGGAGCGCGTAAGCCAGGTCGGCCTGGGTCGCCTCGAGCCGCGCGGATGCACGGCTGGTCTCGGCTTCTTTGATGGCGACCTGGTGGACTTGGCCCTCGGCTCGGGCGAGCATCGCTCGCGCTTCCATGACGCGCTGCTTGGCCTGCTCCACGGCCAGGACTCTCGATTGCAGTTCCGCCTCGCTCTGGGAGACCTCCAGCTCGGCCTGGGCGCGCCGGCGTTGAGCGGCTTCGAGACCGGCCTCAGAGGTCTCGAAGGCCGACTCGGCCTGCTCGAACTCCCGGCGGGAGACGAAGCCGTCCTTCACGAGCCTCCGCATCCGATCCAGCTCCAGTTTGGCCTTCCGGAGAATGGATTGGGCCGCGGTCACATCCGCCTTGAGGGCGGCCATGGTCGCCCGCTTGGCCTCCACGCGGGCTCGCGCCTCCAGAACGGCAGACTGGCTCGACCGAACCGCGACCTGCGCAGACCCCAGCGCAGCGCGGGCGTGGTCGATCTGGGTCCTGGTTGTCTTGCGGGCCAGCGGCACCTCGGAGCGAGCGGCCCGCTGGTCGGCGAGGGCTCCCGCCATGGCTGCTCGGGCTTGATCAGCCTTTGCCTGATAGTCGCGGGGATCGATCTCCGCCAGAACGTCTCCTTCCCGCACCGGCTGGTTGTCTCGGACGTGAAGTTTCGTGATCCGGCCCGGAACCTTGCTGCTTGCCACGGCGATCGCCCCTTCGACGTACGCGTCGTCGGTCCAGACATGGGTGGCGGCGTAGCGCCACCAGTAGCCGCCGTAGATGAGCGCGCCGACCCCGGCGATCAGCGCGCCGTACAGCAAAAGTCTCCTCCTCACGGCGCCCCCTCCCCCGTCGTGATCATTTCAACGATCCGATCCAGCCGGAAGGTCCGCTCGTCCCGGCGCAGGTGGCAGAAGGCCCGCAGATAGAGGTAATCTCCCTGCGGGATGACCTCCAGCGGCTCCACCTCCCGCACCGTCTCCACCTGCTGGGCGGAGACATAACGGAGCTCCAGCCGGTGCCGCGCAGCCAGGGCCTCGGCGATGGGGGGCGGCAGGGCGAGGCCATCCGGCTCTTTCTTCCATTGGGAGGATGGCTCGTAGCAGAGGGCGTCCGCAGTCGCCATGCCGCAGGCCTGAAGCTCCGCGACGAAGCGGCCGAGCACCTCCAGGGTGATGCGGGCATCGGCCAGCGCTCGGTGCTGGATCGGCGCGGGAATCCCGAGAGCCTCGGCGATCCTGCCCAGGCCATTTCGAGGAAACTGGAAGTGGCGGCGGGCCAGTGCCAGCGTGTCGATCACCCGGTTCTGGAGCGGAGGCAGCCCGAGCCGGCCGCGCTCGGTATTGAGGAAGGAGAGATCAAAGGGGGCATTGTGTGCCACAACGATCGCACCGTCCAGGAAAGGCCAGATTCTCCCGGCCAGCTCGCCGAATGTAGGAGCCCACTCGACCATGGCCTGAGTGATCCCGTGGACGGCCATGGCGCCGGGGGAGATGGGATAACAGGGGTTGACCAGGCTTCCGAAGGTCGTCTCAACCCCGCCTTCTGCCCGCACCAGGCCGATTTCGATAACGCGGTCGCCGTAGCGAGGGGAGAGTCCGGTGGTCTCCACATCCACGACAACCAACGGCCAATCCAACATCTACATGCCCTCCCGGGACCATATCATAACCGGAGTGGATCACCAAATTCACGATCGGGGCACACGGTCAGTCCAGTCCAGGATCTCTTTGAGCGGCCGTTCCCAGCCGTTCTCCAGCATGAGCATGTGCCCATGGCCGGTCAGCTCCAGATACGCGGCACGATATCTGGCGGCGATCTTCCGCTGAACCACAGGAGGAGTGATCAGATCCCGCTCTGTCCCCACCACCAACAGGGGGCAGGTGAGCCGCCGCGGGTCCACGCTGATGAGGCCGAAGGCCAGCTCGCGAGTGGCCCGGCCGGACTCGGGCACAAGCTGATCAAACGCCCACCGCCGCTGGGCCGGGGAGAGCATGTTGAAGATGATCGCGTCGGCGGTCGCTCGGTCGGGAACCAGCGGCCGGTTGAAAAGGACGGGGCCGAGATAGTGGAATATGCGAGAGATCACCGGCCAGCGGAGGACGATGATCCCACGGGGAGCAGCGCTCGTCAGGAGGACCGCGGCTCGAACCCCGCCGGCTTCGGCCACCTTCTGGGCAACCAGCCCGCCCATAGAATGGCCCACGAGCACCACTTCCCCAAGCACTCTTAGACAGTCGCGGACGTCCTGGACGTAATCGAGGACGCTGACCAGGCCGAGGTTCGGAACCGGGCGGCTCCCATGATGTCCGCGGAGGTTCAGGGCCCAGGCTTCCCGTCCGGCTTCGGCGCAGGCGGTCAGGTAGTTGGCCCAGTACCAGCTTCCTCCCCCCATACCGTGAACGAAGAGAAGCGGCGGCCGCGCGCTCCCGCCCGGCGGGGCCACCCGCTCGAGGAGAAGATCCGCGATCCGCTCCACAAGAACCACGTACTGGACGGCTTAGGCGCGATCCAGCCGCTTCAAAAACACTTCCATCTCCTTGATCGTCTGGAGATCGCCGGTGGCGTGGCCCACCTCGATCCCCTTCCGGTAGGCGGCCCTGGCGTCCTCGATCCGCCCGGCTTTCTCCAGGGCCCGGCCGAGCCCGCGGTGGGCCGCGGTGTAATCGGGCTTGAGCCGGATCGTCTCCTCGAACTCCCGGATCGCGTCCTCGGCCTGCCCCGCCTCCAGGTACGCGCTCGCCAGACCGATGCGCGTCACCGGGTCGTCGGGGAAGAGATCCACGACCTCCTTGAACTGAGCGATCTTTTCATTCACCGTTGATTTCCTCAGGTAGAGATCACCGCTTATCGGCGCGGCGCTACCCTCGGGCGTTGAGGCGGACGATCTCCAGCACCAACTCGGCGGTGCGAACCAGGTCCTTCAAGTCCAGCCACTCGTTCACCGTGTGGATCTCGCGCATGCCGCACCCGAGGTTGGCCACCTGGAGGCCCTTGCCGTTCAGCACGTTGGCGTCGCAGCCGCCGCCGGTGGGGCGGGTCGCGCACAGGCGCCCAAGGGATTTCGCGGCCTCGACGACCAGCCGGACGATCCGGCAGTCGTCGGGAAGGTCCATCAGATCGTAGTCATGCTCGATCCGCTCCTCGACGCGGGCCTGGATCTCTTTCCCGTTCAGGGTCACCCGGTGGCGGCGGGCCGCTTCGTGGAAGCAGTCGCGCATGTGCTCGGTTTGGGCGCGAAGCTTCTCCATGTTGCGGCTCCTTGCCTCTCCGCGCACCACCACCTGCTTGGGAACGATATTGTTGGCCGCGCCGCCCTGGATGATCCCGAGGTTGGCCGTGGTCTCCGCGTCGATCCTGCCGAGCTTCATCGCGGCGATGGCCTCGGCCGCCACCTTGATGGCGCTGATGCCGTTCTCCGGGCAGACGCCGGCGTGGGCTTCGAGGCCGTGAACCGTGAAGACCATCCGGTCGGCCGCCGGGGCGCGCGTCACCAGCTCGTCCACTCCGTCCGAATCCAGAACGAGCCCGGTCCTGGCGCGAAGCCGCGAGACGTCCAGATGCTTGGCTCCGAGGAGCCCCAGCTCCTCGCAGATCGTGAAGACCAGCTCCAGATCCCCGTGGGGGATCTGCCGCTCGCGGAGCACCCTCACGGCCTCCAGGATGGCGACGATCCCGGACTTGTCATCGCCTCCCAGCACGGTGGCGCCGTCGGTCCTGACCACATCTCCCTCGATGATCGGTTTCACGTTCTCCCCCGGCACCACGGTGTCCATGTGGGCGGAGAGGAGGAGCGGGGGCGCGGACGGAATCGTTCCCGGGAATCGGGCGATGACGTTTCCCGTCTCGCCGCCCACCTTCTGGCCGGCATCGTCCACCTCCACCTGAGCCCCCATGGCCTCCAGGGTCTGGCAGAGCCGCCGGGCGATGGCGCCCTCTTTCTTGGACAGACTCGAGATCTGAACCAGCTCCAGGAACTCGGAAACCAGGCGTTCTCTGTTGATCATGGCTGGGCGCTTACGTATCGCTCGAACCAGCGAAGGCTCTCCTCCACCGCCCGCATCCGGTGGGCCATGGTGGTGAGGCGGTGATCAGCGCCCTCGAGGATCACAAGCCGCCGAGGGCTGGCTGCCTGACCGTAGAGAAGATCGCCGTGCGCGGGCGGAACCACTTCGTCCCGGTCTCCCTGAATCGTTAGCGTCCAGGGAATCCCCGAAGCCGCATCCGCGTACTGGCGGGTTCGGAGCTCGGCGAAGAACGCGGACCCGAGTCCCGCCACGTCTCCTTCTCGCCTCTCCTCCAGCCCGCGGAGCGTGGCCGGGCAGTTCCACGTCACCACTGGGATCGGCGCCCGCACGGCTCTGGCCACGAAGAGGGCAACGAACCCGCCCATGCTCGAGCCGAGGAGCCCGAACCGTCCGTCGAGGGACGGATGGCCCGCCAGGAGCTCCAGCATCGCCTGGAGATCGCGGATCCGCCCGGCCACCGTGCTGTCGGCGTACGAGCCGTCGCTCTCCCCGCACCCCCTGAAGTCGAAGCGGCAGAGGGCAAAGCCGCGCCGCGGGAACTCCCGCCCGAGGAGGAGGTACTTGTCGCTCGCCTTGGAGGCGCCGAGCCCGTGGCAGGCGACCACGCAGAAGGCCGGAGTTTTCTCCGGTAGGTGGAGCGCCAGGGAGATCTTCTCCCCCTCCACCGATGCCCAGTGATTCTCCTCGCGAACTTGTGACATCTCCGTTCTACTATATCAGAAACCGCCCAGCCGAAAACCCCGGGACGCTTCCCCGGCGGGCGGCCTTGACACTCGCGATCCGCCCCTGGTAGCGTTCCGACGTGGAGCGTGCATGCTGATCGCGACTCTGGGCCCCCGCGTGTGCACGATTCTCCGTCGTTGGGCTACGCTTGCCCTGGTGGTTGTCCTGCTGGCGGCGGCAACGCCGCTGGGGGCAGAGCCGCGGGTGGAGGTCGTCGCGACGGGACTGGAGATTCCGTGGGCGCTCGCCTTCGCGCCGGACGGGCGGTTGTTCGTGACCGAGCGCCCCGGCCGAATCCGCGTCGTGAAGGACGGCCGGCTCGCGCCCGATCCGATCGCCCTCCTCCCGGCGGAGGCGACGGGCGAGGGCGGGCTCATGGGGCTGGCGCTCGACCCGGCGTTCTCCGGTAATGGACACCTGTACGCGTGCTACACCGCGGAGAAGCGCGGCAGGTTGCTGAACCGCGTTGTGAGGCTCACGCTCCGCGGCGGGAAGGCGGCCGACGAGCGCGTGCTTCTTGACGATATGCCGGCGGCGCAGATCCACGACGGGTGCCGGGTGAAATTCGGGCCGGACGGGAAGCTCTACATCACGATGGGCGACGCCGCCGAGCCGCGCCTGGCGCAACGGCGTGACTCTCTCGCCGGAAAGATCCTGCGCCTCAACGCAGACGGCACAGTGCCGGCGGACAACCCCTTTCCCGGCTCGCCGATCTACTCTCTCGGCCACCGCAACCCGCAGGGGCTCGCGTGGGACCGCGCCGGGCGGCTGTTCGCGGCAGAGCACGGCCCGACGGGTCACGACGAGGTCAATCACATCCGGCCGGGCAGGAACTACGGCTGGCCCGAGGTCCAGGGACGGGGCGGCGACGCTCGTTATGCGGAGCCGGTCATCGAATCCGGGAACGACACGTGGGCGCCTTCGGGCATCGCGTTCCACGGCGACGATCTGTTCGTCGCGGGCCTGGGCGGGCGTCGCCTCCTGCGCGTGACGTTCACGCCGGATCTGAGCGCCGCCCGCCTCTCGACGGTTCTGGACCACGCCTGGGGCCGGCTGCGCGATGTCGTCGCCGGACCCGACGGCGCCCTGTACGTGACCACCAATAACCGCGACGGCCGCGGATCGCCCGCGCCTGATGACGACCGCATTCTCAGGGTGATGCCGTGACCGTGCTCGACGCCGGAGCAAGACCGATAGAAAAGGGTGGACTCCATCTGGCAATTTCGATCTTCCGGATCACCTGCGTCATCGGTCTGTTTATAACGTGCGCCGCATGCGCATTTCCCGTCGAGGGCGAGTTCTTTTCCAGGCGCCTCAATGAGCGCCAATCAAACCGCGCCATACTGATCATATTCAACCACGGGTACTCAAGAGAAAAAGCCACCACCTTCAAAGCGTCATTTCCACCGATACTTCGGATGGCGGAAGCGCAGAATGATGATGTCATGTTGTACGCGCAAGTCCGGAATACGATATCCCTGGAGCGCGCTGACCACGCCAGCTTCATTGAATCGGCGGTTGAGTTTTTCCACACTCAACACAAGATCCCGGTTGAAAACATCATCCTGGCCGGGCAGAGCTGCGGGGGATGGGGATCGCTCCAGGCGGCCGCATTCGCATATCCTCGAATCGGCGGTGTTGTCGCGTTCGCGCCAACCTGTCACGGACAACTCATTCGGCAATCGGCGGAGATAAAGATCCGGCGATATCAGGAAATCGGCCGACTGACACAAGAGCTACACAGCCCGGCGCTTATCTTCCTGTACGAGGGCGACTCATACTACGAGCTGGAGGACTGGAGGAGCTTCGAAGTCACAGCCGGACAGTTTCCGCGAATCCGGGTGGTGAAGCTGGACAAGCGCGCCGTGCTGAAAGCCTGCCCTCCGTGCGTCCGTGACAGCCACGGGACCGCCTTTCGGCAGGAGTTCGCAGACGCGTATTTTCAGACACTCTTGCAGCCCTTCATTGAATCAGTACGCGCGAGCATACGCGAACGCGAGAGGAGCAAAGATTAAGCGGCCCAGGGGCGTCCTGAGCGCCTACGCAAGGGCGAGGTCGAAGAGCTCCGAGGTGTTGGCGGCCAGGCGGAACATGACCTCGTCCACGGGGAGGTGTTTGAGCTTGGCCACCTCCTCCGCCACCCGCGAGGCCATCCACGGCTCGGTCTTGAGCCCGGAAAACTCGTTCTTGTAGGGCCACGGCCCGTCGGTCTCCACGAGCAGGGACTCTAGCGGCAACCACTCGACCATCTCCCGGTCGCGCTGGCGGTAGACCACCTCGGGGGTGACCGAGACGTAATACCCGGCCGCCACGATCTCCCGCGTCACCTCGGCGGGAGCTTTGTGCCAGTGGAAGACCGCCCGCTCGATCCCCCGCCGGCGCAGAAGCTGGAGCGCGCTCACCGCGGCCCCGTGGGGGGCGTGGAGCGCCACCGGCAGGTCGTAGCGCGCCGCGAGGCTCAAAAAGCGATCGAGCCGTCCACGCCCCCGCGCCATGAGCTCCGCCGGGTCGCTGGCGGATTCCAGGCTGTACCAGGGGAGCCCCACCTCTCCCAGGCCCACGGTGTGGGCGTGGTTGGTCGCCACCTGCTCCTCCACCTGCTCCACCGCCTGATCGTCCAGGGGCCACTCCGGATGACATCCGAGGCACGCCCAGATGGCCTTCTTGTACCTGGCCGACGCCTCCAGCGTCTTTCCGTTGGTGGCGGGATCGCATCCGACCGCCACCACGCCCCAGACCTCGTGGGCAACGGCGCGGGTCAGCGTCTCGCGGAGGTCTCCGTAGGCGGCATCATGCAGGTGACAGTGGCTGTCGATGACCATGCGTCTTTTTCTCCCCTGCGCCTTTTCCGTTTTCCTTGCCCCCCTCACCTTTGTCCTCTCCCCCTGAGGGGGAGAGGGTAGGGTGAGGGGTTACTCGCCGGCCACGACCATTCGAGCCACCCTGATCGTGGGCGCCGAGGTCCGATCGCGAAGAACCAGATCGTTCCCCACCCCGTCGACGGCCTGGAGCATCTCGAGAAGATTTCCCGCGATGGTCACCTCCTCGACGGGGTAGGCAAGCTCGCCGTTCTCGATCCAGAGCCCGACCGCGCCCCTGGAGTAGTCCCCCGTGACCATGTTGACGCCGAAGCCGATCAGCTCGGTCACGTAGAGACCGCTCTTCACCGAGGCGATCAGCTCCTCGGGCGCCGCCGAACCCGGCGCCAGATAGCAGTTGGTCGTGGACACGCCCACGCCGCCGCCATCCCGCGCGGCATGATGAGTGGACGCGAGGCCGAGTTTCCGCCCGCTGTAGGTGTCCAGGAGGTAACTCCCCAGAACGCCCTGCTCCACGAGGACGGTGCGCCGTGTGGCCAGCCCTTCGCCATCGAAGGGGCGGGAGCCCAGGCCGCTCGGGATGGTCCCGTCGTCCACGATCGTGATCGCGGGCGAGGCGACCCGCTGGCCCAAGCGGTTCAGCAGAAACGACGCGCGCCGGTAGAGGGTTGGCCCCGCGACCGCGCCCGCCACGGCCCGGACCAGGCTCGAAGCGGTCTCGGGGTCGAAGACCACGGGCACCTCCACGGTCTTGACCTTGCGTCCGCCGAGGCGCCGGAGCGCCCGCTGGGCCGCGATCCTCCCCACCTCCTCCGGCGGGTCGAGGCGCGCGCGCTTCCGGGCGATGCTGTACCAGCTCTCCCGCTGCATCTCCCCGTTGGACGACGCCACCGGAGAGACCGTCAGGCTGAATCCGGACGTCCGGTAAGACCCTGAGAAGCCGTGGGAAGTGGCGTACCCGTGGGTGGCGCGGCGCTCGTAGAATTCGGCGCCCTCGGAGTTGGTCACGCGCGGATCGGCGTCCAGCGCCGCGGCTTCAGCCCGCCGCGCCAGCTCGATCCGTTCCTCGGGAGCGAGCCCGTGGCCGTCGGGATCGTACAGGTCGAGGTCGGCGGACGTCGCCGCCGGCTTCTCCCGCTCCGGGAGACCGGCGAGCGGATCCGGAGCGGTGATCCGAGCCAGGCCGATGGCCTCGTCCACGAGCTTCTCCAGGGAGGCCCTCGACAGGTCCGAGGTGGAGGCTGCGGCCGAAGCCTTCCCCGAAAAGACGCGGAGCGACAGACGCTGCTCCCGGGAATGCTTGACCGTGTCCACCCGGCGGAGGCGCACCTGGACCGAGGATTCCTCTTCCTCCGTCAGGAACGCGTCGGCTTCCGAGGCGCCCCGCGCTCGAGCCCGGCTCAAGAGGTCACGGAGAAGGTCGAGCATCGATCCCGGCTACACCTGGGTGCCGCCGACCGTGATGCCGTCCACGCGGATCGTGGGGAGCCCCACCCCGACGGGCACCGACTGGCCGTCCTTGCCGCAGGTGCCCACGCCCTCGTCCAGCTTCAGATCGTGGCCGACCCGCGAGACCCGGGTGAGGATCTCGGGACCGTTCCCGATGAGGGAGGCCCCTTTCACCGGGGCGGTGATCTCCCCGTCCTCGATCAGATAGGCCTCGCTGGCGGAAAAGACGAATTTCCCGTTGGTGATATCCACCTGGCCGCCGCCGAAAGTCACGGCGTAGAGCCCGTAGGGGACGGACCGGATGATCTCCTCGGGGTCGTCCTGACCGGCCAGCATGAAGGTGTTGGTCATCCTGGGCATGGGGGGATGCGCGAAGGATTCCCGCCGGCCGTTTCCGGTGGGGCGCATCCCCATGAGGCGGGCGTTCTGACGATCCTGCATGTACCCGCGGAGGATGCCGTTCTCGATCAGCACATTGCGCGCGGTCGGGGTCCCCTCGTCATCCACATTGAGCGACCCGCGCCGATTCGGGAGCGTCCCGTCGTCCACCACGGTAACCAGCTCCGAGGCGACCCTCTCGCCCAGACGCCCGGAAAACGTGGAGACCTCCTTCCGGTTGAAATCGCCCTCGAGGCCGTGGCCGATCGCCTCGTGGAGCAGGATTCCCGGCCACCCCGGCCCGAGCACCACGGTGAGGGAGCCCGCGGGGGCGTCCAGCGCCCCGAGCTTGAGCACTGCCTGGCGGACCGCCTCTCCCGCGAAGCGCCGCCACCGGTCATCCTCGAGAAAAAAGTCGAACGACACGCGCCCGCCGCCGCCGTAGGAGCCGATCTCGCGCTTCTCCCCCTCCTCGGCGATGACCGTGACGTTCAACCGCGTGAGCGGGCGAACGTCCCCCACGACCCACCCCGCCGCGGTCGCGATGAGAATGATCTGCTCCTCGCTGGCCAGCGAGGCGATGACCTGGCGGACGCGCGGGTCGGACGCGCGGGCCCGGGCGTCGATCTTCTCGAGGAGGTCCACCTTCCGGCTGAGGTCGGCGGCCATGGGAGAGACAGTCAGATGATAGAGATCGTGAGGACGGCGGCTCGGGTTGACCGCGACGATCGCTGAACTGCTCGACCGGTCCGCAATGGCCCGGGCCTGCACGGCGGCCTCTTCCAGGTTCGGGAGCGTGATCTCGTCGGTGTGGGCGTAGCCGGTACGCTCACCGGACTGAGCCCGCACCCCGGCCCCCTGGCTCACGTGGCGGGAGGCTTTCTTGACCGCGCTCTCTTCGAGAACCAGCTCTTCATTGACCCGGTACTCCAGATAGAGATCGGCATCCTCGACCCGCCCCATCAAGGTCGAACCGAGGAGACGCTCGATTCGGGAGGCGTTCAGCCCGAATCGATCAGCAAAAAACCGCTCAGGTTGGGCAATGTCCTGGATCATAGGGGCTCCGTTACCGGGGGTTCTTGGAGGATTCCAATCGTACCATGCCCTCGGGGGGGCCTCCGCATTTTTTTTCGCGGGAGGCCAAGGCGAATTGTTCTTATTTTATAGGTGTTTGTGAATCAGAATTCCCTCACCCCGACGGGGGAGAGGGTCAGGGTGAGGGGACCTGCTCAAGAGGAGGTGATGAAGGTCTGGATGATCTCGTGAAGCTGGCGGAGGCCGCGCATCACCGAGGGGCCGGGGGCCAGGATGTCGAGGCCGTCGATCTCGTGGATCCGGTTGTCCCGCACCGCTTCGAGGCGGTCCCACCCGGGCCGCGCCCTGACCCTCTCGGGGTCCAGCCTTTTCCCGCACCAGGAGGCGACGATGATCTGGGGGTCCCGCCGGACCACCTCGGAGAGATCCACCACCCGCTCGGAAGCCCGGCCGCGCTCCTTCAACTCGGGGAAGATGTCCCGCCCCCCCGCGATCTCGATGAGGTCGGAGACCCACCGAATTCCGCTGATGGGCGGATCGTCCCACTCCTCGAAGTAGACGCGGGGCCGGTCAGGCCAGACGCTGGAGAACTCACGGACCTGGCGCGTTTCGTCCCGCATGTCCTGGATCAGCGCCCGCGCCTCGGGCTCTTTGCCGATCAGTCCTCCGATCATCAGGACGGTTCGGAGGATGTCGTCGAAGCTCCGTTGATTGGTGGCGAAGACCGGGACTCCCGACTCGATCAGCTCTTTCACCACCCCCCCCTGGAGGTCGGAGAAGGCCAGAACAAGCTCGGGCTCGAGCGCCAGAATCTTATCGACCCTGAACGTGGTGAACCCTCCCACCTTCGCCTTCTCCCTCACCTCGGGAGGATGGCGGGCCGTCCCCGGCACTCCCACCACCCGCTCGCCAGCGCCGAGCAGAGCCACGATCTCCGCGGTCTCTGCCGTCAGGCAGACAATGCGCTGCGGGAACTCCGCCCCCACTTTCCCGTACATGACACTGTCATCTTACCAGACGCTTCTTTCTCACCGGAGACATGCTGAACCCGGAAACGAGGAAGTTCCTTGCCTCGCCAAGCTCACGCAAGACCGAGGGCTTGTCGCAAACCTGCCTCAACCCGGTCCAAGTCGGGTCCAGAAATATGGCCCAGAACCCTTCTGATGATCTGTTGGTCCACCGCCAGCACTTTCGAGATCCTGACGGTGCTGGGATGGCGGAGCCCTGAGGCGCGCCATTCTCGGAGAGGATGATCGCCCGGACCGGAACGGCGATAATACCGAGGTTGGCTGCTGATCGGACAAACGATCACGTCCGGTACGTTTCGATGAAATGTCTCGGCGCTGATGACCAGCGCCAGCCGCGGCTTCATACCCGAGTGATTCGAAAATGGAACATCGACCACCTCCACATGCCCTCGTTTAAAGGTAGTCGTAGAGGGCATCGCCCTCCCCTTTCCAGACATCCCGGAGTCGATCTTCGACGAGGCGCTCCAAGTCTCTCTCCGAGATTGGCTGGATCAGAGCGTATGGCTTCCCGTGATGGGTCACGACGATCGGCTCTTTCCTTTTTTGAGCCTGGGCCAGAAACACAGACAACTGGTTTTTAACTTCCGCTACGCTGGCGAAGCGCATCATTTCCCTCCTTTGTATTCTGGCCAGAAGTATAGCCAGAATTAAGAATGGCCGTCAACGCTTCTGGCGACAAAGGCCCGAGATGGGGAGCGGATTATTTCAGGAAGCGGTCGGGAAGGAAGGGGGTGAGGTCGAGCGGTGGCGTGCCGCCCACGATCAGCTCGCGCAGCAGGCGAGACGTGATCGGGGTGAGGAGGATCCCGTTCCTCCCGTGGCCGGTCGAGACGAAGAGCCCGTCTACCCAAGGCCAGGGGCCGATCACCGGCCGCCCGTCCGGAGCCCATGGACGGAACCCCGCCCACACGGCTTTGATGGGAAGACTTCCCAGGCGCGGAACCAGGCCAATGGCGGCCTGGAGAAATGCGTGGATCTGCTCGGCGGTCACCTGCTTGACGAAGCCCACCCACTCCATGGACGAGCCGATCAGGATCTCGCCGTTGGCGCGGGGAACCAGGTAGTGCTCCTTCAGATGGAGGAGATGATGCAGCCGGCGCGGGACCCCCTCCAGGCAGAGCATCTGGCCTCGCACCGGAACAACGGGAAGCGCGAGGCCCGCGGTGGCGGCAAGCTGACCGCTCCACGCGCCGGCTGCAAGCAGCACCCCGCCGGCCATGAGATTCGACTCCGCCGTGGAGACGCCGACCACACGGTCGCCTTTTCGAAGGAGCCCGCTCACCTCTGCCTGGATGAACTCCACCCCTTCGAGAGTGGCGGCCTGGGCGAGCGCGGAAACGAGCCTCGGGTTGTTGACCCAGTGGTCTTCCGGGAAGAAGAGCGCGCCCCGGAGCGCTGGGGAGAGATCCGGTTCCAGACGACGGGCATCCTCTGGACTCAAGAGCTCCGCTTTCAGGCCGCTCTCCGCTTGCCAGGCGTGGGCGGCGCGACCCACCGCTTCATCGCCCTCATCCAGGAAACAGACGAGGTTGCCACCGGTCTGGTACTCCACGTCCACGCCGGTCCGGTCGCGGAGCTCGGCGGCCAGGTCGGGGTAGAGCGCCTTGCTGGCGAGCGCCAGGCCAAGCCAGGGGCCGGCCGCGGAGCTTTCCGCCTGGGGGGCGAGCATCCCCGCCCCCGCGCCGGAGGCCTCGCAGCCGGGAGTGCCGCGCTCCACCACGGCCACAGTGAGCCCCGCCTTCGCCAGCTCGTACGCCGCGCCACAGCCGATCAATCCGCCCCCGACGACGAGCACATCGGGCCGCGTTCCCATCAGGCGGACCCCAGCGCGTCGAGGAAAGCTTTGGTGACGTGCCCCGGCCGCTCCGCCGCGATGATCGCGCTGATGACCGCGACGCCGCGGGCGCCGGCAGCCTTGACTGTCGAGACCCGCTCAGGAGTGATCCCGCCGATGGCGAACACCGGGATCGATACCGCCCTCGCGCACCGGGCCAGCGGTTCCAGTCCCTGAGGTGGACCGTAAGGCCGCTTGGAGGGAGTGTCATAGACCGGGCCGAAGACCACAAAGTCGGCGCCATCGGCCTGCGCGGTCCGGGCTTCTTCGAGGCTATGGACGGAGACGCCGATCAACTTCTCTGCCCCCGCCACCATGCGGATGGCGGAGGTCGGAAGCGAGTCGTGGGTTCGCTGAATCCCCTCGGCTCCGATGGCCAGGGCCACGTCCACCCGGTCATTGATGAAGAGCTTTGCTCCGAATTTCTGTGTGAGCCCGTAGAGCGGGAGAGCCAGCTCCAGAAGCTCCAGGGCCGGGAGGTCTTTTTCTCTAACTTGAAGCGCCCGGAGTCCGGCCTCCAGGCACTGCTCGACCACCAAGCTGAGAGGGTGTCCTCGCGTCTGGCTCCGGTCAGTCACCAGATACAAGGAAAAATCTACATGCCTTGTGGGAGAGCTCATGCTGAGTTCCTGTTCGAGTGCGGGCTTCGCCCGCGCAACCCTGGGGGGAGACTCGGAAGGGGGGCGTGCCCCCCTCCGAGTATTCTACGTGGTGGGTCCCCACTCCGGGATCCCCTCGATCGGAGACGAGGCCGTGGCGTAGAGCTTCTTCGGGATCCGTCCGGCCTTGAACGCCAGCCGGCCCGCCTCCACGGCGAGCCGCATGGCCTGTGCCATGGCGACCGGATCCTTGGCGCCGGCGATGGCGGTGTTCATGAGGACCCCGTCACAGCCCAGCTCCATGGCGATGGCGGCATCGGAGGCGATGCCGACTCCGGCGTCCACGATGACCGGGACCGTGCTGTACTCGAGGATGATCTTGATGTTGTACGGGTTTCTGAGGCCGAGGCCCGAGCCGATGGGGGCGCCCAGCGGCATCACCGCGGCGGCGCCCGCGTCCACGAGCCGCTGGGCCAGCACCGGATCATCATTCGCGTAAGGGAGCACGATGAATCCCTCGCGGGCCAGGATCTTCGTGGCCTCCAGGAGCCCTTGCGCGTCGGGGAAAAGGGTCCGCTGGTCGCCGATGACCTCCAGCTTCACCATCTCCCCCAACCCGGCCTCCCGCGCCAGATAGGCGGTCCGTAC